>CAYQNT010000060.1:0-16468 GCA_964418865.1 uncultured Rikenella sp.
CTTCGTGCTCGGGATATTGTGGTTTTCTCTCTTTAAACTGCCATACTTCAAACCCGCCTCCGCTCTGCAGATTCATCGCCAGAACAGCGTGCTTGCTCCGTGGCTCACCTGCAGTATATGGCAGCATGAGCCGTGCTTCATTCTTATCCTCAAATATGCGGCAGTCCATTCCGAAAGCTCTTATGTACCACTCCCAGGCCTCGCTGAGGTCATTGACCCCTATGCCTATCTGCTGTATCCCTCTAATTATGTATCCCCTGGTATTCATAAAGCAATTACATTGATTTAATATTGCCTGCTATCCTGAAGAAGAGTGCCGGCATGTATTTTCTGATTTTAAGCATCAGCAGCTCCTTGCTGCCGACAAGTATTTCCCTTTTCTGTTTTCTCAACCCTCTGATGATCTGTCTGGCAGCTTCTTCCGGTGTCACACCGCCAGCCTGCCCTTCATCCATCTTGCCATGCTCACTCCCCGTGGCTGTAAGTGCATGAAGTGAGATATTGGTCCTAACCCTTCCCGGTATTAGTACTGAGACCCTGATATTGTCTTTCTTATATTCCAGCATGAGTGTTTCGAAGAAGCCATGCAATGCCTGTTTTGATGCTGAGTATGCTGAACGCAGAGGGAATCCGAAGCGGCCTGTAATGGAGCTTGTAGCAGCAATATGCCCTCCACCTTTGGATATCATATAGGGTAATACTGCCTTGGTGAGGGCAATAGTGCCGAAGTAGTTGATCTCCATGATCTTTCGGTCAAGCCACAGTGGCGTATCAGTGATCAGTGCCCTCTGGCTTACCCCTCCTATGTTAATCAGCATATCTATCCTGCCCTCTTTGCTGATAACCCCTGCCACCAGCTCTTCTATGTCTGTTGTTTCTCCCAGGTCAAACATAAAGGAAGAGACGCTGCCTTTCATCGGGGAGCACTCGGCAACTACTGATTGCAGTCCCTCGCTATCATTTGATGATGCAATAACCCTGCTGCCACCTTTGACAAAGGCTCTGACCAGCTCCCTGCCTATGCCGGAAGATGCGCCGGTGATCCAGACAACCTTATCTGTAAATATATCATTCATGGTCAGAGTGCTGCAATATTTTTTATTAAGCTGTTGTATGTGTCACGCAGCCTGATGAAGAGAGGGCTGCCTGTGCGTATCAGGTTCCATATCCTGAATCCGCCCTTGGTTCTGACGAAGAGAAGAAACCAGTTCCAGGCCATGAGGCCCAGCACGGGTATCATCAGAAATGCGATGACCGCCATCCACCAGGGCTTGATAAAGATAAAGGCAAGGATCAGATAGAGAGGACCGAAGATAAAGCTGAGCGCAAGGAAGATCCCATATCTTGCCGTACTGATGAACGCCGGGTCTTTTGACTTAATAGACTGGATGTATGATACCTGAAAGGTTAATATGTTCAGGAGAGCTCCCAGAATGAACAGTGGCAGGGTGAGCAGCAGAAACACCGAAGAGAGCAGCAGCCATCCGAATGGGTGCCTTTTTTTCCTCAGATGCCTGTAGGTGACATTAAGATCTGTTGCCATATCTCTCACCGCGAGGGTTTCACTACAGATCTTACCGTAGGTTTCCGGGTCAGAGGCGTGCAGGTCACTCAATTTGCTTACCAGCCTCTTGTCACGGAAAAGCTTAGGATACTTTATTCTGTCACTGTATTTTTCATTGATAATGCTCCGCAGCTCATTGATGGCCTCATAGTTTTCCTCGTCTTCTATATGGACCATAACCTTCTTCATCTCCTCCGAGAGCCGGTCACGCAGTTCAACTATTGCCCTGTTGGGATTCTCTTTGAATGATGCGTAGTACTCAGAGACACGTATGGGATGGCCATAAACCACGGTAAGCACCTGCCTGAAACGCCAGTAGTGTGAGTATTCAAGGCCTACAGGCACGATGTGTATCTCTTTGCTGAAGCTGCCGGCTTCCGCTGTCTGGAAAGCTATGCGGCAGACACCTTTCTTCAGTTGCCTCAGCTTCCGGTATTCGGCATGGCTGCCTTCCGGGAGAATGACTACACCGTTACGGTGCTCCATGACCCTGAGGAGGTCATGGAAAGTATCATCATTCTGTTTAAGATGTTCATATCCGTCCCTTATTCTGTATACCGGCAGTATCTTAAGGAAGTAGAGGATCCGTGCAATGAATTTCTTCTTGAAGATATCTGCCCTGGCTACAAAGACCAGCTGTCTTTCCAGGGTGCCGATGACAGCCATGGCATCCATGAGGGCGTTCTGGTGGTTAGGTGCCAGTATAGTTGGCACCGAAAAATCAAGATTATCCTTACCGTAAGCCAGTACTTTGCGGTAAAAAATGTAATTATGCCAGAAATCGACATATTTTTTCAGAAGCTGATAGAAAATATCATACTTCTCAATATTATTCTTTCCCATTCCGTAATCTGCTTTACCTTATGTACCTAAACACTAATGACCCCGGGCTATAGCGGAGACTAAGGTAGAAAAAGTTTTTCCCTGCGGAGTGAAATTACAGTTTGTTAACGGAGCATAAGTGGTTTTTAGGTATTTATACCACCATTGAGCCTGACTGGTAGTCAAATTATTCGAGGAAATCTTTTATCTCGCGCCTATCCTTTTTTGTAGGACGCCCGCTTCCAGGCTGTCTGTAGCCGTAAGCGGTTTTAATCGTGACCAGCTTGTTCTTTTCATCATCAGGCGTCAGGTCACTGATAAATTCACTGACCAGCTTTGCACTGAGCCTGCTTTTTGGCAGGCCTGTGACCATATAGGTGTATGTTACCGGCGGGGTTCTGATGAGCAGAGTGGTTCCCACGCTGATCATGTGGGCCGGCTTGACAGGCTTACCTGCCACTATGACCCTTCCTTTCTGGCATGCCTCGGTGGCGGCGCTGCGTGATTTGTAGAGCCTGACAAACCAGAGGTATTTATCTATCCTCTCGCTTATCCCCGTTGTCATCCCCGGTTTTTTTACCTTCCTTATTGAATGCAGTCATTGTAAGCTCGCATCCTGCAGTCACAAATGATTTTATTATCTCAACTGCCAGGGGGAGCCTTTTATTGATGACAGCCAGTTCATCGGCTATCCATTCTCCCAGAACGTAGTTGACCTGCGCGCCTCTGGGGTAGTTACTCCCTATACCTACACGTAGCCGTGCGTATTCATCCGTCCCTATGATCTCGCTTATGTTTGTGAGTCCGTTATGGCCACCGGCTCCTCCCTTAGCTCTGAGCCTGATGCTACCGGTGGGTATTGAAAGATCATCGGCTATCACAAGAAGGTTCTCAAGGGCTATCTTCTCTTTTTGCAGCCAGTAACGCACTGCATTGCCGCTTCTGTTCATCAGTGTAGATGGCTTGAGAAGGATCAGTTCAGCGTTTTTGTAACGCATATTGGCTACGAAACCGTAACGGCGGTCTGTAAAAGAGATACCGGATGCTGCAGCAGCAGCATCCAGTACCATAAATCCGACGTTATGCCGTGTATTTTTATACTCGTCGCCTATGTTGCCAAGTCCGGCGATAAGATACTTCATTCCTTTACAAAGGCAGGCTTATTCCTTCTCTGTTGCAGGAGTCTCTTCAGCAGCAGCTTCAGCTTCAGGAGCAGCAGCTTCCTCATCCTTGAGAGAGATGCGTGAGACGTCAACCGATATGATCATTGCGCGCTTGTTGTCAATGATCTCAAGGTTTTCATATGAGAGGTCACCGATCTTGATTGACTGTCCAATATCGATGGAAGTAATATCAATGACAAAGTGATCCGGAAGATACTTCGTCAGCCCCTTTACATGAAGCTTTCTGCGTCTTACCTTCAGTTTGCCTCCGGCTTTTACTCCGATGGATGTACCAGTGATTTTTATAGGAATATCAATAGTCACCGGCTTATTTTCAGATACCTGCATGAAATCTATATGTAGCAGTTGGTCTGTCACCGGATGGAACTGCATATCCTTCATTACGGCACTATAATTCTTACCGTCAACGACAAGGCTGACAATATAAACCTCCGGGGTATATATCAGTCCGCGGAATACGTTTTCATGCGCATAAAAGTGCAGATTACCCTCTTCCCTATACATTACGCAGGGTACGTTCTTCTCTGCCCGCAGGCTGTTTGAACTCTTTTTGCCGAAATGATCGCGTGAGACGGCATTGATCTCAATGGTTTTCATTAGTCTTTAATTTGTTGTGCTACTCAAGGTTACTTGCCCGGCAACCTCCCATCACACGTTTGACGTTTTTTAAAAATTGGCCTGCAAATATAGCTAAAAAGGTTAGAAAACAAAACCAGAGCTGATAGAGGTATTAGTATAAACCGCTTTTATTGTTTCAGCAAAGACCTCGTCTACGGAAAGAACCTTGATTTTTTCTGAACGCACGGTCATTGGAATGCTGTCTGTCACCACGAGCTCCACCAGGGGTGATTCTTCAATTCTCTCTATAGCATTACCTGAGAGAACAGGGTGCGTAGCCACTGCCCTTATGCTTAGTGCGCCGCGGTCTTTCATCACTGTTGCTGCAAATGTGAGAGTTCCGGCAGTGTCAACAAGATCATCAACAATCACTACATGGCGCCCCTCTACATCTCCAATGACGGAGATCTGCTCAACAACGTTGGGCTTTTTCCTTAGCTTGTAGCACAGCACCAGCTCACTCTGAAGATAACGTGCATAGGCATTTGCCCTTTTTGAGCCACCCATGTCGGGTGCCGAAATAGTGAGGTTTGGCAGGTTGAGGTTGCGTATATAAGGCGCAAAGAGCGCTGAGCCAAAGAGATGGTCAACAGGCACATTGAAAAAGCCCTGTATCTGGTCAGCATGAAGATCCATCGTTATTATCCGGTCTACACCTGCTTTAGTCAGCATATCAGCTGTCAGCTTGGCTCCGAGTGATACCCTGGGCCGGTCTTTGCGATCCTGGCGGGCATATCCGTAATAGGGGATGACAGCATTAACTTTATAGGCAGAGGCTCTCTTGGCGGCGTCAATCATCAGAAGCAGCTCCATAAGATTCTCGGCTGGTGGATTGGTAGATTGAATGATAAAAACATGACAACCCCTGACTGACTCATCAAAGCATGGCTGAAACTCACCGTCGCTGAAATTCAGCAAGGTGCTCTTGCCAAGCTCAATGCCAAGATGGTCTGATATTTTTTTAGCTATTCCTAATGATGATGTGCATGAAAAGATCTTAAAAGGAGCTCTGCTGATCATGAGAATTGATTTTTGTAGTTTTCACGGAATGATGCCGCTAAATTAATATTTATGATTGATCATTTTTCTGTTTTAAAATATATCATTGTCTCGCTTATATAATCCAACAGCTCAACCCTGCCCGTCCCTTTTTCGGCGGAGGTTATGAATGTAGGCGGCAGGCTCTCCCAGGTACGAAGCATAGTGGCATCATGGATATCCCTGTTTTTCCTGGCCTCTGCCTCTGATACCTTATCACTCTTGGTGAATACCCTTGCAAAGGGTACACCGTTCAGTGCCAGCCGTTCCATGAAGGCAAGATCGGACGCTATTGGTTCGTGTCTTGCATCAATGAGTGCAAAAAGCAGGATGAGGCTTTCACGTGTTGTAAAATAGGCGGTGAAGAGCCTGTCCCATTCCTTTCTCATCTTCTGTGACACACGGGCGTACCCATAGCCGGGGAGATCAGCAATATACCAGTTTTCATTGATGATAAAATGATTGATGGTCTGTGTCTTACCCGGGCTGCCGGATGTCTTTGCAAGACCTTTTTTTGCGACAAGCATGTTTATCAGTGACGACTTGCCCACGTTTGACCTCCCGATAAAAGCATATTCCGGGAGGTCAGCAGGAGGCAGCTGACTGATCTGCGCACTGCTTGTTACGAAAGATGCCGACCTTATTATCATTGCTCTTTTATATTTCTCATGAATAGTTGATAGTTGTGAGCCTGATGCCAGGTGGCCGGCGCGGGTATCTGTGACATGGCTTCTTAATCTAAATCCTTATATGGTAATGGCAAGGAAAGGCGATAAAAGAGCCTGTTGCCGAATTGTGTAAGGTATGATGCTATGACAACTATTGAGTCAGCCTTGTGATCAGGTGTCTTTTGTAGGTCGAGGTAGCCTGTGGTGGCAGTCTGTAACATGGGTGTCAGGGAGTCCATATCCACAAGTCCATCTACAAGATCACCCCTGTAATATTTCACATTCTCGGCCAAATCTGACATCTCTATGAAATACTTGAATAATCCTCTCTCGTTATAACGGTCATTGGTCCTGTATTTTATTTCAGGATAGGATGTCACCTTATCTCCGCTCATCATATACTCTTCAATACCGGGTAGTCTCTTGCCTTCAACAAAACTGATCTTGGCCTTGACACGGCCGCTCTTGTAATACTGTATCTGCGTTCCGTGAATGGTGTCATTGAGGTATGGAGTGACTCTGAAGAGCTTGCTGTCAGGATAGTACCATGTGGCCTCTCCGTTCTTCTTTCCGTCTGTGTAGGGTATCTCCTGTTCAAGAACACCACCTTTGTAGAAGGTGCGGGTCATGCCCTGGCGCACCCCGTTACGGAACTCCACCTCCCTGAGTTTGATGTTGTCTTTGATGTAGCTCCGGACGCCGGTATAGCCAGTGTCAGGCACATGTCCTGCCTTTTTCTTTCCGCCGGCTTCACCTGTACCGCCTCCGCATGAGACGGCTACTATCATTACTATTATGCTTGTCAGGACTGTCAGATTTTTCATTTCAATTTTATTTTAGTGGTACAAATACTTCAAGTAGTGTGGCCGTTCCCTGTGGGATCAGTGTAACACTGTCGGCTGAGGCGGGAATAAGTATTGTCTCACCGGCCTTCAGCTCTTCTCTCTGGCCGAAACATTCAATCACGGCCATACTGGCAGTACATATGAATATGACGAATGAATCTGTCAGGCTGTAATCCTTGATCATGGGTCTGTCAAGCATGATCACGCTGGTATTGAACCAGGGGCATGCGGCAAGTGGTATCGTCGCATTGATCTCGGGTGTTTTTTTGATTAGGTTGCTACTGTCAAGACCGAAGTTGATGGCGTCAAGAGCCAGTGAGGTATGCATCTCACGAGGCTTACCGGAGGCATCAAGACGATCCCAGTCGTATATTCTATAGGTCACATCGGAAGTCTGCTGAATCTCTGTCAGAATGATTCCGGCGCCGATGGCATGCACCATCCCCGCAGGGATGAAAAATACATCACCGCGGCTTACCGGAGTAACATTAATAAGTTCATCAATTTTCTTCTCACTGAGGTATTTAAGATATTCTTCCTTTGTGGTCTTTCTTTTAAAGCCGGTATAAATCACTGCCCCTGGCTCTGCATCAATGATATACCACATCTCGGTCTTGCCCCAGGCATGGTGTCTCTCTGCCGAGAGCCTGTCGTTAGGATGGACCTGTATAGACAACTTGTCACGGGCATCAATGAATTTTATCAATAAGGGGAACTCATTGCCGTACTTCTCATAGACCTGATCTCCCAGGAGATCACCCATGTATACTTCTGCTATCTCCTCCAGGCTGTTTCCTTTGAGAAAGCCGTTTGCTGCAACGGAGCTTGCGCCCGGCATGCCGCTTATCTCCCAGCTCTCACCAATGGTGGTGCTGCCACTGGCATTCTTGCCATAGCGTTCTCTCAGGGCACTGCCTCCCCACAGAGTCTCCCTGAGAACAGGCTTGAAACGGATTGGGTATAGTGAACTCATGTTCAAATATTATAGTCGACAACAAGCTTTGCCTTTTTGATACCTGATGCTGCGGCAACTGCATCTCTGTGAGGCTCACTGTTCTGATACCTCTTCAGATCCTGAGAAGAGGCAAAGGTGGAATCAATTACAAAGTCACCGGCATGATCACTGTCAAGAATGTTTATGCCTGTCCTGTATTCAATGATGTAATTGAGCTTGTTACCTATCGGTCCGAATACCTCCTTGAGCTTATTGACCGATTTTTCCCTCTCTTCAGGGGTGAACGGGGGGGTGAGCTTAAAGATTACGATATGCTTTACCATACATATATTTTACTACATTTGATACAAAAATAATCATTTTATGCTTACTGTCGGGATTGCCGGAGGTACTGGATCAGGAAAGACAACTGTTGTACGAAAACTTATTGAGATGCTTCCTCCGGGAGAGGTGGTGATACTTCCACAGGACAGCTACTACCGCGATAACAGCCACGTCCCTGTTGAAGAGAGGCAGAACATCAACTTTGACCACCCCGATGCCGTTGAATGGTCCCTGCTTATGCATCATCTCGCTGAGCTGAAGGCCGGGAGACCTATATCCATGCCCATCTATTCGTATCTCACCTGTGTCAGGTCACCGGAGATTATCCCCATAAAGCCTGCAGAGGTGGTTGTGGTTGAAGGGATACTTGTGCTTGTTGACCCCGGTGTGCGTGCCATGCTTGATATAAAGGTCTTTGTTGACGCCGATGCTGATGACAGGCTTGGAAGGGTGATACAGCGTGATATTATTGAACGTGGACGTTCGGTGCTGATGGTGCTGGAACGCTACAACAAAACTGTGAAACCGTCGCACCTTCAGTTCATCGAACCCTCAAAAAGATATGCCGATATTATTATCCCCGGCGGAGGAGAGAATCGTGTCGGTATTGAAGTCCTGAGGACAATAGTTGAAAAACACCTCAGGTAGCTGATACCTCCCAGGTCTCTGGCGCCTCAGTTTTTTTTAAGCTCACGCAGATACATCTGGATAGTATTCTCGAGACCATAATAGAGAGCATCTGAAATAAGTGCATGGCCTATTGACACCTCCATCAGCCACGGGATTTGGTTGCGCAGCCACGCCAGATTGTTCAGGTCAAGGTCATGGCCTGCATTGATTTCCAGCTTTGCCTCACGTGCAATTTTCGCCGCCCTGACAAAAGGAGCTACCGCAGCAACCCTGTCGGTGCTGTACATATCAGCATAGGGCTCGGTATAAAGCTCAATACGGTCAGTGCCTGTGCGTGCAGCATATTCTATTATCACAGGATCGGTGCCGGTGAAGATTGAGGTACGTATACCTTTTTCGTGAAAGCCGGCGATCACATCGGTAAGGAATGACAGGTGGGTCTTGGTGTCCCATCCTGAGTTGGAGGTGATGGCATCATGGGCATCAGGTACCAGTGTCACCTGCTCCGGCACAACATCGAGAACCAGCTTGATGAATTTATCCTCCGGGTTTCCTTCTATGTTGAACTCTGTAGTGACAATATCCCTGATCTCATATACATCTCTGTACCTGATATGCCTTTCATCAGGTCTGGGATGGACCGTGATGCCCTCTGCACCAAAGGCCTGGCATCTGATGGCAGCCACTCTTACATCAGGGACATTCCCACCGCGCGCATTGCGGAGAGTGGCAATCTTGTTTATGTTTACGCTCAACCTTGTCATGACTTAACTGTTGTTTGAATATGCAAAGTTATAATGATCCGTAGTTTTTCGTACTTTTAATCGCTTAATGAGTGAATGAATGTTTGCTATAGAGATGATATCCGACGTAGTGCCTGCATTGAAAACATCTGATACAGGGCAGATCGCCCTCAACTGGATGGAGATATTCAGGGTCTCGCATCTGCCTATCGTAAATGAGAGCGATTACCTCGGTCTTATCTCTGACAGTGACATTTATGACTTCAACCAGCCAGGAGAACCCATTGGGAACCACTCGCTCTCACTGCCCCGCCCCTCGGTCAGGGGTAACACCCATATCTTTGAGGTGCTGGCACTGGCTGCCAGGCACAGATTGACTGTCATACCTGTGGTTGACGATGAGAATCTTTACAGGGGTGTCATCACCAATAATGAGCTGATAAGCGGCATGGCTTCTGTCTCTGCCGTTGACCAGCCGGGAGGAGTGATCATACTGCAGGTACTGCAGCGCGACTATTCCATGAGCCGCATATCACAGATCGTTGAGAGCAATGACGCCAGAATACTGAGCATGTACATTACCTCCAATCCTGAATCAACCAGTCTTGAGATAACACTTAAGATCAATACCACGGATCTGGTCTCTATTATCCGTACTTTTGAGAGATACTCCTATGAAGTGACTACCTGGGTGACAGATAATGATGAGATGGACCGCTACTACACTGACAGGTACAACCAGCTCATGAAATACCTCAATATGTAATTTTTAACCTTGATGGATAGAACAATAGCTCTATATAGCAAGGGTCTCACCGAGAGAACCATGGCCGGACTGCTGCGGCTCATTGATGCCCTTTATGAAAGGGGGGTTACCATCTATCTCAACGTCATGGAGACCAACAGCAGACATTTCGAGAGTGACGCCAGGGTCATCCTCTTCAATGAGGTTTCAGACCTGCCTGCCGATGTCTATATGATCATGAGCGTGGGTGGCGATGGCACCTTTCTTGAGACAGCAATGAAGGTGCGTTCAACAGGTATACCTGTGGCAGGTATTAACACAGGGCGCCTGGGCTTCCTTGCAAATATTCCCGATGATAATATCGGTCAATCAATTGATATGCTCTGCTCCGGGAATTTTGAGATCATCAGCCGCAGCATGCTTGAGATCGTCTCACCTGAAGGCCTTTTCAGTCCTGGCAGCGCCCTGGCCCTTAATGAGGTGACTGTGCAGAAGGGTGACCAGCACCTGATCACCATCACCGTCAAGGTGAACGGTATCTTCCTCAACACCTACCGCGCCGACGGACTGATAATCTCAACGGCCACAGGGTCAACAGCCTACAGTCTAAGTGTTGGCGGACCGATACTCTCACCCACGGATGAAAGTATCATCATTATTCCCATGTCACCGCATAACCTCACCATCAGGCCTATAATCGTCACCGGAGGCAGCATTATCACCCTTGAAACCGGGGGGAGAAGCAGCGAGTCTCTGCTGACATGTGATTCAAGGGCTATCAGGGTGCCCATAGGTACTATGGCAGAGGTGCGTCAGGCTGGATCAAGGCTGAAGACAGTTACAACTCCCGGAAACGATTTCTTTAGCACTCTCAGGAATAAGCTGATGTGGGGCGCTGACCCCCGTAACTGACAATAATTAAGGAATATTTAAGTTTTTAATATTATACAATACTTATATTTGCATCCTCAAATGCAAGATGACTGATGATTAAACGTCTGATACTGGTGTGCATGGTGGTGCTTCTTTCTGCGCCATTTGTATCTGCACAGTTGTGGAAGATGAAGAGATATGAAGTCAGTGCCGGCCTCGGCACCTCTCAGTTCTACGGTGACATAGGGGGATTTACGATTGGGGAGAACGCACTGGGACTGAGGGATATAACATTAAAACAGACACGTTTCAATGTTAACGGCTCATTCAGGTACTTCTTCACCGATAATATTGCTGCACGTCTTTCATTCACCTATGCCTTGCTGCATGCCACTGACTTGAGAGGATCAAATGACACTCGCAGGCTATATGAGACCAGCACCTCAATCTTCGAACCGGCGCTGCTTGGAGAATATTATTTCCTTAGAAACCGCGGGCGTAACAGCTTTCTCTATCAGACTAACAGGGGCAGGTCAATGAGCAGGTCATGGGCTAAGGAATTTTTCCGCAGCATGGATGTATACGCCGTCGCTGGCGCAGGTGGAGCAGGATACAATGTCTTTAAAGGCAACGATAGTATCCAGCTGAAGGCATGGGACAAGGATCCGACACTGAAAAGAAAGGGGTTTACAGCTGTGATATCTGCAGGTGCAGGAGCCAAGGTGGCCCTTGATCCCAATATCCTTATAGGGGTTGAACTTCTTGGCAGGTATGCTTTTTCAGATTACCTCGACGGATATACGTCTACATATTCAAGAAGAAATGATGTCTATCATACCTTCAGTGTGACATTTAATTACAGGATCAAAACTGCACGGAACGGATGGCCTTCGTTCAAGTGATACGCCAATGACCCGGAGAATGAAAAGCAGACTGATACTCATAATACTAATCATGACGGCACTGCCTGCCCTGTCTCAGCGCAGCGCTGACTATGGCGTCTCTGCAGGCGTAATCACATATATTGGAGAGAAGAATCCCAACAACGTTTTTTATCAGCCTGGCCCTGCCGCCCAGCTCTTCTACAGGTACAACTTCAATCCCCGTCAGGCTGTCAGGGCAAACCTCATGGGGGGTTATATCATGCCTCTCGGATCTATTCTTGGTGAACTGGGGGCAACATATGAATTCAATTTCTTCCCCTATTCAACCTTCAGGAGCAGACGCGTTGACTATTCACCATATATTGCCGGCGGCGTAGCTCTTTCAGTAGTGAGCTCTGCCGGCCCTTTTATGTCTATTCCATTCTCTGCCGGTTTCAAGGTTAATGTGGCTGACCACATAGGCGTTGAAATCGAATATGGATTTCGTAAAACTTTTACTGATA
Organism: uncultured Rikenella sp.; assembly: GCA_964418865.1. Taxonomy (GTDB): domain Bacteria; phylum Bacteroidota; class Bacteroidia; order Bacteroidales; family VadinHA17; genus SR-FBR-E99. Next base: position 12,397 of record CAYQNT010000060.1, read on the forward strand.
AGATGGATGGCCTCAATGAAATAACTGACCTCCTAGAGCCACCTGAGGATGCTCGATCATTGATCCACAACAACGACTGGTACAGCTTTCTCGGAGTTTCTATCACCTGGAAAATGTACAATCAACTTTTGGGCTGTCCTGCTTTTGCAGAAATGGGAAAAGATAAAAAAAGAAGGAGATAACCAGCATTGACTTTTAAGGATCAGATAGATATGACCAGGCTTCCAGAGCATGTTGCCATTATTATGGATGGTAACGGCCGCTGGGCGCATAAAAGAGGCAAGGAGAGGATCTTCGGCCACCACCAGGGTGTGAAGGCTGTCCGTAAAACCGTAGAGGCAGCAGCAGAACTGGGAATAAAATATCTGACACTTTATGCATTCTCAACCGAGAACTGGAACAGACCCGATGAGGAGGTGTCAGCCCTGATGGACCTTATGGTTGATTCAATCAATAATGAGACACAGAATTTCGTGGAGAAACAGATATCACTTAAGGTTATTGGCGACCTTGACCGACTATCTGTAAGCGTCAGGAACAGGCTCTGTGAGACCATGAAGAAAACTTCATCAGGTACTCGCATGACACTTGTAATGGCAGTCAGCTACTCCGCAAGATGGGAGATCATTGAAGCATGCCGCCATATTGCCCTGGCAGTGAAAGAGGGTGGGCTCAGGGAAGAGGATATCAATGAGAAGACAATAAGTGCCTATCTTGCCACCTCAGACATACCTGACCCGGAACTGATGATACGCACCAGCGGTGAAAAACGCATAAGCAACTTCCTCTTGTGGCAGCTGGCATATACTGAACTTTATTTTACAGAGAAACTTTGGCCCGATTTTGGTAAGCAGGACTTCTACAAGGCAGTGGCAGATTTCCAGAAGAGGGAAAGAAGATATGGTAAGACCAGTGAGCAGATCGCTGATAACAGATGAGATGATGAACGAAAAACCTATGCGGATATTTTGCCTTTTTGTTTTATTGATGACGGGTTTGATTGCCACAGCCCAGACTGAAGATAAATATGTCAGTTATACTTATCCTGAGGAGTATACTATTGCCGGGATAACCATCTCCGGTGTAAAGTTCCTTGAACCTAATGCTCTCATTGGCATCTCCGGACTACGTATAGGACAGAAGGTGGATATACCGGGTGAACTGATCACCGCTGCTGTAAAAAAACTGTGGGACCAGGGGCTCTTCTCTGACGTGAAGATCACTATCACAGGCAAAGATGAAGAGAATGTATGGCTTGATATTTTTCTGCAAGAGAGACCCAGGCTGTCTTCACTGAAGTTTGAGGGTATAAGAAAAGGAGAAGAGACTGACCTGACTGAAAAACTGAGCCTTCCTAATGGCTCGCAGGTGACAGCTCATCTGCTTAACCGGGCCGAGCGTACCATCAAAGAACATTATATCGAGAAAGGGTTCCTCGATACTGAGGTAGATATAGTTCAGAAGGATGACCCTGACATGCCTAATAATGTTATTCTCAACATCATCGTTAATAAGAAGCAAAAGGTAAAGATTGAGCAGATTCAATTCGAGGGTAATGACTTCTTCGACGCAAAGCGCCTTCGTCGTGTCTTGAAGAACACCAAGCAGAAAGACCTTAACATCTTCAAGGGATCAAAATATATAGAGAGTAAGTTTGAGGAAGACCGGTACAGCCTTGTTGAGTTCTATAATGAGAATGGCTTTCGGGATTTTCGCATACTGGGCGACTCTACCTACAGCCTTGAGGATGGCAAGATGGTGCTTGTGGTTAAGATCAATGAGGGAACACAGTATTACCTGAGGAATATTGACTGGGTGGGCAACAGCATGTACACAAAGGACCAGCTTAACGCAGTCTTTAACTTCCCCTCAGGTGAAATATACAATCAGACCATGATTGACAAGAGGCTCTCCTCTGATGATGATGCTGTAAGCAATCTCTATCTCAATAACGGTTACCTCTTCTCCAGGCTGACGCCTATTGAGAAGAACGTTGACGGTGACTCCATAGACCTTGAGATACGGATCTTTGAAGGTGACCCTGCCAACCTCAACAACGTCATTATCACCGGCAACACGCGTACCAATGAACATGTTGCCCGCCGTGAGCTTTTTACCCTGCCAGGAGACCTCTTCAGCAAGGAAAAAATTATACGATCGGTAAGACAGGTGGCTGTGCTTGGTCACTTTGATCCGGAGAAGATGAACCCGCAGCCTCTGCCTGACCAGGTGAACGGCACGGTTGACCTGCTCTATCCTCTTGAGGAGAAAGCCAATGACCAGTTTGAGGTATCAGGCGGCTGGGGCGCCGGCATGCTCGTAGGAACAGTGGGCGTGAGGTTCAATAACTTTGCAATGCGTAACTTCTTCAAGTGGGATCAGTGGAGACCATATCCCTCAGGTGACGGCCAGGCGTTGCAGATAAGAGCTCAGTCAAACGGCCGTGTTTACCAGTCTTACAATGTCTCTTTCATAGAGCCATGGCTTGGGGGCAAGAAGCCCAATACCCTATCCATCTCTGCATTCAGGTCGTTGATGACCAACGGGTCAAAAAAAGGTGCTGACGACAGACAGTCTATGACCATAGATGGTGGCTCAATAGGCTTTGGCAAGAGGCTGGAATGGCCTGATGACTTTTTCTCAGTCCAATATGAAGCCAGCTATCAGAGGTATAGCCTGAACAAGTACAGTTCCTACCAGTTTCTCTTCACCAACGGCGATGCCAACCTGACTTCACTCACCGCCAGGCTGACCAGGTTCTCTGCAGGCCCTAACAACATCTTCCCGCGCAGCGGATCTACCTTCTCTCTGTCACTGCAGGCAACACCACCATTCTCAGCCATCAGCGGCAAGAACATGGCAAACCTTTCTGACGAGGAGAAGTATAAGTGGATTGAGTTTTACAAGGCTGTTTTCAAGGCAGACTACTACGTTCCTCTCACAACAGACCAGAAGCTCATTCTTAATGCCAAGGCTGCCTTTGGCTATCTTGGCTTTTACAATAAAGATATAGGCCCGTCACCATTTGAGAACTTTTATGTGGGGGGTGATGGCATGACCGGATACAGCTTCTACGGGCGTGAGGTTATAGCCCTCAGAGGTTATGCCAACGGCTCGCTGACACCGACAATATTTAAGGAAGGGAGATGGGTTGAGTCTGGTAACGTCTACACCAAGCTCACCATGGAACTCCGATACCCGATCTCACTCAACCCACAGGCTACCATCTACGGCCTCGCATTCCTTGAAGCCGGAAGAGCATGGTACAGCATCGGTGATTTCAATCCCTTCAACATGAAACGCTCAGCCGGCATAGGCCTCAGAGCCAACCTGCCAATGTTCGGCCTCCTCGGTATTGACTGGGGCTATGGGTTTGATACAGCTGTCAGCGGCCAGGTAAAAGACTCAGGAAGCCAGTTCCATTTTGTAATAGGTCAGCAATTTTGAGTAAATAATTATCAAATAAAATGCTATGAAGAAGATTATTATCATGACAGTAATTGTGCTCGCCGGAACACTTAGCGGCATGGCACAGAAGTTCGCTTTTGTTGACAGCGAGTACATACGGAATAACATACCTGCCTTCACTGCCGCACAACAGCAGCTTGACAAACTCTCCGAAGGATGGGAAAAAGAGGTTGCAGACGGCTATGCCGCAGTAGAGCAGATGTACAAGGATTACCAGGCAGAGGTGGTGCTTCTTTCGCAGGATCAGAAGAGAAAGAGGGAAGAGGCTATCATAGGTAAGGAGAAAGAGGTGAAGGACCTGCAGAACAGGTATTTCGGAATGGAGGGTGAACTCTTCAAGAAGCGTGAAGAACTCGTAAAACCAATACAGGATCAGATACTGAAGGCCATTAAGGAGATATCCGTCGAGGGAAGCTATGCGGTTATTTTTGACACTTCCACAGGGTCAAACATACTCTTTGCAAACCCGAGATATGATCTCTCCGACCAGGTTCTTCAGAAACTCGGTTATAAGAATTAAATAATTACATTTGCACGTTAGAAATTGAAAATTAAGACAATGAAGAAAGTATTTGGGATACTCCTGTTTGCTGCACTCCTTTTC
>CAYQNT010000061.1:0-7033 GCA_964418865.1 uncultured Rikenella sp.
TGATGAGCTGGATCGTAGCGTTGATTTGTTCGCCGAATCCGAATCCCCAGATTTTGCTCAAGCCGACATAGAGGGCTTGGATGAGTGGCAGAATCACGATCGCTACGATTTTCAGAATATCGTAGGTCTTATTGCTCATAGGAATCATTACAATTTTGTAACTTTATGAAGCGCTAATTAATATCAGTGACAGAAAAAGAGATCATGCAGACGAAAGAGATCAAGGCATTGATGGCTGGTTATATTTCCGGATCGCTGAGGCTTCTCGGCCAGCAGCCGTTGCCCGGCGGTGCCGCCATTCATGATATCCGTGTGATGATGAAGAAGCACCGCGCGGCTGTCAGGCTGGTGAGGCCGTTGCTTTCTGAAGCTATCTACAGGAGGGAATATCTTGCCGGGCGGGAGACCGGACGCATACTAGCTTCATGGAGAGAGACAGATGTTATGCGCAAGACCGTTAAGGCCCTGAAGAAGGATAACCCGGAGCTCTTTCTCAAACTAAAGGATAATGAGAAGATCAGGAACCTGCTCCGTAAGCCTTACTCAAACTGGGCGGAGGCCAGCCTGCAGGCAAAGACTGTCAGGGAGGTAGCAGATCAGCTCACCAGAGCCAAACAGAGGCTCCGGTTCATAGGCATGAAGGAACCGGATTTACATCTTCTGCTAGGTGAGCTTGACAGAAGCTATTGTGTTGCTGCTACAGCATATCTTATATGCAGACATAAACCCGGACCCCGGCGGATCCATGAGTTCAGGAAGAAAGCGAAGACTTTCATGTACCAGCTGGACTATTTCCGTCATCTGAACCCGTCATCTGTAAAGTTGCTGGAGAAAGAGCTTGATACCATGACGCGGAATCTTGGACGTTATAATGATCTTGTGCAGGTGATGATCATGACTGGGTACATATCAGGCGCACAGGATAACAGTGATGCGGACAATGAGCTGGCTATGATCATCAGAGACAGGCAGGATAAATATATGATGAAGGTATGGCCTGTGGCAAACCGCCTTTTTACTCCTGGCAGGAAACTGCAGGATATCCTTGATATTTCTCTCTAAACAGTGCCTGAACCCTCCCGTGTGGAATCCATATCCCTGACCAGGGCCATGAGCTGCATCCTGTTCCTTAGGTTTGCCTTCATGTAGATGCGTGACGTATGATCCTTCACCGTCTGCAGGCTGATGAAGAGTTTATTGGCTATCTCCTGGTTGCTCAGTCCCCTGCATATCTCTTCAATGATCTCAGCTTCCCTGGGCGAGATCTCATGAGTCCTGAAAAAATCTTCAATACCGTGGGGCAACTGAAGAGGATCAGACGGGCTGCAAGACTTAAGATCGGCCTGGTAAGTAAGGTACAGTGGGAGCAAGGTTATGATGGCAAAAAGGATAAAGACAAAGATAAGGGCCACCCAGACTGAATGAGGGATAAACATGAGTATTATTGCCTGCGCAACGGCTCCGGCTGTAATAATGAGAGCAAGGTATATACGGTCACGCCTCCCTGGTGAGGCAGATATGCCATTGATAAGCATAAAGGCCGAAACAAGCGAGAAGAGAACTGCCGCCACAGAGTAGTAATATTTGAAGAGAGGAAGGGCTTCACTGAATTCCATATCTTTAATGATAAGGACAAGAGCCGCAATGATACCGAAATTGATCAGGAGAAATGTAATTGTGAAATAATTCCTGATCTGATATCCTGCCGCTTCGGCGCTGAACCGGATGAGCATCATCCATCCGAAGACAAGGAAGGGCAGCCCGAGCAACAGAGAGATGACGGTTATGGAGGAGAGCAGTGCCGGATCAATACGGCTGCCAGCCATGGCGATAATGATGAATTGCCCCCAGATACCGTAAAAGCCAAAAGCAGAGATAAAAATAGTATGATAGAAAAGTGACCTGACAAATGATGCTGAGTGCTCTGCAATAAGCCGGGAGAGGAGCAGAATGCTTCCTGCAGCCATCGCTGCCGTGAAAATAAAAATGACCAGGCTTATGATCTCCATCTCATTGAATTAGGTAATGTGTTGATAAACAGTAACTACGATAGTAGTACAATGCATACTAAAGTAGTATTTTTTAAAATCACTACTAAGGTATGAATTCTCAGTGTGCATACCGGTATAGATTTGCTTCAACAAATTATTTTTTTAACAACAGAAAAACAAATAGAAATGGAATCAAAAAGAATTTACAGTTATGTTCCTTCCTTCAGCGGCTCATACGGTACAGGATGGAAGGTGATGATGGATAATTTTCTGAGGCTGCTGCTGGTGATTTTCGTACTGATAATCATCTCTTCACCTATGTCAGGCTTCAATGCAAAATATAGCTTTAGCCCCGGTGATTTCAGTCACATGCCTTTTGACATGGGGGATCTCTTCAGATTCGGGGCTTTTGGACTCGCTGCTGCCTTTATGGGGTTAATAGCCCTGCTCTACTATTTCCTTTTAAGACCGGTTTTCAAGTACGGCGCCAAAATGATGTTTGTCCAGGCCGCACGCCAGATTACTCCCGACTTTAACATGCTGATCAACGGGTTTCGCAAAAACTACCTTAATATAGTACTTGCCCATCTCCTTGTAACTGCTCTTGTGGGTATAGGCCTCGTCTGCCTGTTTGTGCCCGGAATAATTATCGCATGCCGACTGGCATTCACTCCTTACCTGGTGGTTGACAGAAATCTTGATCCGATCAGAGCTGCCGAAGAGAGCTGGAAGCTGACCCGCGGACATGGCTGGACCATTTTTCTGATGGGATTCATCGGGTTCTTTATCTACATCGCTGGCTTTATCTGTTTCATCATTGGCGTGCTGGTCTCCGATATGTGGATCAAGAGTTCTTACGCAACCCTTTATCACTCTGTTCTGATTGAGAGAGGTCTCTATCAGGTAGAGACTATACCGGTAACGGATTCAGACCCGGAGGTGACACCGGGTACAGAAGCATAATCAATTATAGCATCCATTTGTTTGAACTTCATATTCTTCACTAAGGGAGCCGGCGTAAAGCCGGCTTTCTTTTTGAACCTGCCTATAGCTTTGTCAGCTTTGCGAATCGCAGGAGGAGTTTCTTTGTCCCTGCTTTTTTGAATTCTATTATGGCTGTGGTGTTTGGCGTCTTCCCTTCAACGGTGGTCACCTCACCCTCGCCGAAGCGCTCATGCATTACTCTGTCGCCCTGCTGCAGGTCTGCATCAGTTAACTGCGTGGCAGGGCTGTGCGTATCATGTAGCCTGACCATGTTTTTGGCGACAGGAGATGGCCGTAATGGCTCACTCTTCCCATCGGGAGGCCGGGAGTCTTGCACTTTATGTTGCCCAAAGGGCAGGCCTCCTGTCTGTGGATACCACAGGTACTCACTTTCGATCTCACCGATGAACCGGCTGGGGGTGCCTCTCTCCAGCGTCCCCCATTTATACCTGTTCAACGAATAGCTCAGTGTGACGCGCCGGCAGGCACGCGTCAGGGCTACATAAAAGAGCCGGCGCTCTTCCTCAAGGGCACGCGGATTGAACAGGTTCATGGCAGAGGGAAAGAGGTTCTCTTCCATGCCAACAATATGTACATACTTGAATTCCAGTCCCTTTGCTGAGTGAATCGTCATAAGCGTGACCTTGTCACGGTCTTCCGGTTTCTCAAGATCCTGATCGGTAAGAAGCGAAACGGATTGCAGCCAGGCGGCAATATCATCAGGCTCGCCGTTGGTGACGGCCGCCTCGGTGAACTCTTTGATGCCGTTCAACAGTTCCTGGACGTTCTGAAGCCTGTCTATCTCCTCGGGCACCTGGCCCTGCTTCAGATCGGTGATTATTCCGCTGGCAGAGGCCATGGCGGTGGCGATATCATAGGCTGTGGCTGTTTCCGCCACAGCTATGACAGGCATCATCAACCCGGTGAAGAGGTTTACCTTTGCCCTGAGTGCATGGGCGAGGTAGGTTGCGCTAAGCTGCGGTGATGAGATGATAGACCAGATGCTGACATCCAGGCTTCTGGCCAGCTCCATGAGCTTCTGCACCGTAGTGTCTCCGATACCCCTTTTCGGGTAGTTGATGATTCGCCTGAGCGCTTCCTCATCATCAGGATTAACAATCAGCCTGAGATAGGCTATCAGGTCACGTATCTCCTTACGTTCGTAGAATGACTGCCCGCCGTATACCTTGTATGGTATGTTGCGCTTGCGGAGCCTCTCCTCAAAGATGCGCGACTGGGCGTTGGTGCGGTACAGAATGGCGAAATCCTTCCAGTCGAGACGCTCACGCATGCGTGTGTCAAGAATGTCAGAGGCTGTGACAATACCTTCTTCACTGTCAATGGTGGTCTGTACCACCCTTATCTTCTCTCCCTCTTCATTCTTTGAGAAGATGGTCTTTTGTATCTGCCCCGCATTCTTTTCGATGACACTGTTAGCTGCATTTACGATGGTCTGTGTAGACCGGTAGTTCTGTTCCAGCTTGAAGAGCTGATAGTCAGGGTAGTCGTTCTTAAAATTGAGAATATTCTCTATACGTGCTCCGCGGAAGGAGTAAATGCTCTGTGCATCATCACCAACAACGCACAGGTTCCTGTGATGTTCAGAAAGCTTATGTACAATGATATACTGTGAATAGTTTGTGTCCTGGTATTCATCAACAAGCACATAGTCAAAACGGTTGCGATATTCTTCAAGCACAGCGGGGAAGTCGCGGAAGAGAATATTAATATTCATCAGGAGATCATCAAAGTCCATGGCGTTGGCTTTGAAGCACCGTGCCGCGTAGGCCCTGTAGATAGCCGCCGCCTCAGGTACCCTGGAGGCCTTGTCAGACTCGATTATCTGTGATACTGTGCTATACTGCTGTGCGGTGATGAGGTTGTTCTTGGCATGCGATATCCGGGCGGCGATAGCTGTGGGCTTGTATACCGAGTCATCAAGATTCATCTCCCTGATGATTGAGCGTATGAGGCTGCGTGTGTTATCCTGGTCATAAATCGTGAAGTTGCTCTTATAACCTAGATAGTGACCGTCATACCTGAGGAACTTTGCGAAGATTGAATGGAAGGTTCCCATCCATAGACTACGTGCCTTTTCAGGCCCCACCATTTTGTTGATGCGTTCTTTCATCTCACCGGCAGCCTTGTTGGTGAAGGTAAGGGCAAGGATACGGTGTGCAGGCACTCCCTTCTGCACCAGGTTAGCCACACGGCAGGTGAGCACCCTCGTCTTGCCTGACCCTGCACCGGCAATAACCAGCGCAGGCCCTTCGGTATTGACAACGGCCGCCTGCTGTGCCTCGTTAAGCTCTTTCAGATAGTCGCGAAACATGAATGAGAAAGCAGATTTTAATGCCTTAAAGAACGGCATTTTTTTATTAGGTTTGCATATCATTTCACAGAGTAATACCGTTTATCAGGTGTGTCAAGATACCTTGCCCTCATAATCATTCTCTTGCCCCTTGCACTCAGTGCGCAGATAACCGCGCCCGGGAGTAAGACTGTGCGCATGACTGACTATCCGGTCACCGCAAGACATGACCCGGTGTTCATCTTCTGTGTCAGCGGTGCGGGTGAGACGGGAACACTTGTGGCCTCCAGTCCCGGAGGCACTGCACCATTCACTTATGTATGGACCAGATACAATGAGACAGGAGGAGGATATACCATACCGGTCAAAACTGAAACAGGCGAGACATCCACAGCATCAGGGTTGGCCGAGGGCGGATACAGGGTCAGCATCACCGGTGGCGGCGGGTACAGCGCTGATCTCTATGCGTGGGTAAATCTTAGCAGACCTGTCGCCGGTGCAGAGCTACTTCATTATACCTGTGACTATGTGGCATTGAAAGGTACCGTCGCACCTGACCACTTCTTATATTATGACCCCTCAACAAACGTATCACGCAGGCTTCCCAACGGAGTGAAACACCTGTGGTCATCCACCCCGGCTTCAGTAATACCCTACCCTGACCTGGAGGTTAACCCGGTGACATACACACCTCCGCTGACAGACGTACGTTACATGATAGCGGTGACAGACAGCTTCGGCTGCGTCAGCACATCATCTTTTGACTATACGTCAATTCATGTCAAAGCGGAGTTCACAGCCGATCCCACAGAGGGGGAGGCACCGCTGGAGATCTCTTTTACTGACAAGTCGGTCAGAGCAATGCATTATACCTGGAAGTTCGGGGATGACTCCATCTCATTGGTAGCTGACCCCGGCACACACACATATTACATACCGGGTGAATACACGGTCACACTTAACATTGAGAGTGAGCTCACATGTCGCGATTCCGCCAAGGTAAAGATCACAGTTTTGCCCTCAATGCTTCAGATACCAAATGTGTTCACACCAAATGATGACGGCATCAACGACTTTTTTGTGCCGGACAAGAAATCACTGAAGTTTCTTAATCTTCAGATATTTGCCAAGAGTGGGCACAGGGTCTATAACTACGAAGGAAATGGAGAGGAGCTGCAGAGCTGGCAGGGATGGGACGGCAGGATCAACCATTCTGACCGCCTTGGAGAGCCCGGAGCCTATTTTTATGTTCTAAGGGCAGTGGGGTATGATGATGTCAGTTATAAGGGCCGGGAATACCGGGGCACGCTCTACCTATACCGGTAATATTGTCTGTCGCCCCGCAAGCAGGGCTCCGTCTTACAGTCTTCAGTCTCCAGCCCTCAGTCTTCCAGTCTACAGTCTACAGTCTACAGTCTTCAGTCTCCAGCCTCAGTCTTCCAGTCTACAGTCTTCAGTCTACAGTCTTCAGTCTCCAGCCCTCAGTCTTCAATATGACAGATTATCAGTACCTTAATGGCTGACTGCTGACTTCTGACTGCCGACTGCTGATTGCCGGCTGCTCCACGCCCCATGCTCCATGCCCCATGCTGCTGACTGCTCCCTGCCCTGTGCTTTGGCCCTCCTGCAGTCTGGCTCGATTCTAAAATGACCCACCGGGCCATTTCTTAACGTTCGGCCCTCCCATGCTCCATGCTCCATGCTCCATGCTCCATGCCCCATGCCCTATTGTGTATTGGATAAGCGA
>CAYQNT010000061.1:7043-16319 GCA_964418865.1 uncultured Rikenella sp.
CCATTTGCTCCCTGCCTCTCGTCATTCGCCGGCATTTTACCGCACCTCATCCTGATTTAACAGTAAATTATTAGATAAAACTTGTAAAACTCAAAAAGTTTTCTGAAGTTTGTGCCCGATTTACCAGAGTAGGATGGACCAGATGGAAGAATATGATGCCAGAATAATAAGCGGAGCTGCAGAGCTGTTCCGTCAGTTCGGTATCAGAGCTGTAACAATGGATACCATTGCCAGTCATCTGGGGATATCAAAGCGTACCATTTACGAGAGATTTATTGATAAAGATACTCTCCTGTATGCGGTGATCGATTCAATGATTGACATGCAGAGGGAGAGACTTGAGTCTTTGTTGAATTCTTCTCCGAACGTTATATCTGCAGTCTTTTCAATGGCCCGTATAGGCATGGACCATGAAGCATCAATGAATCCCCTGATGCATTCAGATCTGAGAAAATATCACAGTACAGTACATAACCGCCTCAAGGAGAAGTGCGAGGATCCTAACTATGAGGGCGCTGCGAAAATACTCAGCACAGGCATTGAGCAAGGAATGTTCCGTGGTGATATAGATATTGACATTGTAAGCAGGACTTTTGCCGTACTGGGTAATTTGTCAGGCGATCAGAACATTTTCCCTGTGGGGAGGTTTAACGCACGTGATTTGACAAGGAACATTATCATCAACTATCTGCGCGGCATCTCAACGGCAGATGCAATAAAAATCATTGATGAGATGGAGCCCGGATTATATTTATAAACACAATTGAGATACAGTAATACAGGATTATAGATTACGAAACCCACATGTTTTTCAAACACAAAGACTTACTCATGAAAAGATTATTTGCTTCTGTTATTGCGCTCCTCATGGCAACAGGCATTGTCATGAAAGCCCAGGATGCACCCTCATCACTTTCGCTTACTGTTGACCAGGCTGTTGCGTACGCACTTGAACATAACCGGAGTGTGGCATCGGCCAGGTATGACCTGCTTGCATCAGACAAGAGCTTCCTCGAGACGCTGGCAGCAGGGTTGCCTTCTATTGATGCCAGCGCAGGCCTAAATGACAACCTTAAACAGATGACAACCCTGCTTCCGGGTGAGTTCTTCGGACAGCCGGGTACAAAGGTGCCTGTCACTTTCGGGTCTAAGTTTGGTACATCCTACGGTGTCTCTGCCTCTACCCTGGTCTTTAATGCCCCCTGGCTGGTGGGTGTGCAGACTGCCAGGCTTATCACGGAGCTCTCTGCAAGGAGCGTTGATCAGACTGAAGATGACACCCGCGAGAGTGTTATGACGGTCTACTACATGATCCTGATATCGCAGGAGACAATGAAAGTCATTGACGCCAATCTTGTTAACCTTAATGAGATACTGGCATCAACCAGGGCAATGTTCAGTGTGGGTATGGCTGAAGCTACTGATGTTGACCAGATGCAGTCAACGGTCTCTAACCTCCGCAATACCAAATCTGCAATGGAGAGAGCACTGAAGGTCAACGATAACCTTATGCGATTCCTCCTTGGCGTCAGTAGGGAAACAGAGGTAAACCTGTCACAGACACTTGATGAAATAATCATGGGGGTGAATCCTGAGGATATCCTCACTGATCAGTTTCGCATTGAGGACAACACAACTTATCAGCTGATTGAAGGGCAAGTGCGTCTCTCAGAGCTATCTCTGAAAGGGGCAAAAGCTTCGGTGCTGCCAACACTTGCTGCTTCCATCTATTATAATCAGCAGGGTATGGGAGACAAACTCAATGAACTGCGGTGGTTTCCGAACTCGGTATTGGGCTTCCAGATGGCAGTGCCGATATTTGCCAGCGGAGAGAGATATGCTAAAATAAGCAAAGCAAAGATTGGCCTCGACAAGGCGCTAAACACCAAGGCAATGGTCACCGACCAGCTGCTTATGCAGGAGAAGGAACTGAGGTTCAACCTTCAGAGCGCCTGGGAACAGTACCGGCTGCAGAAAGAGAATATAGAAATTGCTGCCAGGGTACTGAAGAGTTTCACAAACAAGTACAATCAGGGTATGGCCTCTAGTCTTGACCTTACACAGGCAAACAATAATTTTCTGGTGGCAGAAAACAACTATCTCTCAGGCCTTATGAACCTGCTTCAGACAAAGGTGGCTTTTGACAAACTAATGAATAAACTGTAATAATTAACACAAAAACACGCAATACAATGAATCGCAAAATCTTCACAGTAATCCTTGCCGGCGGTATTCTGCTTGCATCTTGTGCACCAAAAGATAAAAAACCCGTCGCCGCTGCACCAGGAGCTGACACTGTCTCAGCCATACCTGTAAGGGTTATGACAGTAGCGCAGACAAAGATATCACGTCCAGTTGACTATACAGCAACTATACAGGCATACGAAGAGGTCAATATGGCACCTTCAACACCAGGTAGAGTAGACAAAATATATGTTGAGGTGGGTGACAGGGTACAGAAGGGGCAGAAGCTCTTCCTGATGGACCGCACGCAATATTTCGCCAACAAGATACAGCTTGCCAATCTGGAAAAGGATCTTTCAAGGCTCGATACCCTTCTCAAGGTGGGAAGCGTCAAGGAGCAGCTCTATGACCAGACTAAGGCTCAGTATGAGGTGATGAAGACCAATGTGGAATTCATGGAGGAAAATACCCTTCTTGAAGCTCCGTTCAGCGGCCTAATCACCGGAAAATATCTGGAAGAGGGTGAGCTCTACTCCGGCGCTCCCGGCATGTCAGGCAAGGCTGCCGTGGTGACCATCATGCAGATCAATCCGGTAAAAATTACCGTCAGCATTTCAGAACAGTATTTCCCGCTCATAAAGAACGGCATGAAAGCACGTATAGTCGCCGATGTCTATCCCGGTAAGGAGTTCGAGGGTAGTATTTTCAGGGTCCATCCGACCATTGACGCTATGTCACGCAGCTTCAGCGCCGAGATACGCATCTCAAACAACAGTGAGCTGCTGCGTCCGGGCATGTTCGCCCGTGTATTTATTGATATGGGTGAGGTAGACGCCTTTGTTGTTCCCGCCAGCTCAGTACTGATGCAGGAGGGTACAAATGACAGGTTTATATTCGTCGTAGAAAACGGTATTGCATCAAGGCGACTGGTCAAGCTGGGTCAGAGATTTGACGACAGGTTCCAGATTTCCGGCGGTGAACTGAAGCCGGGTGAAAGCCTTGTCACTGACGGTCAGGCACGCCTTTCCAACGGCCAGAAGGTCGAGATAGTAAAATGATGACTAACAAGAGATAATTAAGATTATGAGTATATATGCAAGTGCAGTAAAAAAGCCCGTAACCACTATCCTGATCTTCGTGATAACGATGGTCATCGGGCTTTACTCCCTGACGCAGTTGCCAATCGACCTATACCCTGAGATTGAACTCCCGTTCCTCTCGGTATTCACGAGTTATCAGGGCGCCAGCGCGGCAGATATTGAAACGAACATAACCCGTCCGTTGGAGGATGCCCTGAACTCAGTATCAGGGTTGAAAGAGTTAACTTCCAGATCGAGTGATAATGTATCGGTCATATTTATGGAGTTTGAATATGAAACGAATCTTGATGAGGCATCTAATGACGTGAGGAGTTCCCTCTCGTTCGTAAAGGGATTCCTTCCTGAAGATGCCGAAGATCCTACCATATTCAAGTTCAACTCCAGCATGATGCCGATCATTTTCTACGCCATCACTGCCAATGAGAGCTACAAAGGGCTTGAAAAGATTCTCGATGAGAAGATTGTCAATCCGCTTAACCGTATCGACGGTGTAGGAAATGTGGCGCTGTCAGGCGTCCCCGGCAGGGAGATCTACGTGGAAGTTGATCCCCGGCGTATGGAAGCCTATAACCTTACTGTTGAGCAGATAGGCAATGTGCTCAGGGCGGAGAACCTGAACATGCCGGCCGGTTTCATGGAGATGGGCAAGACCGATTACCCGATAAGAATTCAGGGCGAGTTTGGCGAAAGTGATATAATAGCCAACATCGTTGTGGGGAACTACAACGGTAACAATATCTTCCTCAGGGATGTTGCCGTAGTCAATGATACCATAAGGGAGACGAAGCTCATCTCTAAGATTGAAGGTGAACAGGGAATGACACTGTTTGTGCAGAAGATGTCAGGGGCGAACTCGGTTCAGATATGCCGCGATGTCGACCGGGAGATAACCAGGCTCCAGAAGGAGTTGCCTCCGGATATCCGCATAGAAAAAATTATGGACACCTCAGAGTTTATTCAGGGTTCAATCAATAACCTGACTGAAACACTGATGTACGCCGCCATCTTTGTGGTGCTGGTAGTCCTCTTTTTCCTCGGCAGGTGGCGCGCTACACTCATTGTAATCCTGACAATACCGATCTCCCTGCTGGTGGCTTTTGTTTATATATTCCTCACCGGCAGCTCAATAAACATCATCTCGCTCTCATCGCTATCCATTGCGATAGGTATGGTGGTTGACGATGCCATAGTGGTGCTGGAGAACATCACCAAGCATATTGAGAGGGGTAGCCGCCCTCGCGAAGCAGCCATCTATGCGACCAACGAGGTGTGGCTGGCAGTCATAGTAACAACTCTTACAGTTGTGGCTGTATTCCTGCCTCTTACTTTTGTCAAGGGACTGACCGGAGTGCTCTTTGCCCAGCTCGGATGGATAGTATCGATAACTATTATAATGTCAACTGTGGCAGCCCTCACCCTTACACCGACTCTCAGTGCGCTGCTGCTCAGACTCAGGCCTGTGAAGAAGGATGCACCTTTCTGGACCTGGGATGGCTCCATACATAAGTTCCTGGATTGGATGGATACTTTCTATGTCAGAACGCTCTCTTGGGTGCTCCATCACAAAAAGATCGTGATACCGGGAGCTGTGTTGATATTTGCCGCTTCTATGTTCCTGTTTAAGTTCATAGGGACGGAATTTATGCCGGAAGCTGACGATTCGCGAATATCAGCCAGCGTTGAGCTTCAGACAGGAACAAGGGTTGATGTCTCTGAAAAAGTTGGCGACAGGATTGATTCAATTGTCAGGGCACAGGTTCCTGAAATTAGCCTAATCTCCATGTCCGCAGGCACCGATGACAGCGGAGGCTTTACCTCACTGTTCAGCCAGGGCGGCACCCATGTTATATCATATACCTTCAGATTGCTGGATGTGGATGAGAGATCCAGATCATCCGTGGATATTGCTGAGGTTATACGCCGTATCATTGAACCGATGCCTGAAGTGATAAACTTCTCTGTTACTGCCGGTGGCGGGGGAGGGTTCATGATGGGAGGCAATACTGTCAACATAGAGATCTACGGTTATGATATAACCCAGACCAACCTGCTTGCCGAACAGCTGGCTGAGAAGCTGAAGAAGGTTCAGGGCGCCACTAACGTCGATATTAGCCGTGACAAGTCGAAGCCCGAGCTGCAGATCATTCTTGACCATGATAAGCTACTGGGTTACGGGCTAACAACAGCTCAGGTGTCATCAATGATAAGGAACAGGGTAGGCGGTCTTACTGCTACGCGCCTGCGCCAGTTCGGTGATGAATATGATGTCATGGTCAGGTATAAGGAATCTGCACGTAACTCTATCACAGAACTGCAGAACATAGGCGTAGCTCTGCCCACCGGACGGATAATACGATTGGGAGAAATCGCCACGATTAAGGAATACTGGTCGCCTCCAAATATTGAGAGGAAGCGCAAGGAGCGTGTGGTAACTGTTGCAGTTACACCCTACAAGCGAGCTCTGAACCTTATTGTTGCAGATATACAGAAAGAGCTTGACAGCATTGAGATACCTTCAGGTGTAATGGTAGAAATATCAGGAGCATTCAAGGATATGGAAGAATCATTCATGGATATCGGGCTTCTGATGCTCGTCTCCCTGGTACTGGTCTATCTGGTAATGGCATCACAGTTTGAGTCACTCAAGATGCCCGTCATAATCATGCTCTCCATCCCGTTTGCCTTCTCAGGGGTGGCTATAGCACTGTTTATCTCCGGCACCAACCTTAGTCTGATAGCTGGTATCGGTGCCATCATGCTGATAGGTATTGTGGTAAAGAATGCCATCGTACTTGTTGACTTTATTAACCTGACACGTGACCGTGGCGTTGAGCTCTATCAGGCAGTGCTTGACTCAGGCCGGTCAAGGCTGAGGCCGGTGCTCATGACCTCGCTGACCACCATTCTGGCAATGCTCCCCCTGGCTATAAATCCGGGTGAAGGCTCCGAGCTGTGGCAACCGATGGGTATAGCAGTGATTGGAGGACTGGTCTTCTCAACCATTGTCACAATGGTTCTCGTGCCGGTTGGTTATGTGCTTATGGCACGTCACGGTGAGAGGGATAAAAAGCACAAGGCGGCGTTCAGGGACATGAAGTTCCTGGATGAGATCAGTAAAAACCATGAAAACTTAGTATGATGAAAGCAGTAATGATAATCTATAATCTGGCCCTGACCGAAAAGGTAGAGTATACCCTTGAACATTTTGGAATAAGGGGATACACCCAGTGGGATAATGTAGAAGGAGTAGGCTCCTTCACCGGAGTGCCACACCTGGGCACTCACACCTGGCCGGAAATAAACGGGGTGACCCTGACCTTTGTTGATGAGGAGAAGGTGGCACCCCTGCTGGAAGCTGTGAAACGCATTGACGCTATCAATAAAGAGGTGGGAATCAGGGCTTTCGTGTGGGCAGTAGAACAGGCGGTATAACCCCCTGTCTCTCTTTACGTTTTAAGTGACGGCGTTCCACATGGGGCGCCGTTACTGTTTTATGTCATTTGGCAAAATCATTAGAAATAATATATTTGGCTGGCAATCAAAACCCTCCGAAATGAAGAAACAGAACTGGTACAAATTGTTTTATCAATTTGCTATTATTGGTATACTTACCTTCATGGGCTTCCGTCTGCTATTTGACAAAGCCTATGCACCTGATTTTGAAGCATACTGCCCTTTCGGAGGCCTTCAGGCCCTGGGGAGTTACCTGACAATGAACTCCCTATCATGTGCCATGACCAGCACCCAGATCATGATGGGTGTGGGGCTGTTTATCGGAATAGTCCTCTTCTCAAGGCTATTCTGCGGTTATATCTGCCCGCTGGGAACAATAGGGGAGTGGATAGGCAAGCTGGGAGACCGCCTGAAGGTGAGGGTCACTCTCAGGGGGTTTGCAGACTATGGTCTGCGACTGCTCAAGTACGTGCTGCTCTTCATAACCTTTTATTTTACCCTTAAAACGAGCGAGCTGTTCTGCAAAAAATTCGACCCATATTACGCTGTTGCCTCCGGGTTTAATGGTGACGTTGTCTTGCTGTGGGCAATTATCGCTATTGTGGCCATTGTCGTAGGATCACTTTTCATAAGGCTTTTCTGGTGCCGCTACCTCTGCCCGCTAGGAGCACTCTCTGCAATATTCAAGTTTTCATGGTGGTTTCTAGGAGTGATGGCTGTCTATGTGATACTGTTACTCATAGGTCTTGATATATCTTATGTCTATCCTCTCATAGTCATTACTGCCGGAGGCTATATACTTGAGGTGACACGAATGAATAGGGTGTGGCCTGACCCGGTGCATATAACCAGGAATACTGACACGTGTACTGCATGCGGGCTCTGCACTGAATCGTGCCCGCAGGGGATTGATGTAGCCTCCGAAGTGAAGGTGACGCATACTGATTGTACTCTCTGCGGCGACTGCCTGCATGCATGCCCGGAGAAGGACACCCTGCGGATAAATAAAAGGAATATGAAGTGGCTCCCGGCAGTGGTACTTGGCGTTTTGATCATCCTGGGCATAACGGCAGGCTCGCTGTTTGAACTGCCAACTATAAGCCAGAAGTGGGGTACCCCGGAAGAGCTTGAAAGCGCTGGCGTTTTTGAGATGTCAGGACTGAAGAATATCAAATGCTTTGGAAGCTCAACTGCCTTTGCCAACCAGATGAGAAGAGTTGATGGTATCTACGGTGTCTCAACATTTGTCGCAAGCCATACCGTAAATATATTATATGATACTGCCATGTACAACGATGAGAAGATACAGCAGCTGATATTTTTGCCTGTGAAGCGTCTCATTAAGCCACTTCCAGAAGATGTTGACTCGGTTGTGTATCATACCATGACAATTGACAAGTTCTTCGACCCGCTTGATGCCACGTACCTCCAGCACCTGCTTGGTCAGAAGACTGATGCCTGCGGTTACCAGAGCGAATTCGCATGCCCGGTGATAGTTCGGATCTATTTTCCGGCAGGGAAGGAGCCCGACAGGGAGACATTGGTGAAGGCGATTGAATCTAAGAGTCTGCAGTTCACCGTAAACGATATGGAATTCAATGTCAAGCTTCCCTACAGGGTGGAGACTCTTGAGGAGAATAGTGGCTGGCTCTCCAGTGCTGAATTTGTCAGAGAGATGTTCATGCCGACGAAATCATTCTTCAATGATAACCAGAAATACACTCCGGATGTGCTGAAGGGGCTCACTGTCAGGATGGGTGATAATGTGCAGATGAAGCAGAGATATAATTACCTGATCAGTCATCTCTCAAATGACAGCGGGGCTGTGGGATTTGAGACATCACTTGATGATGCAGGGGCTGAGATGCTAACAGTCTGGTATGTTGACACCCTCACCACCCCCGGCAGTATCTTCGGTGCCCTCAACGCAGACAGCCTGCTGCTGCATTACGGAGACGGCAGTGCGGGGTCGGTGGTGAACCCCTTCAGGTTTGCTCCGGCTGATACTGTCGGCCTATAAGCGTTCATAACAATCAGCCGCCTGCGATAAGATCAGCGTATCTGCCGCTATGAACAGTACAGATAGGTCTCGGATCTGTCTCCACCCGGCCTACACCCACAAGCAAAAGAGACAGGTCTCAGACCTGTCTCTTCGTGCATAATATTGATATTTTGCGTTGGGATTCCTATTCCTATTCCTATTCCTCTTCCTCTTCGGATTCGTAGGCCTTGATGACGGCATCCTGTACTTCGCCGGGGACCTGAGAGTACTCTGAGAACTTCATTGAATACATGGCGCGGCCGCCGGTGAGCGAGCTGAGGGCAGTGGAGTACTTGTTCATCTCTGCCAGGGGTACTCTTGCCTTGATCACCTCAAATCCACTCTCACTTGACATGCCCAGAACCATTCCGCGGCGTCCCTGCAGGTCACTGATGACATCACCCATACGGTCAGCAGGAACCATGATCTCCACATCATAAACGGGCTCAAGTATCTTCGGGGTGGCGTTCTTGAACGCGGTGCTGAAGGCATTACGTC
>CAYQNT010000062.1:0-13350 GCA_964418865.1 uncultured Rikenella sp.
GGAGATGAGTACCACATCATTCTCCGAGAGGGCCCGCCGTAGCAGTGCGTCTATGGATTTCTCGTCATCAAGGGCTATGCCGTAGTATGTGCCGATAGCGCCGGCCCTGACCACCTGTGCCATGAGCTGTGAGGAGTTACTGTTGCGTATCTGTGCCCCGGAGGGTTTCTTATCCGGCTCAACCAGTTCGTTTCCCGTGCTGATGACTCCCACCCTCACCCTGCATTTTACCGTCACAGCGGTAGCACCTACCATTGCCATCACGGCTATCTCCTGCGGTTTGATATAACGGCCGGAGCGCAGTACGGTCTGCCCAATACGCATATCCTCAGCAGCCTTGGCAATATTGTCATTGCCGGGCCTGCCGGTGAACCTGACTCCTCCTCCATCGGTCTCTTCCGTATCCTCAAGCATGAAGACATATTCAGCTCCTTCAGGGACTGCCGCTCCTGTCATTATACGAGAGCATGTGCCGGCCACAACCGGTAGCAAGGGCATCACGCCCGCCGCCACGGTCTCCAGCACCTTAAGCTCATTGCCAAGATCGGCACGTCGACAAGCATAACCGTCAACAGCGCTCTTGTTCCACGGCGGCATGTCCATGTCGCTCTTCACATCCACAGCCAGCGCCCTACCGGCAGCCTCACTGATGCTTACCTCTTCCTCTCCTGTATGGAAAACTGATTCCATAACAATCCTGTATGCTTCTTCAAATGTTATCATGATCATTCAATATTCTTTTTTGTCTTCTCCTTCCCCTACCAGCCGTAGCGATTCAGGACGGAAAGATACAATAACCTTATCTCCGGTGACGAAGTTGTTCTCCTTCATCTCACGATGAGTTATATCAGCATAGAATAAGTCGCCGGCATTGACCGTGATTTCATAGCCGAGGGGTGATGGTATCACATCATCTATTACGCCATGGATGTTATTTATCTCTATACCTGCTGCTCCCTGTCTGGAGAGGATCAGCTCGCTGCTGCCTATTATAAGGAGTCCGGCAGATGGGTATTGGCCTTTAGGCAACTTGAATCTCGTTCTCTTCTCAGTGATACCTGAGCAGTTACTATACGATTTTATGAATGTGACCCTGAAAAAGTTCTTTATGCCGGCGTAGCGAGCCACAAACCTGTTGACCGGGTGGTTGAACACATCGGCAGGTGTCCCCTCCTGTATGATGCGGCCGTTATGCATAACGCCCACCCTGCTGGCGAGGCTGATGGCCTCGCCGAAGTCATGTGTTACATGCACTATTGTCAGCCCGTCTCTGTTCAGCCGGCGCAGTATCCTTCGTATGTTGTCCTTAAGGCTGGCATCTACAGAGGCCATAGGCTCATCAAGGAGCAGTATACGAGGTTCTGTCACCAGCGTGCGTGCCAGGGCCACCCTCTGCTTCTCTCCTCCAGAGAGTGTGCCAGGCTTGCGCAGCAGCAGGTCGGTGATGTTCATCTGCTCAGCGGCATGCTGCACCCTGTCAACCCTCTCCCTTAACGTCAGATCCATTATTTTGAGTGGATACATGATGTTATCCTTCACTGAATAATGGGGGAAAAGGGCCAGATCCTGGAATACCAGGCCGATGCCCCTCTTCTGCGCCTTCTTATATGTGATATCCTCACCATCAAGGAATATCCTGCCGCTGCCGGGTGTTGTGATGCCGCAGATGAGCTCCAGCAGCTGGGTCTTGCCGGCGCCGGAGCGTCCGAGCAGAACGTAATAGTCGCCACGCGCTACCTCAATCGATATATCCCTCAGACAGAAGGAGCCGAGTCGTATGTTAAGCATTTCAGTCCGCAGCATCATCTTCCCTCCTGAATATTTTCCGCCGGTCTGCTGCCAGTGTTCTGAACAGCACAAAGAAAAAGAGTGCGACGAGAATGAATATTATTGATGCCGGCCGCGCTGCTTTGATGCCGTACGTATTGAAACGGTCATAGATCAGCACCGGCGCTATCATGGGGTGATAGGCAATGATTACCACGGCCCCGAACTCACTCATGCCACGGGCAAACATCATAATGAATCCTGACACCACTGAGCGCCATGCCTGGGGTAGTGACACGGTAAAGAATATGCGCGACGGCGAAGCTCCAAGCGTCAGAGCCGCTTTCTCCGTACGTTCAGGCACTGCTGCAAAGCCATCGCGGGCAGCGTTGATGAGAAACGGAAGGCTGACGAAAGCCATGGCCAAGGCTATGCCGGCACCATTGTTAACGAGCAGTATACCTGCCTTCTGAGCTACGCCGCCGAGAACTCCTTCACGCGAGATGAACCCGAGGAGAGCAATACCGGCAGCCGTGTGCGGCAAAACCATCGGAAGGTCTATGATACCCTGTACTACCTTTTTAAGAGGAAAATCCTTGCGAGCCATGATCCACGACAGTGGCACGGCGCCAACAGCAAAGATGAGCGTAGCCATAAAGGCGATGGACAAAGTGTACCATACGCTCCGGATGACAGCAGGGTCAGCAGCGGTGGTCTTTACCTCATTAAAGGAGGAGTCGAAAAACATACCAAGCAAAGGCGCAATGATAAAAAGAAGCACCAGCGATGCCAGTATGGTGAAGACCCAGCTGAAGAGCGAATGACCTTTCATGAAACAGCAGCTATTCCGTTGCGGTCATAAGAAATTTCTGAAGTGATGCAGGCACAGTCTCCTGATCATCAGCAACAGGATAAGCGAGGGGCTCCTGTCCGCACTCCCTGAATATACGACGGCCCTCCTCTCCAAGCATAAAAGCAAAAAACTTTAAGGCAAGCTCCTTCTGTGGTGCCTTGTCAAGTACAGTGCCTGAATAGCTTATATAATCGCCCTTCACCTCCGTGCGCAGACCGGGCGCCTCTCCGGGAATCATATAAGAGACATGGCTGTAAAGGTCAGCCATCTCCGGCGATGAGAGATTGATCTCGTCAGGCAGCTCAAGATAGCTGAAGCCATGCTGCAGGGCAACAGACTTGTACTGGAACATATAATCAATGACACCAGCCGAGACCAGGGCCACCAGATCTACCTCCTTGGGGCGGATGTAGTTTTTATCTTTTCCGAGCAGCGAGTCAGCTAATCCTTTCCGACCGTAATACTCCTCAGCCAGCTGTGCGAGAAAGACGGTGCGATAGCCACACGGATCAGCGTCGGGTTCAGCACGGCCGTAGATGACATCACCTTTCAGGAGTATGTCAAGCCAGTTCTCCTCGCGGAATATGGTTGAGTAGGCCGACTCAGGCCTGTAAGCTACAACTAACTCATTGGTGGCAAAACGGATGTTCCATGATGCATATGCCGGGACGAGCATACTACTGACAACAAAATGGTCAGCAGAAAGCATGATGTCACATGGCTTGCCCAGCTCTGTGATCTTCCTTGCAGAGTTAAGGCTGCCGGCACTCTCGGAGAGCACCCTGACACCCGGGTTAGCCTTTTCAAAGACTTCAGCCATCTTTTGAACGGGCACTGCAAGGCTGCCGGCATGGAAGATAATGAGATTCCTGTCGCCGGAACCGCAACCGGTGAGGATGAAAATGAGCGCAGCCAATAAAAAGATAACTCTTTTCATGCCCCGTTGTTTATTTCGTTGATACGATTGAAGAAAACCTTAGCAATACTTTTCATGGCTATGTCTGTTTCATGGCAGAGGCTGTTGTAAGCCCTTACCAGATGCCTGCCATTTTCCGAAAGAACAGTGCGTCCGCCGGCGGCTCCTCCACGTCTCTTTTCAGTCAGCTGAAAGCCCAGATGGTGTTCCACATCATGCAGTAATCCCCACGCCTTGCGATAGCTTATGGCCAGATTACGTGCCGAGGTAGTAAGTGATCTGGTCTTGTCTATGTCAAGCAGCAGGGCGAAGCCTTCACCATCAAGTATGCGCTCTTTCTTTACGGTCTCAAGCCACATATCATATTTCAGAAAGATATCATAATAGGGTTCTCCTTTGTGTCCGGCCATGTCTATATTAACATTAATGTCTGGCAAATTTACATTTTTTGCATAACGCCCGCAAATTGTAGCATGGGGCATTGGGCAGTCAGCAGCAGGCAGTCAGCAGTCAGCAGTCAGCAGTCAGCAGTCGGCAGATAGACTGAGGACTGAAGACTGAAGACTGAGGGCTGTGGACTGAGGGCTGAGGGCTGAGGGCTGAGGACTGAGGGCTGTGGACTGAGGGCTGAGGGCATGAAGCATGGGGCAGTCAGCAGCAGGCAGTCAGCAGCAGGCAGTCAGCAGTCAGCAGTCGGCAGATAGACTGAGGACTGAAGACTGAGGACTGAAGACTGAAGACTGAAGACTGAGGGCTGTGGGCTGAGGGCTGTGGACTGAGGGCTGAGGGCTGAGGGCATGGAGCATGGAGCATGGAGCGTCGTAATGGTATAAATTGCAAATTGTCTGTCAGTACATCTGATTGTTGTATATTTAATATCAAATTATTTTCACATGAATTACGATAAGAACCTTCGGAGGTTGCTGCAACTTATAAATCTTGAGAGTGACCTTGATGAATATGAGAATATCCATGATACCATAGAGAAGGATCTGGTGTTCAAAGGCACCAACCTATGGATATTGGTCTTTGCCATTCTGGTGGCCTCGGTAGGGCTCAACATGAATTCGACGGCGGTGATCATCGGCGCCATGCTCATCTCGCCGCTAATGGGGCCTATCAACGGCATGGGTTATAGTATAGCTACATACGACTTTCCGCTCTTCAGGCATGCAGTAAAAAACCTCACCTTTGCGATCATTGCGGGCCTCATTGCCTCCACCGCCTATTTCGCTATCACTCCTATCTCCACAGCTCATTCAGAACTGCTGGCACGTACAAGCCCCACCATCTATGATGTGCTGATAGCCTTCTTTGGAGGTATGGCGGGCATCGTGGCCATCACCAGCAAAAAGAAAGGAAATGTCATCCCCGGAGTGGCCATCGCAACCGCACTTATGCCACCACTGTGTACAGCAGGCTATGGACTGGCAACAGCCCAGTTCGCCTATTTCTTCGGCGCCATGTATCTCTTCACCATAAATACTGTTTTCATAGCGTTTTCATCTCTTATAATGTCACAAATACTCAAGCTCCCTATACGAAGGGTCATTGATGAATCTCAGAAGAAGAGGATAAACCGTATGCTTTCAGTAGTTATAGCCCTGGTGCTTATCCCCAGCATCTATTTCGGATACAATCTTGTACAGCAGGAGAAGTTCATAGAGAGAGCCGGCCACTACATAGAGTCTATCAACGTCGTGAAAGGCAACTACCTCCTTAATCATGACATTAACCCAAAAACACATGTCATCAGGCTTGTCTATGGTGGCACATCACTCACAGAGGTACAGAAGGAAGAAATTAGTTCTAATGCTGCAGCTTTCTCCCTGAATGATGCTACAATAGATTTCAGGCAAGGGTTCTCCTATACTGACATCTCCCTGAAGAATAACGAGGTTGAGACACTGAAGTCAGAGATCAACCGGCTAAGCCTTGTCATCAGTGAGAGAGACGCTTCTCTCTCTGACATTGCCTCAGAGCAGAAAAAAGGAGGCCAGCTCCTTTCAGAACTGGCTGTCCTTTATCCCATGATCTCAGGCGTCTCTTTCTCAGAGGTCTTCAATTATAGCGTGGATAAAGAAACCCCGGATACCCTTTCAATGGTGGTTGTCACGCTTAAGGGCAAACCACTTAAGAAAGAAGAAGAGGAAAAGATACAGAAGTGGCTTGTCACAAGGCTCGGTTCAGAGAAGCTAAGGGTCCTGTTCAAACAATAAATATATTTATCTGATCACCGTAGTCTTCTGTAGCAGCTGGTTTTTCACCGGCACATTTACCTTCTGCTGTATATTAGGTCTGTCATGCATGTCAGGCCTATCAGGATTATTAACCGCATCTGGCTTTAACGCCTTTCCGATATTCTCAACTACATTCACCGCTGAGGTGCATGAAGCACACTCGTTAATGAAACTGGAATATCCAAAATCCTTGTTTTTATACACATAGGTAACCATCTCAAAGGGATGCTTTCCGTTCTTGTGGGGATCTATGGCATCTCCGGGGGATAAGTAGTTGTACGCGACGCTCCATGGTCCGGTTGAAGCTATTGCCGATCCTGGATTATCTTCAAGCGGTACCAATGGAATGCTCTTACTGAACCACACTTTGGCCTTCTTTGCTTCAGGAAACTCAGGCACAGGCTGTGGGCCGGTGAGTGATGCATGAGGAGCCTCGGCGCCCTTTACCATCTTTACAGTGCCGACAGGAGGTGTCTGACCTCGTATCGCACTGACCACCACAAAGCTGTTTCCGGCTGAGATGGTCTCAGCCCTGGGTCCCACGCTGGTATTAAGTCCGTCATGCTCTATAGCGGATACCATCAATCCGTCTGTTTCAATCCAATCAGACTCAATGGTGAATCCTTCAACCATGATACGGGCCTTCACCTTCTGCCCTGGCTCAAAGGTAAGTCCGCTGACGGCAAACATACCCATTGGTGAGTCAACCGTACCCTTGTTAGGTCTGGATTTTTCCGCTGTCGCCATGGCTTGATCCCTGGAAGCCTGGGATACACCAGCCTGAGCTCTTGTTCCCGGTGTTGCTGTACCAGCTACCCGGGAACCCTGCGTCGCTGAGCCCTGCGGTGCATTGCCAAAAGTCCGGGGACCGGTGAGCGTAGCCTGCGGGACCGACTGTGTAATGAACTCTATTGGCCCTCTGTATACAGTGAGGTTATTTCTGAACTCCTCTAACCGTTTGATGGCTTCCGGCTTCTGTATCGTCTGCTTCAGTCTGTCCGCCGGACTATTTCCTACCAGTCCGGCCGCTGCAGCAGCAGAAGCACCTGTCTGTTTCCCGGCCAGCCTGGCCCACTTGCTTTTGGAGCCGGCAACAGAACCGTCAGCAATACCCGTATAATAGTCGGCCGACCAAAGTTTTATCTCACTAAAGGGTATGGAAGCATCCACGGCCGGACTCGGATTAGGCACACCCGGCAGTTTGACCATAACCTTGTCACCGTTCTTCAGGGGAACATCTTTGGCAATGAAAATGCCATCACTTTCAGCAGTAGCGTTGTATTCCACCGTACTGTTATCCGGGTGTCTGACAATTACTTTTAGCGGCCCTGCATAAGGAATAGTATCCATCCCACCGGCCAGTGTTTTACTGGGAATCAGGCTTCGCACTTCGCCTGCAACATAATCGCCCCATGCACAGGCTTCGTGTATTTTCATGTCATAACCATGAAAATCAGGCTTCTGATATTTCCATAAGGAGTAATAGGTGTCAACCAGCGTAAACTTTTTTGACACCACCTTGCCTCCTGCCTTGAGCCTCAGACCTAAATCTACATCAAGATTCAGACCGTCTGTATTTACCGTTCCCTCCATGCCTCCGTTGACATACACATCCAGGGCGTTATATCCCTTGATCTTCATGTTGGCTGTGCATTGGAACCCAATAAAAGCCTTCATCTGCGAGGCTACGTTATAATCAATATCACACCAGCTGTCTATTGTAGAAATGTTGTGTATACTGGTAGGAAGAAACCAAAAGGTACCTCCCTTTGCTCCCATAGACATATTTATCCCCTGGTTTATCTCTACGGCCAGCGTGAGCTTGCCTTCCATGGTTGCGAGGATGAAGAGGCCTATCTCACACTTGCCAATGTCAGCCATCTCTATCACCGTGCCCCAGATAGGTGTCTTCACCTCCTCCTTCATGTTCATGGAAGCATATATCTTCATGTCAATCTCCTCTGATGCAAGAAACACCAGGCGGTAACCGCTATTCCTTGAATACTTGCCCTCAATGCGCGGATTGGTAAGTTGAATCTTCCCGACCAACGTCACAGTAAGTGAGTCTTTGTTAGCCTTGTCAACCAGATATGTAACAGAGTCGAACTGCAGGTTCACAGCATAGTTATTATTCATCCCCATTGCACTTGCCAACAATCCCTCAGCCAGGGAAATGGTGTTTGCCAGTCTGACAGGTACCGTTTGTTCCGGAACATCTATATCCTGGAAGACAGCGGCCAGAGATGGTCTCAGTGCTATCATCTCATTATCATCCACCGGTGCAGCCTGCATTACCAGGTCGCTGGCAGGGTCAAAATAAATGGAGTCGGGACTGGGTTTGAAAGCTCCTCCGGAAAGGTCGAGGATGCCATCCTGCACCAGCCTGATGCGGCTCTTCTGAGCAGGCGACAGTATCCTGACATTGGGGGCCAAGTCATACCTTACGTCTTTGAATGCTCCGGGTTGCTCACCACTGACCATAGCCCTGGCTGCCACCGGATGAACTATCTTAACGACAGGCTTAAGATCCTGTACAGTAACCACTCCATCAAATCTGACGGCTTCAGCTACATTTAGTTGTTGTCCGCTAAGGTGAGCTGCAATGCTTAATAGCAGAATCAATGACAGAAATGCACATTTTTTCAATAGTATCTGATTAGAAATGTTTGTTTAGGCGTTATTATTGTTTATAACTAATTAAACAATCAGATATTATACTATTTAGTAACTTATTAATGCATTTATCTGCATGAGTCCAATGCTATTTTCAAATATGCCCCGTCGGAAAAAACGCTGTTCATAAATGAAATTGATATTGCCACTGAACAAGCTACGGAGGATTTATCAAAATTATTAAAAAACCCCCGATGCCATGGCCGAAACCCTAAAGAATGTCAGTCGCAAAATGCAAATCACAAATTTTACTACATTTAGATCATCTAGAAGATAATAAACCCGGCAATGTTCCGGACATATATTTTGACTTAAACCTGTAGTTATGGGAAAAACAAACTTCCCCACCTTTAATAAGGAATGGGACAAAGACGAGATCAAGAAGAAGACAGAGATTATCCTGGAGGAGGTTGGTGAGCTCCAGCACAAGATGTACGCCCAGAGCAAATACAGCATAATAGTAATCTTGCAGGGAATAGATGCATCAGGCAAGGACGGCCTGACCGGGGGCCTCCTCAGATACTGTGATCCGGTAGGCATAGAGGTACACAGCTTTAAGAAACCCACTGACCTGGAATACTCACACGATTTTCTCTGGAGAGTGCATAATGTCTGTCCTGCCAGGGGAGTGATGAAGGTATTCATAAGGTCACACTATGAGGATATCCTTGTCCCCACTGTGGAAGGGTATATCCCTCACGATATCATTGAAAAGAGGTATGAGACCATTAATATCTTCGAGAAAATGCTTGAGGACAATGGAACCAGGGTACTCAAGTTCTTCCTCAACGTATCGAAGGAGACACAGAAGGAGAGGCTGATGGAACGTATCGAAGTGAAGGAGAAACACTGGAAGCACAAGGATGGCGACTGGGACACCAGGGAGAAGTTTGATGAGTACATGGAGGTATACGGCAAGATTCTCCAACGCTGCAACGAGGTGCCATGGCACGTTACGCCTGCTGACAAGAACTGGCAGAAGTTATATGCTGTTGCCTCAGAGGTGCTGAAGACACTCAAGGGCCTCGACCTGCAATGGCCGGAACTCATCACAGATAGGTTCAGGCCTGCTCCCTAAACTTACGTGTTAGACTGCGGTAAAATAATTATTTAACCTCCAGACCGAATAGATCTTTATACGACTGAGTGATATAGCTGTCAAGCCATTTGTAATGTGCGGCTATCTTTTCTTTCTGCAGCTTTTCGGTTGCCGGCATGGCAGCGGTCATCTCGGCTGTCATCCTGAAGATCTCAGTCTCCACCGGCTCCAGCTTTTGCATTATACCTGTCTTCTCCTGATTGAGCAGCAGGGCGTGGTTCATGTATTTCCCTCCTGATCCGCGGGTGATAGGGAAGAGCTGACGCTTCAGCATCATTGCCGCATCGCAGAGAGGCGCATGCATGTTCTCCTTCATACTCACCACCTGCGGCAGGTTCTTGCCGCCGTTGATCCACACAGGTACAGCAACCGTCGTAAGGGGGAACCCTGCGAGGGTCCACATCATTGCTCTGGAAGGATCTTCTCCTTTTGCAGCTCCGACAACCAGTATAACTGATGATGTAGATGTGCGCGTGATAAAGTCGTCGATGTTCACGAAGGTGGTAGTGGTGCTGTTGGCCGGAATGCCAGCCCTCAGATTAACCTTTGTCAGCGAATGGGTCAGGTTACGCGAGATGCTATTGAGCAGGTATTGAGGATCAAACCTGTTCTGAGCCAGAGCCATGTTAAGGGCATCGGTTGCGGAAGCAAACCTGATGTAACCTGCGCCCACACCAGCATCGCCGGTGAACGAGTAGTTGGTACGGATGAGTATTCCGAAAGGTGCCAGCGCCGGATCATTGGCATCAATCTTTTTGAAGTTGAAGTTGCCGGTCTCGTAATATGCAGCTCCGCCCTGTGCATCAATTACCCCGAAGTTAGCATCTACACCTGCCGGTTTGGGCATGTCAAAAAGCATCTTCTCAAAGTCAGCCAAAGTGGCGCATGTGGCCAGAGCCATCTTCATCACCTCACCCTCGCGGTCAATCAGCTTCGTGGTGTCACCAACGTTGTTGTTGTAGGCTGCTGTGTTCATGATGGCAAAGCCGGCAGAGTTGAACCCGCCCCATACCTCTTGCTTCCATGAGTTTTTTGAGTCTACAAGCCCGATGTACGGGTACTTGCCGTCAGTGAAGTAGACAAGGGCATTATCAAGGGTTCCCGTATCACGGTTCTTATAGAGTAAAGGCTTGCCATCAGGAGTGCTCTTGCCTGACATCAGGAAGGTGGTGCATGACCATACCTCTCCAGTCATTGCGGTTACAGCAACCAGGAGAACGAGTGTAATCAGTTTCTTCATAGGGGTTGATTTAATTTCGATAAAGTTATGATTTTTTTGTCCCCATCTTTTACCGTCACACATCTATTAATAATTTTTAACCTGAGGCGGGGAAGTTTGTATGAGTTTCAAAGCTGAATATAACTCTTATGCCCATCCAGCTTAGTGACCCAATGTTTTCGCTGTTTTATCCGCGACCGCGTGTTAGTGGTTGGTGATACTGATTATATAAATTTCTTCAGCTCATCAAGAAACTCTCTGGTTGCATTAATTAATGGCAATACAGTGTCTTTATCATAATCAAATAAATCACCGTAGTCTCCTTTTTGTCTCATATCAAAAAGCTTGGTGTAAGTCTTACCAAATCTCTTATCGATAAGTCCAGGTTTTACGTATTGCAATCCAAATTGAATGCGGCTCCCATCATGAGTTTGAGTCTCGATATCCTTTTTTAGGAGTAAGGCAATTACAGCATAAAAACACGAATAATAAAGTCTATTAATTACGGCATTCCATCTCTCTTTGTGTGCCAGAATGATTGCATCATTATAGGCCTCCTCGGCTCTTTGCAATCTATAATCAATATAATCTGAACGACTATTAATTGTCATAGTTGGACTCCCTCTTTTTTAACATTTTTATATAAGGGGGAATATCTAAGGCTGGATTCCCATAATCCCTTGGGGTATATAAAAGTCGATATAATCTGACCCGAATCTAACTCAATATCATATAGTCCATCACGGAACTGATCTTCAATCTCATTGGTAACTTTGCTTGAATCGATGAGTATTAATATATCCCAGTCTGAATCTGATCGGTTATCTCCGCGTGCTCTTGAACCAAATAAGAAAGCATCTGCTGTGGGATCCTTCTCATGGATGGTCTTTTTTATCCTGTTTATAATCAGACTTTTATCCATAACCTAAATACAGTTTCTCAAAGATAAGAATTTTCTTGTTGCAGGATGCCATATCACTGACCACTAACGTTTGGAATACTACCAGGGTATTGTTCCCATACGATTGACGAAAGTCCCTGTTGGCCCATCCCTTCCAATTGTAGCGATCTTTACAATAGCATCCGTACCTTCACTAACGGTTTGGAAACCGGCATTGCCATTAAGGTCGGTTGCTGTAGGGCCAAGATCTACTGCGTTGATGCGAATATCGGGCAGTCCTTTCGCATATTGCAAAGTAAGCATACTTACGGCTGACTTCGATGAACAATAAGCCAGTGAATTTACTTTTGATTCCATGCTTGCCGCATTCGAAACCATACCGAAAGAACCCAAACCACTGCTAACATTGACAATTACGGCGACTTCTGACTTGCGAAGAAGGGGTAGAAAAGCGTGGGTAACGCGCACAATACCAAAAACATTCGTTTCGTATGTGGCACTTAGACCATGAGCGGTAACATCTTCGGGTTTCAACCGACCACCGGAAATTCCGGCATTATTGATCAGAACATCTAGGTGGTCTTCGATTCTAGTTAATTTGGCAACTGCCTCCATTACGGAGGCGTCACTGTAAAGTGCTGTTCTGTTTAAACAATATTACTGGATAGAAAGGTTTATTTTTTTCCCAAGTCCTTGTTCAATAAGCCTATATAGAGTAGAAAGCTGAATATCAGAATGCCCATTTTCTATCCTTGAGATGAAGCTTTTACGAGTCCCGGTCCGTTTAGCAAGTTCTTCCTGGGTCATGTTAACAAGTCTGCGCTCTTCTCTTATTATTTCTCCAATAGCGAATGCTTTTGCTTTAATGTCAAAGTCAGTCCTGACCTTGGTACCTGTTTTTCCATAGGTATCATTGAGATATTCATCGAATGTTGTTATGTCTTTCTCCTTTTTCATAGCCATTATTTTTTACTTTTAAGATATTCTTCTTTGATAATCATAGCTTTGTCAATTTCTGATTTGGGTGTTTTTTGACTTTTCTTTTGAAATACATTAAAAAGAACTACAAGGTTTCCTCGGTCAAAGCAGCAGAATATTCTATAAATGTTATTTTCAAATTCGACTCTAATTTCATACAATCCATTAGTCCCGGTGATGTGTTGAAAGAATTTAACCGGTATTCGTGGAGCAATAGTTACCGTAAACAGAACAAAATTTATTTTTTCTTGAACCTTCTTTGGAAGTGAGTCGACAAAATCCCTGAAATAGGTTCTGAAGAATACTAATTTTCGTTGTTGATCCATTTCGCAAAGTTAACTAATAATGAAACATTCTCAAAATCTCTACCGTCTTTTTTTTGTAAAATTGCCCTAGGTTCAGAAAAGTTTCCAGAGGATGAATCTGTCATACGAATAGCACATACAGCTACGTATATGTCTCATCCCTGCGAATTCTCCTCAGTGGTTATAAGACCTTCTAAATAAAAAACCTGACAGCGATGAAAGTAAAACTCCTCTTTCCGTTCCTGATGCTTCTTGTAGTCTGCATCAACAACAAACCAATGACCTACGAGCAGAAAGCCGTGGTTAGAGAAGAAGGCTCAATTGTCGCTAATTAGATGATTGACGCGATGAAAACAAGTAATCTTGAAAAACTTATAGGCCTGATGGAAAACAGTCCTG
>CAYQNT010000062.1:13360-16090 GCA_964418865.1 uncultured Rikenella sp.
ACAAGATTTGAATAAGGAGCGTTTGAATAATCAAAAACAGTCCTGACTATTCTTCCATAACTTTTGGGGATATGTCGACATATGACCAGTTTCTGGAGGCGGCCATCTCCACCGTCACTGACGGGTTCTTCGGAGGAAGGCAGGCTATCGCCGCTATCCCTCCTGGTTGGTATCCTGCTCTTCCGGCTGCTCTTCCGGTGGCTCGGCTGTGATGTTTCCGAACTTATCAACGTAGGCAATCATGTTATCGAGCCCGCCGCCCGGTGAGTTTTCCTTGCGGAACTGTTTCTTATGCTCCTTCTCTCTCCTCTTCTTAAGACGCTTCTCGGTCTTCTGCTTCTTGATGTAACTGTTGTTTGGTCCTGCCATAATCTTTTGTGTTTAATTAACGAATGTCAGTGCCTTACCACTGGCGCCGGCCCTGCCGGTACGGCCAATACGATGGATGTAACTCTCCATATCCTTCGGAGCCTGGAAGTTGATCACGTGTGAGACATCAGCAATATCCAGTCCGCGTGCTGCAACATCTGTTGCTACCAGCACCTTTATCTTACGGTTCCTGAATGATTCCAACGCCTTGATACGATAGTTCTGCGACTTGTCGCCATGGATCTCGTCAGCAGTGATGCCTCCCCTTTGAAGATCTCTGCATATACGGCTGACACCCCGCTTGGTGTCAGCAAAGATCAGCACCTTCGCAAACGACTGATCACGCACCATGTTAAGGAGGATGTCAATCTTCCTCTCCCCTTCCAGTACGGTTATTATATCCTGATCAATGTTATCGGCGCTGGTATTCTCATCCCTCACCCTGACCTCAAACGGATCAGTCATGAGTCTGTTGATCAACGCCTTCTGGCTCTTATCTTCAGTGGCTGAAAAAAGAATAGTCTGACTACGGTTGTTCATACCATCGACAAGCCTCTGTATCTCAACGGCGAAACCCATGTCAAGCAGCCTGTCAAACTCATCGAGCACCAGAATACTAAACCTGTTGAGGTTAAGAGCTCCCTGTCGTACCATATCGGCTATTCTACCCGGAGTGCCAATGACTATCTGTCCCGGACGACGCAGTTTCTCTATGTCTACCCTGACGCTCGTGCCTCCTATAAGGCAACTGCTGAATAGCTTAAGCCCAAAGGCGATGCTCCTGAACTCCTTGTCTATCTGTAGTGCCAGCTCACGTGTAGGTGAGACAACAAGTACATTGCTCCTCGCATCCCTGCGAAGGAAATTGTGCACCAACGGTATAAGATAGGCGCCGGTCTTGCCGGTACCTGTCTGTGCCAGGCCCATGAGATTACGGCCGTTAAGGATGGCCTCAATGGTCCTGTCCTGTATCTCGGTGGGTTTCTCGTATCCTTTATTCTGAAGATTGCGGATGATTGCACTGTCAACAGGTAAATCCGCTATCAGCCTATCCGGCATATAGGCTATGGAAGCAATTGTGGATGCCTTCCTGATGAACTTGTCGGTATTTACTGTGCCGGTGTTGATCTTCTTCCTGTTACGTGTTCTTTTTATTGTGTCGTTATGACTCTGACTTTTATTACCCCTCCATCGGGGTTCTCTGTAATATCCCATTAATTATTTAAATTGGTTAATGCCGCTGAAAAATCATTAACCAAATATCTGTGCAAAGTGGTAATGTTCTCCTTACGAATTGTTGTTCAGCGTAAACTAGTGATTGTAGAAAGAACTCCTTTTAATCTGATATTGAAGGAGATATGCTGCCTATACAGATCTAACTTATGCTTAAATCGGTGCAAAGGTAATCTTTTTTATCTGAACCCGCAACAGGTAGTAAAAAGGGATATAAGGCCTGATGCTTCGCCTGACTCTCCATGCAATCTGGCTTTTTCTCTAGCCCAGCATAATTATGACGGGATCTTAACACTCACCCGATCGGATAATATGGAAGGGTGAAGGTGAAATTCGTAATCTCTTAGATGCTATCTGGTCAGTGGTATTTTTTATTATGCTGTAAATCAGACATATGAGAATATAACGAAATCTTTGGCATAACTTTTGAAAATTAATTATTGAAGAGACCGTTCTTCTAAAACTTAAAGAGATGAAAAAGTTAATCTGCACATCGATCCTCACAATCCTGATAGCCTCAATGACGACAGTCAGGGCACAGGACTATCCTGAGGAATACCTGGGACTCCCGGGTGACAACCTGAACCTCTACGCAGTCATGAAGGTATTTCAAGATTCTGAGACCCTGGAAGCCTTCGAGAGAAACCTCAACGCTGAGGACTCACATATCAACAACCTCGACCTTAACGGTGACAACATGGTAGATTACCTCACAGTAGCCGACTATGTTGACGGTAATGTTCACACCATAGTATTACGTTCGGTTCTTGACCGTAACGAATACCAGGATGTGGCTGTCTTTACTGTGGAGAAGCTTCGTGACGGTTCGGTGCAGATACAGCTCATAGGTGATCAGGCACTATACGGAAGAAATTACATAGTAGAACCGATCTACGCTGAGACACCCAACCCAGGCTACAAGGGCAATCAGGTCCAAAGGAAAAATGTTACAGTGGTTACCACCACATATTATGAAGTCGCTGCCTGGCCGGTGATCAGTTACATCTACAGCCCGCGCTACACCGTATGGCGCTCATCGTGGTACTGGGGTTACTACCCGGTATACTGGAACCCCTGCTGCCGGTTGCTGCGGCATCCCTTCTTCCGGTGCCTGCTGCCGGAGCCTGA
>CAYQNT010000063.1:0-2267 GCA_964418865.1 uncultured Rikenella sp.
AATGTGCATGAATTTATGTACCTGCAATGATACCGCCCACCTGGTGTTCCTTTTAACATATTCAGTTATGACTTGTATAATGCTGTTATATTGGCTCCACTCCGGCTGCAGGAGAAGCCTGCATTCCTGCTTCACTTTCCTGCTATACATCTCAGCTACATCAAAATCAGTGCCATCCTGTACTACCACCTTAAGCTCGTCAGCGAGCTTCCAGATATCCGGCAGCGGTGGTGATGCCTTCTTTGGCGACAGGGTGATCCAGTCCCATGTCCCCGTCAGAGGATAAGCTCCGGAAGTCTCCAGATAGGTCTTTATGCCCCTCTTCCTGAGGAGGTGACACAACGGACCAAGATCCCACATCAGCGGCTCACCGCCTGTTACCACCACCGAGTCAGCACCTGATGCAAGCACATTACCGGTGATGGCATCAATGCTGACCATGGGGTGCAGCGTGGCATCCCATGAGTATTTGGTATCACACCAGCTGCAGCATAGATCGCATCCTCCTACCCTGATGAAATAAGCGGCTTTTCCTGTGTTGCATCCCTCACCCTGGATTGAGTAGAACTCCTCTACAAGGGGAAGCTTCGGTATACCACTATTCCCTTCTATAATTTTCATTTCTTTCCTTTACCAAGCGCCAGCAGCCTGTAAAAGTTATGAAAGAGTTCCGCATTCTCATGCACTCCTGTGAAGGCTGATGCTCCGGGGCCATAAGCAAATACAGGCACCATTATGCCGGAATGGCCGGTGATGCTGAAAGCTCCGGTTACCTCTCTTTTTGTAAGATCACCACCGGAGATACTCATCCCACCTGTTTCGTGGTCAGCGGTCACAACTATCAGGGTGTTACCCTTGGTTTTGGCATATTCATAAGCCACCGCCACGGCCCTGTCCATATCAAGAACTTCTTCAGTAACCATTTTTGTATCATTGCCGTGAGCAGCGTGATCAATCTCTGATCCTTCCACCATCAGAACAAAGCCCTTCCTGTTTCTGGAGAGTACCTCTATGGCTTTGCGCGTTGCACTGGCAAGATAATGCGGATCTCTTCCCTCTGACAACATTGGCATATCACCCGGCGACATCAGCCCGGCAATGCGTTCCGACTCTGAGTTAACAAAATCTTCAAGTGTATAGACCACAGCATATCCCTTGTCAGCAAGCTTTCTGACAACATCATCTGATTCGTTCGTTTTACCTGAAGAGTCTATGACAACAGTAAAATAGTCGCGGCCTCCACCTATGAAGATATCTGCAGCACCATCAGGATACTGTTGCGCAATCTTACGGTAATTGTAACGCAGGGGGGTGTGCGACATGAATGTAGCAGGTGTGGCATCTGTTAGCGAACTGGTGCATACGATGCCGGTTGACTTGCCGCTGGATTTGGCATACTCAAGAAGAGTAACAAGGTCAGTACTGTCAGGTCTCATTGCAATCATCCTGTTGTTGGTCTTCTCACCTGTTGCAAGGGCAGTGCCTCCTGCAGCAGAATCAGTGGAATATTTATTAAGGGAATGTGTCCTGCTGAAACCGGTCACAGGGAAAAAGGGAAAGGTCATCTCGTCACCGGACACCGTCATGGCGGCGTACACATGGGGCACACCCATACCATCACCGATGAAGATTATAAGGCTTGTAGGTTTCTGGCGCACACAGCCAGCAGATGACATAATTATTATTACTACAAGTATCAAAAGAGATCTAAAAGATGTTTTCATATTTCAGTCAAAATAATCAGTTATTACCAAAAAGAAGTATCGTTTCACGTTTCTGCGCCGCTGAGGCCCACGCTTCGGGTATTATTTTCCATTCGTAAAGAGGCTCGGGACTTATGGTTCCTCTCTCTTTAATCCATGCGGTCATATAGTATCTAAGGTCTCTTTCAGTGGTGCTTATAATGCGCTTGCTCAGTTCAGCGCCCGTAATGCCTGCAGCCGGAAAGTGTCCACCTCCGCCGTTGGCCCTGTAAGAGTTTACTGCAACTGAATAGGTAGCACTGTCGTTGAATGGCGTGCCATCGGTCAGTGATGACACTGTCACCATATTTCCCTGAGGCTTGCTTACATCAACAGTATACCTTATGCCCATGGCCGAGTCAAAATTATAGGATTGGTTACGCAGCCGCGCGGTACCTTTGACCATTACTGGCGCACCCTTATCATCAAACCTGTATTTCAGCATATAAGCCTTCTTATTATCCATAGTGTTAAACCATAGTCCAGCAGCATGCTCCAGATGCTTGTCTATCTCACTACCGGTCA
>CAYQNT010000063.1:2278-16078 GCA_964418865.1 uncultured Rikenella sp.
CTGAACATATCCCTGACCCTGAGTTCTCCCTTGCTGATGCTCTGGTCAAACGACAGAGGAGCAGCCAGTGATATCTGAGCTCCTGTGATGTCAAGCTGAATCTTGTGTATCAGGTCAACAAAGGCCGATGGCCCAAAGAATGCATCACGCGTTGTGACAGTAGTCTCAGAGTATCCTATTATTTCGGAAGTGTAATTCTTGAGTACCCCGGATACTTCTTCATAGCGCTTTATAAAGTCGGTATCTGCTGCTACAGAGCTCATGGGGATGAGCCTGCCCTGAATCTCATTACTGACCTTACCGCCGGGTTGCTTCGTGGGTGTGACGGTGACATTCATCAGTGTCTGAGCCCTGCTGCCGCCGTCAAGTATCAGCACCTTCTCACCGGCAGTATTAATAACCTCTTTCATATCTTCACGGTGATCATGACCGCAGAAGATAACATCAAATCCCGGCACATTCATGGCTACTGCCATTGTACT
Organism: uncultured Rikenella sp.; assembly: GCA_964418865.1. Lineage (GTDB taxonomy): Bacteria > Bacteroidota > Bacteroidia > Bacteroidales > VadinHA17 > SR-FBR-E99. The sequence continues at coordinate 2,761 of CAYQNT010000063.1, forward strand.
GTTCTCATCATCTCTTGTTTCATCCTCAGAGCCCACACCGGAATGGAACAGACCTACCACCAGGTCAGGCTTCTCAGCAAGCATCTCAGGCATCCATTGTCTGGCAGTAGAGACCATGTTGTCAAACCTCATTCCCTTGTAGAGTGACTCAGGGATCCATCTGGGTACTGATGGGGTTATCAGGCCGAACACTACAATCTTCATTCCTGCCTTTTTAATTACCGTATATGGCTCAAAGTAGGGCTTACCCGTCTCCGTATTAACGGCATTGGCAGCAAGCATGGGGAAGTTGTACTGACGCCTCACACGGTCATAGACCGGATGGCCTGCCTCAATATCATGGTTACCGGCAGTAGCTGCATCGTAACCCAGATGGTTAAGGATATCAGCTACGGCATGCAATCGTGTGGTGTCAACATAATTGTAATAGTATACCAGCGGATCTCCCTGCAGTATATCACCATTGTCAAGCAGAAGAATATTGTCATTCCCTGATGATTGTACCAGCGTGGCAAGGTTAGCCAGGGAATGGTCTGTAGCTATGCCTTCGGTATTATCGAAAGGCAGGAGCATGCCATGGAGGTCAGTAGTAACATAGATCTGCAGGAGACTATCACGGTTGCTGCAGGAAAACGCCAGCAGGGCCGTTATGAGTATAAAAGAATAAATTCGAAGGAACTTCATCATATCTCTGTTTTATTTTCCTGATAGTGTCACAAACTTTTTGGCTCCGTTTTTTTCCTTTCTGGTTACAACCTGATCAATAAGCTTACCGGCTCCATCATAAGCTTTGAATGTAAGTTCATTACCATTGACGCTGATCGACTGCCATACCTGAGTATTTGACAGGCCTACTTCCCACCATTTTTCGGCATCCTGTGCATATTGTTTTGGGCCGCTCACTGAGACCACAAAAATAGTCCCTGCCGCTTTGCTCTGCTTCTCCTGCACATCAGGCATAATAACACCTCTGGCATAGGTATGGTCATGGCCGGTCAGCACCAGATCTACCCCATAGCGGTCAATAAGCGGTTTAAGCAGATCCCTGAAGGTTGTGTCAGTTCTTCTGGCTGCGGTTGAAAAGAGTGGATGATGAAACATCATCACCGTCCACCGGCAAGGGTTGTTTTTCAGCTGCTCCTCTACCCATTGAACCTGAGCTTTAGTATACTCCGTATCCCTTACCATCTCGTTTGAATTGATGGATATGATTCTCACCCCCTGGTAATCTACGCTATAGGCCGTCTCTTCCAAGCCTTCCGGTCCGTTCTCCGGTAGAGTAAAGCCTGGCCTCCAGTACCTGTTAAGTTCTCTTTTCTGTCTGTCACCGGGTACATAGTACTCATGATTCCCCGGGGTGGCCAGAACAGGTAACACTGCGGTGATAAATCCGGCTGCCTTATACCACTCGCCCCATTCATCATCAAGCAATTCAGATCCTGCGCCGCCATCAACAAGATCGCCTGTGAAGACCATGAACGAAGCCTCCGGTTCAGAGCGGAAGGCTTGCCTGATCACCCTGGAATACAATGAGATGCTTCCCTGAGAATCGCCAAACCAAAGAAATGTAACTGGACTCATATCTGTTGCCGCAGTAGTGAAAGTAAACCATTCGCTTGCCGCAGAACCTGAGCCTGCGCAATATGCATATCCAGTCTCCGGCGTAAGCCCCGTGAAATAGACGGAATGATACCTTGCAATGATGCCGTCACCCTGGACGTCAGTATATGTTCCGGTCACTGAGACCGCAGAGTCCGGGAGAAAGATGCCCGGTTGATTGCGGGCAATCCTGGCTACTGATTCATGAATAGTTGTGTCGGTTCTCCAGGTCAGTGCCATTGAGGTCGCAGGGTCGCCCTTGAGGTTAAGAACAATACGGTCAGGCTCAGCCAGAGGCTTGAACCCTGAAACCCTCTCCTGTGCCTGCACACTCCATGAAATCAGCATGAATGAGATAAGCAGTATATAAATATTTCTCATCATATGGTTTTCAAACAACAACAACGTTCTGTAAAAGAGGTTGCAAAGATATTGATTTATTTGCATGCCGGGAAAAGACTCGTGCTTGCCACCCCGTCATTTTTCGCTATTTTTGCGGTATATGAAAGTATTATCAGGATTGGATACAGTCGCCGCAAGGATGCCGGCAGAGCTCCGTGGCAAAAAGATCGGAATACTTTGCCATTCATCCAGCATTACTTCCGACTTCCGATTTATAACCGAGGTTTTTGGTTCGGACAGCGGTACACATCTGAGTGCTCTCTTCGGGCCTCAGCACGGCCTGTCGGGCCAGACTCAAGACAATATGATAGAGTGGGAAGGAACCATAGACCCTGTTCTGGGTATTCCTGTCTATAGCCTGTACGGCGAACACCGCAAGCCGACACAGCAAATGCTCAGAGGATTGGATATCCTTGTGGCAGACCTGCAAGATGTGGGTGCACGTCTATACACATATATCTGGACGGTTAAGCTCTGCATGGAAGCCTGTGCTGAGGCCGGGATACCATTGTATATACTTGACAGGCCAAATCCTATCGGGAGGATACAGGTTGATGGTCCGGTGCTAAGCGAAGAGTACTTCACCTTTGTCGGGGGAGCCTCAATACCGCTCTGTCACCGTATGACCATTGGTGAGATGGCTGTATGGATCAGGGAGAAATATATATCCGGATGTGAACTTCATATCATCAGGGCAGAGGGATGGCAAAGACACATGTTATACTGGGATACCGGCCTGCCGTGGGTTCTCCCCTCGCCCAACATGCCCACACCTCATACAGCCCTGGTCTATCCGGGGGCTGTGCTCGCCGAGGCTCTCAACCTGTCAGAAGGGCGTGGAACAGTCATGCCGTTTGAGCTGACAGGAGCGCCGTTCATAAACGGAGAGAGACTGCTCAGGGAGCTGAGAACCAGAAAGCTGCCAGGATGCAGCTTCCGTATACATGACTTCATCCCCACCTTTCATAAGTTTGCAGGTCAGTACTGTAGGGGACTGCAGACCCACGTTACAGATCCTGCTACCTTCAGACCGGTAGCTACTGCGCTTCATCTCTTTGATGCCATCATAAAAACCTCTCCTGAAGGATCGCTCACATTCAATCCTCCGCCCTATGAGTATGAGAATCATCTCATGCCGTTCGATATCCTCTCCGGCGACAGCCGTATGCGGGAGGTGCTGGAGAAAGGCTTGCCTCTGGATGAAGAGATATCAAGATGGGATAACTCACTGGCAGGCTTCATAGACGAATTCAGACAGATGGCGCTATACAGCGACTAACATGGTGTCGACCGGAACCATCATTGCACTCTCCCTTATCATTTTCTTTGCCTCCGTGGTAAGAGGTTTTACCGGGTTTGGACTTGCACTGGTGGCAGTGCCTCTGATACAGTTTCTTATGCCGGTTACCGATACCGCCGTTTTTATTGCAATGATAAACGCCATCTTCTCTATGCTTTATTACCGCCGGTCAAGGGCGCTGGTAAAGGGCCAGCCACTGGGATCCATGGCACTGTGGACAGGCGTGGGAGTGGCTGCCGGAACGGTTATTCTGAAATTTGTGAACCCGGCATACATTCAGCTGATATGGGGTATTCTGATAATCTTTATCGTCATCGTTCTGGCACGAGGCATCAGTTTCGGCATACACTCAGACAGGACAGCAATGACACTCAGCGGGCTCTTCGGGGGAGTGCTTGCCGGCGCTACAGGTATCACCGGACCGCCGGTGGCAATCATACTGTCATCCATTAAGACGCCCAGGGAGAAATTCAATGCTGTCATTTCTATGTTCATTCTCTTTGCAGTCTCATATGCGCTTGTCTTCTATTTCATTTCCGGACTCATCAAGCCGGAGACCGCACTACTGGCCCTCTGCTCCATACCGGCACTGATTGCGGGCCTCTACACCGGTGACATACTTGTGGCCAAAATCAGCCAGAAAACATTTACAACTGTCGTTTATGTTGTTCTCATCATAATGGGTTTAATAACCCTCTTCAAAGGCACGAAGACCCTTTTCAATCTTTAAAATTAGCTATCTTCGTTTACAAAATGCTGTTCAGTGACACCTATAAAACCATTGAGGCTGAATCAAAAGGGCTTTTCAAAGACAGAGGCAGCAGGTTCATTGCCTTAGCCATCCCTGTGGTATCTCAGGAAGAGATAAAAGCCAGACTCGGGGAGCTGAGAAAAGAGTATCATGATGCCAGACACCATTGTTATGCCTGGGTGCTGTCACCCGACAGACAGACATGGCGCCTCAATGATGACGGCGAACCTTCGGGCACTGCCGGCAGGCCAATCCTGGCTCAGATCAACTCACGCGAGCTGACCAATGTTCTGGTAGTGGTCATAAGATACTTCGGAGGCACCCTGCTGGGCGTAAGCGGACTGATCAACGCCTACAGGAGCGCAACCGCTGACGCTCTTGACAACGCAATAATCATTGAAAAACATCTGGTTGAGAGTTGGCTTATAACATTTCCATACAGTGCCATGAATGACGTAATGAAGATACTGAAAGAGGAAGCATGCAGCCAGCTGGCACATGAGTACAAGGGTGAAGAGGTGAGTGTTGAAATATCATTCAGATCATCCAGATCTGAGATGGTCAATGGCAGGCTGGATAAGATAACCGGCCTGAAGAAAAAATGGCTGGCCACAGAGTGAAATGGTTTAGCAGGAATTAACTGGGCAGGGCACAGAGTGAAATGGTTTGCCACAGGATGAAGAAGATTATTTTTAAATACTTTTAAACATGTGAAATAAAAAAGAGTCACTTGTAATAACTTTGTCATAAATCTGGTATTAAAAAAGTAACCAAATGAAATCCCGAAGCTTAGTCTCAATTGATGATCTGACTACTGAAGAGATCATGAAGATGCTCGGACTTGCCGCCGAATTTGAAAGGAAGCCCATACAGGACATCCTTAACGGCAAGGTAGTTGCAACGCTTTTCTTTGAGGCTTCAACGCGCACCCGGCTCAGCTTTGAAAGCGCTGTCAACAAGCTTGGAGGTAAGGTTATAGGGTTCACTGACTCGTCAAGCTCAAGCGTAACAAAGGGAGAAACCCTGAATGACACTATCCGTACCGTTAACAATTATGTAGACCTGATTGTCATCCGCCATCCGATAGAGGGTAGTGCCCGCTATGCAAGCGAGATAGCAACGGTGCCGGTCATAAACGCCGGTGACGGAGCTAATCAGCACCCCACCCAGACATTGCTTGATATGTACTCAATATTAAAGACCCAGGGGAGCCTTGACAATCTGAATATTTGTATGGTGGGCGACCTTAAGTATGGCCGTACTGTCCATTCCCTGCTCATGGCAATGTCAAGATGGAAGACTTCATTTAATTTTGTGGCGCCTGAGGAGTTGAAGATGCCTGATGAATACAAGCTTTATTTAAAGAATCTGGGGCTTAAATATTACGAAACGGCAGATCTGAATGAGGTTATCAATATGGCTGACATTGTCTACATGACACGCGTCCAGCGTGAGCGTTTCTCAGACCCTATGGAGTATGAGAAGGTAAAGAACGCATATGTTCTGCATGATCACATGCTCAGTGAGACAAAACCGCAGATGAAAATACTGCACCCTCTGCCCCGTGTGAACGAGATAAATACAGATGTAGATTCAAACAAAAAAGCCTACTATTTCGAACAGGCCCTCAACGGCGTATTCACCAGACAGGCTATAATCAGTACATTACTGGGATTAAAATAAGAAGTCATGAAGAACATAAATGATCCTAAGCAACTGCTTGTAAGCGCCATTGAAAGCGGCACCGTCATTGATCATATCCCTGCCAGAACACTCTTCAAGGTTATCAAGATACTGGGGCTTGACAAGATACCGAACCAGATAACCTTCGGCACCAACCTCGACAGCAAGACTGATGGGAAGAAGGCCATCATAAAGATTGCCGGGAAGTTTTTCAAGGATGATGACATAAACAGAATCGCCCTTGTAGCGCCTAATGCAAAACTCAATATCATAAAAGACTACAACGTCATAGAGAAGCGCGTTGTGTCTGTTCCTGACACCGTTACGGCAATTGCGAAGTGCATGAACCCCAAGTGTATCACAAACTTCGAGAAGGTGACAACACGTTTCAAGGTTGTCTCAAAGAAGCCTGTTGCGCTTAAATGCGAATACTGCGAAAAAATTACTGATCAGGAACACATGGAGATCATCTGAGCCGGTCGTATGACCTTACCCTTAGGTCATCCTTCATAATGGCACGGTAGGCCAGCCATGCAAGAATAGCCGATATAAGCGGAAAGACCACCTTGATCTTCCATATAATGGTAATATCTATCTTACGGTCGAACATCAGTATGTAAAAAGCTCCCAGTATCAGAGTACCCAGTGACAGCAGAAGAACAAACATTGTAATCCTCATCTGTAACTTCCTGTTCTTGTAAAGAAATATTGTAACCAGTGCCAGCAGAGGCACAAGGGCAAGGATAACTGTCAATGGCCAGGTGTGTTGAACAACTTTGCCCCCCTGTACTCCCACTCCGATAAAGCTCAGATTGAATAATGTATCGGTGCCGGTACTCATCAGTATCAGGTCACCTGTAAGCATCAGCCCTGAAGTGACAACCACCGCCAACAATAATAAAGTCTGAATTCTCTGTATCATATTTACTAATAATTATTTAGACGAGAACAACTTTCTGAAATTTTGGTAATCAAGGTAGTATAAAATTTTCAGGGAAATACTATTGGTCTGGGGCATTGAAAGGAGATCTCCAAAATTATCAAAGGCATTCCTGATAATAATATCACCCTGGGAGTATACGGCATTCTTCCATACCAGAGATAGCTCGCTTCCCGGCGCAAAGCGCCATGTATAAACCATGTCTATATTAAGAAAGTTTGTATTAACATCACTGTTTGGCATATCCCCTGTGCCAGGCAGCATGTCCAGGCTGCCGTCATCCTGCAGCCTGAAATGACTGCCGTCATAATCAGCCCGCGACCAGTAATGTCTTGCCCTCAGGGTGAGATATGAGCTGGAGGAAAAGATAAATGCACCCGATAGGGTGTTTGTTATAGTGTTGACATCGCGCTTTCCGAAGATAATATCACGTTCATCAAAAACAGAACGCGTCACATAGCCGATGTCATTGAACATATTCTCCACACCCAGCGAATAATCAAATGAGAACCGCCTGCTGACCTTGATTTCAGACTGTGCTTCCCATGTATATCCGATCTGACTATAGTCTGACCAGGCCTTGTACAGGCCTGCATTAAGTCTGAAATATAGCTTCTTGCTCTTGTCAGTATCTCCCCTTAGGGTTGCCTTTAATGCCGGTGGCCTATGGAAGAACATCGACATGTCACTGGTGCGAGGTTCAAAGTAGTCATCCTCGCCCCATGGAGTGAGGGCAAGATCAAGCGATAACGACCAGTTATTCATTAGTAGGATCATGCTTCCAAAGCCAATTCCTGCTGAAGTATAGGCACGCGGACGGAACAACTGATTGTAGACAATTTCCAGAGAAGTGCGGGTTGACATTATGTTGCCAGAGGGCTCATAGGTGTTATATGAAAAATCAAAGGAATTATCAATGGCGTTATTGTTTCGGAGATAGCCCATATCATTGGGATCATAGGTATCACTGATGACCGAGAGATTGTAACCTGACCGAAATTTGCCACCCGTTTTTCCTGCTTTTAAGTTAACTGAGTGGCCCAGGGCTGTAGGTAATGATGAATAATATTTCTGGCTCAGGGTGCCACCCGCTGACGCTGACCATAGCCGGTTGGCAGTCTTAATCAAGCTCTCAAAGCCGGTGACATTTGCTGTATAGAAGTTTTCATCCCTCTCCGTTGCCCTGATCACGCTTGAATTCATAAGACTTACATATGAGCCATTCTTAAGTGTCTGATCAAGCACAAACATGTTGTAATTGGTAAGTGGCTCGGTCAGGATGCGCCGTCGCTGCCCTGTCAGAGTGTTTTCCGCCTCTGCCCACATGTTGTTTGTCACGGCATTGAAAATCCCTATACCAAGTCCTCCCTTAGTCCGGCCTGAGATCTTAGTAGCATTCAGAAGGCTTACTTCAGTGGGGTTGTTTGTTATTATCTCATTCTCCTCTTTCAGTTCCTGAACCTTCCCGGAAAGGTGAGGTGTTCCTCCTATCCTTCTTGAATAAAAGATACTTCCCTTGTTGAATAGTTCTGTGCCTTCCATGAAGAAAGGGCGCTTTTCATTGTACCTGACCTCGTATGGTGTCAGGTTGAGTATATGGTCATCTGACTGCACCTGGCCAAAATCAGGTATGAGTGTAGCATCAAGGGTGAAGCTCTCAGAGAGCCCGACCTTCAGGTCGATTCCGCCGTTATACGATGTTCCCATGCTCCCCTGTCCTGAGACATGCTCCAGATAGCCTGACAAGTAAGGTACAAGCGATAGCCGTAGCGGTGGTTTGACGTCACGGATGCCTGCCAGCTCTCCCATATGAGCAATATTTGATCCATATTCCCTGGTGACAAAGTTCCATGATGACGTCTCTCTTTTGCGCCGTACCTCACGCCAGAAGTTTATCCCCCATACCTGACTGTCTGATCTGGGGAAACGAAGGGCAGAATAGGGAATCCTGATCTCGGCAACCCACCCATTTTCGGTTACATTTGTACGGCTCTCCCAGACAGCATCCCATGTATCATTGTGGTGACCCCAGTTCTCAGTTGTTGTGAGCTTATTGTCAATCTGTACGTTTGATGCCGAAACCTTAAACAGGTCACCGTTAAGTCCATCATTGAACGGCGACAGCTCAATGTAAAAGTGATCGGCATTAATATCCCCTTTATCTCTCTGGCCAAGCTCAACAAAGATGCTGTCAGGATACTTGTCATACATCATGGCTCCTATATACAGGGCATCATCGTCGTACATGATCCTTACCTCTGTCTTGAATGATGAGGGAACACCATTGTGCGGGCTATAAATAATAAAATCAGTTGCGGGAACACTCTCCTGCCATGAAGCCTCATCAAGCAAGCCATCTAAGTGTATCCGTTCCGTTACCCTGACAGCCTCAGCCCTTTTCTTCTCACGGGCAACCGGTGAGGTCACAACAGAAGCTGAAGCATTGAGCTGCAACATTAAAAACAGAATAATCGGGATCAGGCTTTTGTATATCATTTTTATTTTGTTGCGGCTGCGCATTATTGCCGGTTTGGATCAGGGCACAAAGATATTCCGCTCATTGCTTTTATTCATTGCTAAATATCATATTAACAATTATTAACTGCCCTAATACTATCTGGCATGAAGGGTGTACGGATGACTTTTTTTGTACTTTTGCAACTTATTCGCATTATCATGAGTTCTCTATGGATTAGCACATTTAACCAAACTTGCTGGTTCTGCGAATCTAAACACAAATCAAAATTGTATTATGATAAAACATACAGAACTCATTACCAACCCTGACGGATCAGTGTTTCACCTGCATCTTTTTCCGGAAGATATCTCAGATCATATAATCATAGTAGGTGACCCTGCCCGTGTTGAAACGATAGGCCAGTTACTTGATTCAGTGCGTGTCAGGAAGAGTAACAGGGAGTTCAGCACCATCACCGGAAGCTACCGCGAGAGGGACATCACAGTGATCTCATCAGGAATCGGAACAGATAATATTGACATTGTCATCAACGAGCTTGATGCTCTGGCGAACATTAATCTTTCTACCGGTATAGCCGTGGCAGAACCACGGTCACTGACCATCATCAGGATTGGCACCACTGGATGTCTGCAGCCTGATATCGAGGTAGGCTCATTCATTGCCACAGCCAAGGCTGTCGGGTTTGATGGCCTTCTGCATTTTTATGAAGGGTATGAGTGGTGTCTTGACCATGTGCTTGCCGAGGCGCTGGCTACTCACCTGGAATGGCCTGATACGCTGGCTTATCCATATGTTGTTGAGGCTGATATCACGCTTCTTGAGGAGGTTGCAGCAGGGATGCCCAGGGGAATAACCGTCACATCACCCGGATTCTATGGTCCGCAGGGGCGTCGCTTAAGACTAGAGCCATTTGACAGTGAACTTAATGAGAACCTTACCTCTTTCCGCTTCAAGGGAGAAAGGGTCACTAACTATGAGATGGAAAGTTCTGCAATTTACGGACTGTCAAAACTTCTTAACCATAAAGCTCTGACAATATGTGTGGTGATAGCCAACAGGGTCACAGGTGAGTTCCTGAATGATTACAATCCTGCTGTCATCTCCCTGTCGAAACAGGTGCTTGATGCTCTCAGCCCCTGAACACCGCCAGTATCTCCCTGAGAATTGTCAGGGCAGCCTTGCCATCACCATAAAACCCCGGATACTGAAGGGTGCTGCCGTTTTCCATGAAGTAGTCCCATGCTTCCCTTATATGTTCAGGATCAGCATCTGCCAGCCTTACAGTACCATTCCTGACAAGCTCAATCCATTCGGTCTCTTTCCTCAAAACTATGCAGGGCCGTGAGAAGAAATGACTCTCTTTCTGAACGCCTCCAGAATCGGTAATGATCATTCTCGACTTTTTCTCAAGCAATATAATCTCAAGGAATGACACAGGCTGTTTCAGCTTGATAAACGGATGTTCGGAGAGACTGGCATATAGTTCCGGAGCACGGTTACGGAGGGCTATCATCGTCCTGGGATGCAGCGGCATGACCATATCCATGCGGTTAGTCTCCGCAAGATCCTTCAATGTACTGAAGATAGCTGTGAGCCGGGCCGGGTCATCGGTGTTTGAAGCACGATGAATGGTCACAAGCACAAAGTTATTATCCGTTATTCCCAGTCCTGGAAGAAAATCCTGCTTCTTCTTCTCGGCGAGGTCCGCATAAAAGAGGCTGTTGTCCAGCATGATGTCACCCGTAAGAAACACCCGCGGGTTGTTAATATCATATGGTGCCAGATTTTCAGGGCGGAAGCCTTCAGCCATCAGGTTCTTAAAGGCTGCATTGGTAGGTGCGATGAGCAAAGTGGAAGCATGATCAGCCACGATCCGGTTCAGCTCCTCAGGCATAGTCTTGTTGAATGATCTCATGCCAGCCTCAATATGCACTACCGGGTAGCCCTGTTTGGAGGCGGCCAAAGCGGCTGCGAGGGTCGAGTTGGTGTCACCGTAAATGATCACGCAGTCAGGCTTCTCATTAATGATCACATCCTCAATACGTTCAAGGATCATCCCTGTCTGACGCCCGTGCCTGCCTGATCCTACCTGTAGGTTATGATCAGGCCTCCGAATCTCCAGCTCATCAAAGAATACCTCAGAGAGCTCGCGGTCATAGTGCTGCCCGGTATGAACAACAACCTCATCAAAGTCATCAGCAAACTCGCCTGCTATGGCGCGGCTGATAGCAGAGGCTTTAATTATCTGAGGCCTGGCACCAACGATGTTAAGAACCTTGAGCTTATTCATTTAGCATAGTTTAGTTGCACCCACAATATTAAGGATTTTAAGCTTCTTCATTTAGCGTAGTTAACAGCTCTGGTCTCCCTTATGACAGTGATCTTGATCTGCCCGGGATAGGTCATCTCATTCTGTATCTTACGTGCTATCTCAAAAGAGAGACTCTCGGTATCCTTGTCAGAGACCTTGTCTGCTCCAACAATGACCCTCAGCTCTCTCCCTGCCTGTATAGCATATGTCTTTGTCACTCCCGGATATGAGAGGGCAACGGATTCAAGCTCATTAAGCCTCTTGATATATGACTCTATGACCTCCCGTCTTGCACCCGGGCGGGCGCCTGAGATGGCGTCACATACCTGTACAATGGGAGCAATAAGGCTGGTCATCTCCGTCTCGTCATGATGTGACCCGATAGCATTGATAACCTCCGGCTTCTCCTTGTACTTCTCAGCCAGCTTCATGCCAAGGACTGCATGCGGCAACTCCGGCTCATCATCCGGCACCTTGCCAATGTCATGAAGCAACCCTGCTCTCTTGGCAAGCTTCGAATTGAGGCCCAGCTCGGCTGCCATGATTGACGCAAGGTTTGCAACCTCCCGTGAATGCTGCAACAGATTCTGACCATATGAGGAGCGGTATTTCATCTTACCTACCATCCTGATAAGCTCCGGATGCAAGCCATGGATGCCCAGGTCAATGGTAGTACGCTTACCGATCTCCACAATCTCCTCTTCAACCTGCTTGCGTGTCTTTTCAACTACCTCTTCAATGCGTGCAGGATGAATGCGGCCGTCAGTCACTAACTGGTGAAGAGCCAGACGTGCTATCTCACGGCGTACCGGGTCAAAGCCTGAGAGCACAATAGCTTCCGGTGTGTCATCAACAATAATCTCGACACCGGTGGCAGCTTCCAGAGCCCTGATGTTACGGCCCTCCCTGCCAATGATGCGTCCTTTGATCTCGTCGGAGTCAATGTGGAAAACCGTAACGGCATTTTCTATGGCCGTCTCGGCAGCAACACGCTGTATTGCCATCAGTACAACACGCTTGGCTTCCTTGGTGGCCGTCATCTTGGCATCATCAAGGATCTCGTTTATGTATGACAAGGCGTCAGTACGAGCCTCCTCCTTGAGTGAGTCAATAAGCTGGTTCTTAGCTTCATCAGCCGACAGTCCGGATATGGTCTCCAGCTGTTCAACCTGCTGTTTATGAAGCCTTGCCACCTCTTCCGATTTCTTTTCAAGCAGATCCATCTGCTGTGTCAGGTTTTCACGAACGGTATCAATCTCGTTCTTTTTACGTTGGGTCTCTTCCAGCTTCTGCGAGAGGGCGAGCTCTTTCTGTTTGATCCTGTTTTCAGCCTGGCTGACACGATTATTTCTCTCGTTGATGACCTTCTCATGCTCTGCCTTAAGCTGCAGAAAACGCTCCTTAGCCTGAAGTATCTTCTCCTTTCTGATCACCTCGGCTTCTGACTCAGCATCTGCAATGGTTCTCGTTCTTCTGTTTTTCAGCACCAGTTGCCACATATAATACGACAGCCCTGTGCCTGCTAAAAAGGCCGCTCCGCCAATGGCGAAACAGGCCCAAAGTGATATAACTCCTATGATCATAAATGTTTTTGTTAATAGTTAAAAAAAAACCCGCAGAGTTCCTCCAACTTTTAAAAAACCCCATATCTATATGGTTAGAGTGGCCGACTTACTTCGAACTTCCACCGTCCCGATAAACGGGATGTCCCGGCGAGCCAGGATGAGGCCTGTTCTAGGTATTTCAAGACCTGCTCCAAAGTAAAAATTGTTGAGTTTCTAAAATGAATAGAGAAACAATGCGGGCAATATCTTGCTATTTTAAAGAACGCGTATCTATCTTTTTGACAGACA
>CAYQNT010000064.1:0-2422 GCA_964418865.1 uncultured Rikenella sp.
TTTTGGAACAGGTATCCCGATGAGAAGATCGAGATCTCGTTTATCTCTGGTGGTGGATCTGTCAACAAATGGCAATTCCGGCGTAGGCGTCCCCAGAGAGACACGGTTATCGGTCGGAGCCAGCCTTAATCTTTTTGATTACTGGTTCCTGAAACGACAGTATGAATAAAAAATTATAGAAAGAGATGAACAGAACATTAAGCATAATCCTGGCCGGAATGTTTTTATCGGCACTCTCGTTCACACTGCAGGCACAGAGTGGTGTTGAATCGGGCACACCCTTTGGAAAGGGCGAGGACAGCACGAAGTGTCTGCGCAACACATCCCTTTATTCAACCTACTACGAGAACAAGGACTACAACATGGCCGTTCAGTTCTGGAGACCTGTATTTACTGAGTGCCCCGGATCATCAAAGAACACCTATATCAAGGGCGAAGCAATGTTCAAGGATTTTTTCCGCAAGACAGGTAATAAGGCTTTCATTGATACTGTGATGATGATCCTTGATCAGCGCTCGAAGTATTTCGATGAGGCACCAGCCAATGACCTGCGTAAGGCTTTTGCCCTCTATGAGTTTGGAGGTAATGACCCTGATTATGCAAAGCAGTGCTATGAGATACTCAACAGCGTCATGCAATCATCACCACAAAATTTTGATCATACCTACTCAAGTCTCTTTATGGCTATATCAGCCAAGTGCTACGCCCTTAAGATCATTGATGCCCCTGCTGTTATCACGGCTTACTCACAGTCAATGAAGGTGGTGGAAAGCCAGCTCAGTCGCAAGCCTGATGATGCCCGTTACCATGAGGCCAAAAAGAATATCGACGCTGTCTTCAGATCAAGCGGAGCAGCCTCATGCAGTAATATAGAGCAGCTGTTTACAGCAAGCGTGGATAAAAACCCGGGTGACACCGCCATGCTCAGGAAGGTGCTTAACCTACTGACAGAGACTGGTTGCAAGGATTCTGAGCTCTTTTACAAGGCTGCCACCAACCTATACCGTTCTGAGCCCAGCGCCTCATCTGCTGCACAGCTGGCTGAGATGAATGTGGCAAGAAAAAAATATAATGAGGCAAAGAAGTACTTCACTGAAGCTGTTGAACTGGAGACAGATCAGATTATCAAGTCAGGGCTGCTTACCAAGCTTGCCACCCTTGAGCTTGCGTCCGACAGCAAGCAGGCAGCACGCGACTTTGCCAAGGCAGCATTCTCACTTGACCCGACAAACGGCAGTGCCCTGTTTATCATAGCTGAATCATATGCCGGCGCAAAGGTGGGCGAGTCTTTTGAGAACCAGGCAGTATACTGGGTTGTTGTTGACTACCTGATCAGGGCAAGAAACACTGACCCTACACTTAAAGAACAGATAGATGAAAGAATTGTCATCTACTCAAGACTCTTCCCGACTAAGGAAGAAGCATTCTTCAGAAGCATGGTGGAAGAGGGTGTGCCTTACCGGGTTGGAGGATGGGTCAACGAACCAACTATCATCAGATTCAGGAAAGAATAACTGTAGTGAAATACTGCGGAACATACAATTACCTCTTAGCAGTCATGGTTGCCATGGCTGCTTTGCTTTCATCATGTGAGAAGAAGGAGCTGGTTGTCAAGGATCTGCAGATTAAGAATCTGCCTACAATGTCAGCCAGGAATTTGGAGACCATGTATTCTGACTCCGGCAAAGTAACTATGATAGTGCGTAGTCCCCTGATACAACAGTTTTCAACTGCAGATAAACCATATACCATATTCCCGGAAGGGTTGACGGTGCTCTTCTATGACAAGCAGACTACACCACAGGCCAGCATCGCATCTAAATACGCCCGTTATACAGACGAAGATGAAGTGTGGGAGCTTCGTGACAGCGTGGTTGCAATCACTAATAAAGGGGAGATACTTGAGACTGAGCTTCTCTTCTGGAGCGAGCCCAAAGACAGGATCTGGTCTGACAGGTTCGTGAGGTTTACCCAGGCTGGCCAGGTCATAATGGGCACAGGATTCGAATCAGATACGCGCTTTTCAAACGGCACAGTAAAAAATGTAACCGGCACCATATACATTAAAGATGAACAAAAGATCGCTCCTGCTAATTGAGATAGTCTGGGTCATTTTGGGACTTGTGTGTCTGGGCATCGCCATCAGAGAGATCGCAACGAACGGTATCCGACAGGCCTGGCTATTCCTTTTAATGTCAGCAGGCGCCTTCGTTCTTGCCTGGATACGTGATTCCCAGCGAAAAAAACTGTAAATTTGGGGCATGAACCTGGTGGGAATTCTCCTTTTTACTATTCTTCTTTCCGCCTTTTTTTCGGCGATGGAACTATCATTCATTGCCTCAAACAAGCTGCGCATTGAGCTTGACCGCAAGCATGGCCTGCTCGGGTCAGGGATCATCTCTGTATTTACACGTAACCCGGG
>CAYQNT010000064.1:2432-15833 GCA_964418865.1 uncultured Rikenella sp.
CAATAATATTGCCATTGTAGTCTTCAGTATGCTCTCCGCCAACATTATTGAGGGCTGGCTGGGCCATCTTATCCCTTCGCAAGCCATCATACTGATTATCAAGACTGTCATCGCCGCTCTTATCCTCCTTGTCTTCGCCGAATTTCTCCCGAAGACAATTGTAAGGATCAGGCCGAACCTCTTCCTGAACATATTTGCAGTCCCAACAGCAATATTTTATTACCTCTTCTACCCTGTCAGCAAATTCACACTGTGGCTGGCCAATATGCTTATGAGGCTTTTCTTCGGCATTAAGGCCGAGCGACGTGAACAGGAGAACAAGATCTTCACACGGATAGACCTTGATCATTTCGTCAATGATCTTGTTGAGACTGAAGAGGAGAAGAAAGATGAGAACAGAAGCCTGAAGATCTTCCAAAATGCTCTTGATTTCGCATCGGTTAAAGCACGTGAGTGCATGGTACCACGCACTGAAATAGTAGCACTGCCGCTAGAGTCTTCCCCTGATGATCTGAAACAGCAGTTCATTGAATCAGGTCATTCAAAGATACTTCTATACAGGGATAACATTGACAATATGACCGGCTACTATGAGCTGAAAGATATTTTGCACAAGCCGTCAGACGTTATCTCCGGCATGCGCAAGCTGCCGGTTGTTCCGGAGACGATGACTGCCAACAAGGTGCTCAAGCTACTCTCAGATGCCAGAAAGAGTATTGCGCTGGTTGTTGATGAGTTCGGAGGCACAGCCGGAGTGATAACCATTGAGGATGTCCTTGAAGAGATTGTTGGTGACATAGAAGATGAGCATGATACCAGTGATCTGGTAGACAAGAAGATCAGCGAGAAGGAATATGTTCTTTCCGGACGTCTTGACATCGACTACCTTAACGAAGAGTATGATCTGAACCTGCCTGAGAGTGATGAATATACAACACTGGCCGGACTGATCTTATTTGTACATGGTAACATCCCACGGCAGCAAGATAAGATTCGTATCGGGCCACACCTCTTCACTGTGCTCCGCAGCTCCTCAACGAAAGTTGAGTTGCTGAAGCTGCATATCGATTAGCACTGCAGTCACTCAGACTGCTTCAATCTGGTATAATATTTATAATAGAGAGGTATTGTTCTCATCCCTGCGAAAAGGTTTTCCAGCGGGAAGCTTTCATTTGGCGAGTGGATGGCATCAGCCTCAAGCCCGAAGCCCATTAGTATAGACTTGACGCCCAGCATCTTCTCAAAAGTAGAGATAATAGGTATGCTGCCTCCGCTACGGATGGGTATTGGTTTCTTGCCGAACACCTCCTCACAGGCCAGCTCTGCTGCAAGGTACTCAGGTATATCAATGGGGCTCACATAGGCCTCTCCACCGTGGAGATACTCAGCCTTGATCTTCACTCCTGCCGGTGCCAGTGACTTGATATGATTTATGGCCAGTTCTGCGATCTTCTCAGCACTCTGGTATGGAACAAGCCTCATGGAGATCTTTGCTGCGGCTCTGGAGGGAAGTACTGTTTTGGCACCCTCACCTGTATACCCTCCCCAGATGCCGTTCACATCAAGTGTAGGCCTTATGCCTGTGCTCTCCAGGGTGGTAAATCCTTTCTCAGATGCAAGTGCATCAACCCCTACTGACTTTTTATAAGCCTCGCCATCAAAAGGTCTCTCTGCCATCTTGGCCCTCTCCTCATCGGATGGCACCATCACAGTATCATAAAATCCCGGGATAGTCACACGTCCGTCACTGTCTTTCAAGCGTGATATAATATCGCACAGGGCGTTGCACGGGTTTACCACAGCTCCACCGTAAATCCCTGAATGGAGATCATGGGCAGGGCCTTCAACCTCTATCTGGATATATGAAAGCCCACGTAGTCCTGCAGTGATGGATGGGGTGTCTAATGAGATCATGGTGGTGTCCGAGATGAGTATCACATCTGAGCGGAGCATATCCTTGTATTCCACACAAAATCCTGCTATACTGGTTGATCCGGCCTCTTCCTCGCCTTCAATCATAAACTTGACGTTGCAGGGCAGTGTGCCTGTGGCCATCATTATCTCAAAGGCCTTGAGGTGCATGAACAGCTGACCCTTGTCATCATCAGCACCACGGGCATATATCTTGCCATCGCGTATCTCCGGCTCAAAAGGCGGGGAGACCCACTTTTCAAGAGGCTCGGCAGGCATCACATCATAATGACCGTAGACAAGTATTGTGGGCAGAGAGGGATTGATTGTCTTCTCACCGTAGACGATCGGGTTTCCTTCAGTGGGATATACTTCGGCACGGTCTGCACCGTTGCCGATGAGCAGGTCACGGATGTATTCTGCTGCCCTGACCATATCCGGCCTGTTAGCCTCATTGGCACTAACTGAGGGTATCCTTATGAGACCAAACAACTCATCAAGGAATCTATCCTTGTTTGCTTCGATGTAATTTGTAATATTTTCCATGATTATTTAGATTTTTTATATTCGCCAGCCGACCACAGCAACTTATCATACCACTCCTGCCCGAAAGCCCTGACCAGCGGATCGTGCAGGGAAACACACAGGTCGATATTCATCTTGATACCTGCAGCTCTACCCGGGCTGCAAATTGCCCACTCTTCGTAGTTTACAGCCCTGAAGTTACGATATTTTTTTACTCTTACAGGGAAGAGATGACATGACAGAGGCTTTCTGAAGTCAACCGCGCCTGCGTGGAATGCTACCTCAATGCCACATTTGTATATATCACCCTCCATAATAGCGTAAGCACACTCCTTATTGCTGATGAGCGGTGTAACAAGCTCCCCCTCGATATCATTCACGCTTGTGCCGAGCTTATCAATGGATCTGATCCCTTCAGTACTCAGAAAAGGTAAAATATCTGGCAGGATGCGTTTAAGGATAGATGCCTCTTCCGGCGTCAGGGGAGCCCCTGTATCACCGTAACGGCAGCAGCTGCCTTTACACTTTGAGAGATCGCATGAAAATTTATTTTCTATCAGCGCCAGGGATACTATGGTATCATCTATCTGTAGCATTATTCCTTACACAAGTGATTTACCAGTCATCTCAGGTGGCACGGGCAGACCCATCATCGTCAGTATTGTTGGCGCCACATCGGCAAGGATACCTTTACTGACTCTTTTATACCTTTCTGATATGAGATACAGGGGCACCGGATTGAGGGAATGGGCAGTATTTGCTGAGCCATCAGGATTAATTGCATAATCGGCATTACCGTGATCGGCAATTATCAGTACCTCATAATTATTTGCCTGTGCTGCTCTCACAACATCTCCGGCACACTCGTCGACAGTTCTGACAGCCTTCTCTATTGCCTCATACACGCCGGTATGACCAACCATGTCACCGTTGGCAAAATTGAGACAGATGAAGTCAAATTTCCGTTTCCCCATCTCAGCTATGACCGCATCTCTTACCTTATAGGCGCTCATCTCAGGCTGAAGGTCATATGTTGCAACCTTTGGCGAGGGGATAAGTCTTCTCTCCTCCCCGGGAAACTCCTTCTCTCTGCCTCCCGAGAAGAAGAATGTAACATGGGCATACTTCTCTGTCTCAGCTATACGTAGCTGCTTCTTCCCCAGGTCACCCAGAATCTCCCCAAGGGTCCGGGTCACATTATCTTTCGGGAAGATGATGTGTAATCCCCTGAACTTATCATCATATGGGGTCATTGTCAGGTAATGCAGCGGCATGGTCTTCATTCCCTGCTCAGGCATATCCTGTTGGGTCAGCACCATTGTAAGCTCGCGCGCCCTGTCATTTCTGAAGTTGATGAAGATAACCAGATCTTCTTTTTCTATCGTTGCCAGCGGC
The DNA here is from genome assembly GCA_964418865.1 of uncultured Rikenella sp. Classification (GTDB taxonomy): domain Bacteria; phylum Bacteroidota; class Bacteroidia; order Bacteroidales; family VadinHA17; genus SR-FBR-E99. The sequence continues at coordinate 6,264 of CAYQNT010000064.1, forward strand.
CTGCCGTCAGCTCCGGTAACCACAATGGGTTTTATGAACTCATCGGTTACGCCCTGATCATAAGACGACTGTATGGCCTGAATAATATCGGTGGTCTTTGTTCCTTTGCCATGGACCAGCATGTCATAAGCCTCCTTTATTCTCTCCCATCTCTTATCACGATCCATGGCATAGTATCTGCCTACAAACGATGCCACTTTGCCATTACTATGTGCGAGGTGCTTGAGCAGGCTGTCCATATAGCCCTTGCCGCTCCGGGGGTCGGTATCGCGTCCGTCGCCGAAGCCGTGAATAAAAACCTTTTTCAGCCCATACTCCATGGTCATATCACACAGGGCATACAGGTGACGGTCAAGAGAGTGCACGCCTCCGTCAGAGAGGAGCCCCATAAAATGCACCTTTACACCCTTCTCGCGTGCATATTCAAATGCCTCCTTCAGTGTCTCATTTGATCGTATTTCACCCGTCTTGCAGGCCTTGTTAATCTTTACCAGATCCTGGTATACAACACGGCCGGCTCCTATATTGAGATGTCCAACTTCGGAATTACCCATCTGTCCTTCAGGCAGACCAACATCCTCTCCTGATGTCAGCAATGATGATGAGGGATATATTTTTTTAAGTGCATTGATGTTAGGCGTCCCGGTTGAGCTTATCACGTCACTTCTGGTGCCGTCACCTATTCCCCAGCCGTCAAGGATCATCAGCAATACTCTGTTTTCTTTCATTCAGTCAATTGTTTGTTCTTAACCCGTAGGATGTAAAAATAACCATATTACTCCATTAGGAGAATGATCACGTCAGAATAACATGACACATAGTGAAAAGTTCGCCTTTACCTGGCTCCCCTTACTTCCCTGACACCTATCTTGTATGCTTTGCCCGGACAGGTCGGCTCGTATTCAACATCCTGTCCGACATATGCAGACCACTCCTGCTCAGAGAGGTTTCTTGTGATCTTGTCACACAGTCCGTCTGTCATGCACTTTATGTTTGCCGGACGCCGGATCACTTCGTTGCCTGTAGCCGCCATGAATGTCATGCCGTCATCACAGAAGACCAGGCTGTTTATCTCTATACGATTGTCTGTGAAAATCACAGGGGGCTGTGACAGGTTGGCAAGTGTCCAAAGCCTGATCTCTCCGGCATCATCAGCCGTAAGCATCTTACTTGCAGCTTTATCGAATACTATTCTCCTGACAGGGGAATGATGGCCCTCAACGTTGGCCATCAGGCTCTTTGAGCTAATATCCCAAATATCTACTATACCGGAATTATCGCCGGTTGCCAGACGGTCTTTCCCGGGAATAAACCTATGCGATGTAATTATCCTGTCACCGGCCTCAAGAGTTGACTGTTTCCCGGGCGACGCTGTCTCCCAGAGCAGTACTTTTCCGTTACTGGTCAGTGCTGCCATTATAGTCCTGTCATCAGAGGCTTCAAGGGAGGAGATGCCATATGCATCGTCAATAATTTTCATGATTTTGCGGGTCTTCAGGTTCCATTCATTCACTCCTCCATCTGTGGTTGAGTAATAGAGCCTGTCACCTCCGGCTGAGAAGATAAGTGATGTTATCCCGCATGATGTGTCCTGCAACTGATATCCGATCCTATCGTCAGCAATTGGCATCATGATGATACCTGATTTCTCTGTGCCACAGGCAAGCCAGGCTGCGTCAGAACTGAGGGCCATGACCTTTATTATCCTGTCTGTTGACGAGATCACGTCATAACCCTTAGACGGGCGGTCTGCCTGCCAGCTCAGTATCCTGCCTTTGGTGTCAGCAGTAAAGAGTTGACCGATAGCTCCTTTTGCCATCGCTGTCATATCTGCTCCATCATATGTGAACTTGCCGTAGAACTTGTTCCCATAAAGCTTGCTCACTTCATACAATGCTGCAAACACATCTGCATCCTCGGTAAATCCATTGTACCTGTCATTGAAGATGTACGACTGCTGTGCAAGCAGTATCTGCAGGTCTTTTTCTCCGGTGTGGTTGATTGACCTGACGGCCAATGATCTGGCGAGATTGAGCATTTTAAACCTATTCTCTTCAGAGGCCTTTTTTAGCGCCAACGCCTTTCCGGCAGCTATCTCCTTTACAGAGGCCTGGGCCTCATTGGCTATTCTTTCGGCCTTTGCAGCCTTTGTCGCCGCAGTGAGAGCGTTTATTCTCTCAACATCTGTGAGCTCTACTGCTGTCTCAAGGGTATCTGTAAGAAGCTGCAGGCTGTCTCTCAACTGATCATTAATGGCAAGAGCTTCTTCCTTCAGCTGCATGGCTACCAATCTCTGCTTCTCAGCCTTTGTTCTAAGTGAGTAGATTGTTACGAAGGCTGCCAGTGCAAACAGTGAAATGAGTCCCATAAGCCCGGCAAAGAGACGCGACCGTTTTATCTTGGTGCGTCCTGATTTCCTGTTGTATTCAACCTGTGCAGCATATTCCTCCTCTGAATTTTTAAGAAAAAGCATTGCTCGTTCGAAGGCCGGGTCTATCTTTTCTGCCCAGGCTATGGTAGGGTTATTATCTTCCCTCCATCTGAGAGCCAGCATGAGGTCAGGCCCTGTCCAGAGCCGACCGTTGCCTGCCTGATACTGTTCAGCAGCTGTTGCCAGCTGAGCGTACAGCTTAGCGGAGAATGACTCATCTTCCATCCACTTACGCAAGGTGCTCCAGAGTCTTATTATGCTCTCGTGAGTAAGGTCAAGAATGCTCTCTCCGGTCAGTGATTCTTCCATGGAGGGGGTCAGGAAAGAATACTCAGGAGACCTGAATATTTCTGCCACTACAATAATTTCATTCTCCGTGCATCCTGTCTGTGCTGTTATGGTTGATATCCGCTCAGGTTTTCGCATCTCACGGCCATCATCAGTTCGCGTCGTGATTGTACGGAAGAGCCGGGAGCAGACATACCGGTGTCTCTCATCGAGCGATTCCAGTGCCTGGCCGGCATGCTGTGCTATGGCTCCTTTCAGCCGGCCAACAGCCTCATAATCAGCAATACTTATCGGGCGGTTTAGATCGCCGGCACGGCTCCAATGATTCCATAATCGCATCATAAGATGCTGCAGTACAGGCAGCTGACCGGATTTATCCTCCATGTCGTTCAATATCAGCCTGACAAGTGTACTCTCTATTGAGGCCCCCGACACTTTTAGCGGTTCTTCAATAATCGATGTTAGATGGGCATGTGATATCTGTGGCAGCAGGTAACTGCTGCTGTTCATAAGGTTGGTGAGAGATTGAAAGCGGGAGCATTCAGAGACATACTCAGAACGCAGCGTAAGAATAATATATAGCCCCTGGTCAGGTTTCTGAACTGCATTGACTATCAGTTCAATAAACTCAGCAGCATCATCTCCCGGGGAACCTTTGGTATTTGCCGGGCTAAACCTGAATATCTCTTCAAACTGATCTATGACAATTACTATCTGCTGACGGAGGTTCTTTCTTATCTTGTTTACGACGTCAGTAAGTCCTTCGGTACGGTTATGCAGCGAGGCTGCCACGCTGGCCGCTGAGAGCTGCGCGAAGCCTGCGCCAGCCGACAGTGCCGCCAGATCTGCGGCAAGGTGGTCAATGGGGTTTTGATCAGGTCTGAAGACAAGGTATGACCATGATTTTCTGCCATCGACGTTCTCTTTGAGCAGGGCGGGGATGACGCCCGACAGCGCCAGTGATGACTTGCCGCTGCCCGATGCTCCAAGTATGGCAACAAACCGGTTATCATTCAGCTTCGATACAACCTTCATGGTACTTTCAACACGGGCAAAGAAAAGATGTCCCTCATCCGGTCTGAAGGCTCTAAGGCCGGGAAAGGGATTAGGTCGTATAATTATACTCTTGTCTGCCATAAAGAATTGATCTAGTAACCAGCCAAACTCTTTTGCTTATCAATATAATGAACGAAGATATCGGTGTATTCTGTATAGTGAAAGACAAAATCTTCAATATCTCGCACCGGCAGCGAGTAAAGCCCGGACTTGCCCTCCCGCGAGGGCACCACCCATGACAGCTGCCCCGGCACTGATCCTGCATCGTAAGATTCTGAGTATCTCATGCCTTGAGCCAGCATAATTATTTTCTCTTCAGGTATGTTGTTGAAGCAAAGGCTCAGAAACCTTGTCCTCTCGAAGATCATGGCAGCTCCGGCAAGCTCTCCCCTGACAATTGAGCCAAGGCGGCTTCCGGACAGCCTTGAAAGGCGTGGTTCTGCGGCGAGGTACCAGTCAGGATTCAGTGAGCGTATTGCCCTGGCACTCTCTTCCTGAAGCAGCTGACTGTTACTGAAGAGGTAAGATACTGCCTGTTCTCTCTCCAGCCCTTTGCCTTCGGCTGCCACCTTGTGGAAAGCACATGCTTTTGTCCATATCCCTGTTATATTCTGTTCCGATGAGAGTATGAACGAGGCAACCGACTTGCCTCTCATTTCTCTGACCGGATAGTATAGAGTAAGCTCTGCCAGCCGGCTACTGTCAGTATTATTCCCGAGGAGGGCTTTCAGGGGTCTGCGCACCGGGTCATCTATAACCTCATCAATAGCCTCGACTGCAATTCCAGCGAGGTATGTATTACCGTCATCTCCCAGAGGAGACATGATCACCTCAGCTGCTGATCTGCCTGCAAGCAAGGTGAGCAGCGAGAACAAAAACCCGGTGTTCGTGGCCCTCTCCTTGTCAAGTGCCACAGTCAGGATAAAATATCTGTTTCTTTTTGCCTCAAGCTGCAGAGCTATCAGCCTTGCTATTGTATGAAGTATCTCATCAAGCGTCTCTTCGATCACCTGTCTCTGTTTGCCCTGTGGCACATACCCACGTTCGCACAGGTCACGGGCAGCCTTCAGACGGACACTGATGTGACCGGCGGCAACAAAATTGATGAGATACGGAAGCACCGCAGAGAGTGACATTGGTTCAAGCAGTCTCATGATCATGAGATTCTCCCTCTCACTGTTGCCCTTCCTCAGGGCCTTGCCTATAATATCACCGTAAACCTCAGGTCCGAAGTGATGCAACACAAGAAAGGCTTCTCTGGCTGTTTCAGGATTACTTAAGGCCTGCCCAATCTCTTCACGTAGTTCCGTAAAGCCATACCTGCCGGCAGCCAGAAGCCCTATCTTCCTGATCTCAGGGCTGGTATCACGGATAAGCCTGATTATTTCAGAGATATGAGGTGTGCGCCCGATGAGCATGATACCTCTTGCTGCAGCACTCTTTTCTGATATTCCGGAAAGACGGAGAAGATCTTTGTTCCGGACGGGGTCAGAATAATATTTTTCGATATCTTGAATTGCTGTGGCTGCTTTGCTCCTTACTTTTTCACCAAAATGGCTTCCGGCCGTAATGACTCTCAGAGCCGGCAACAGGGCCGGGTCAAATGATTTTAATGCAATAGCCACAACAACAAAGGCATATGTATCATCCGCAGGTTGGTCCAGAATATCCAGCCGGCCAGTGATAAGATCCATATAATGCTCAGAAAACCGGAATCTGCTCCTGAACCCGCTTATCCTGGCTGTACCGGAATTATAACCCCCTATATCAGTCTCTGTTTCAGGCACAACACCTATTTTGGCTGAGAGTGCATTCCTGAAATCAGCAGTGAGTATAATATCCAGCGTGACCAATATCAGCGCCAGCAACGGAAACACAAATACCATTCCGGATCCATTGAAGTCAGTTAACCTGTTAGTCACTGCTAATACCAATGACAATAAGACAATGGCTGCGAGGGTCCTCGCTCTGAGCTTCCCAGACTTAAACTTTTTTCCAGATGCTTCTCCCAGCATGTGGAGAACGCTGGCCATAGATGGCAGGGTTACCACAGCTATTGTGGCCAGAAAGAAGGCAGCAGCCAGTGATGCAAAGAGGGCGGAGAGAAGCCTCAGTGACTCCTTGCCGGTGAGATCATAGTAGATATATATTATGGCAGCCGGAGATGACAGTAAAAGTAATAGAACCGGCGCCAGCATCAGCTTGCCCGTAAGACGCAGGTTTCTCAGCAGGGGCAGGTAAAAACGGTTCTTCATCAGAAGCCCGATGCCGATGGCTATGACTACCATTGTAGCAGTGTATTGGATAGGTGTGGCCCGGAATAGTGACAAGTCAGTAATCACTGCAAAGAATGCAGCTGATATAACCACTATTAAGGCTAGTGCCAGCCAGAAGATCCACCTGTAACGGATTCTCATTGTCCGAAAGGATTTGAATTACCCCGGAATAAATACAGAGTCAATTAGTACAATATACTACAAATATTAAACCCCTACAGATATGCTCCTCTGGATCTGACCAGACTTGCTATCTGTGATGCTATTTCTTCATCACTGGCATGCAACCCATCAATTACGAGATCAGCCTGTTCATACCATTCAGATCTTTTATCAAGCAACTCAGTGACCCTGACGGTCAGTTCAGTACCTTCGGCATCATGTATCAGCGGGCGTGCTATCTTTGACTTGCTGAGCCTTGAGGCCAGGGCGTCTGCCGGCAGTCTCAGATAGACTGTCACACCGGTTGATCTCATAAGGTCCATGTTCTCTTCGGAGCATGGTGTTCCGCCGCCACAAGCCACTATTGTTCTTGACCTCTGTGAGACGCTGCTTAGTGCTTCCCGTTCAGCAAGCCGAAAATAATCTTCACCCTGCCGGGCAAAGATGTCTGCCACTGCCGCTCCCTCTTTCTCTTCAACCAGCTTATCAGTATCAGCAAAGTTCCATCTCAGGGAAGAGGCGATCTTCCTGCCGGATGAGCTCTTGCCGCTGCCCATGAAGCCGATCAGATAGACGTTCACGTTATATGTTAAAGATCTAATTTCATCTGTGCGGGGTCTTCCGGCAGGTGCCCGCGGAAAGCCTGTGCAGAGTCATCCCCATCATCATCATCAGGTAGTGTCGGGGCAGCTTCGCTCTTAACCACCGGTTCCAGCTCGCGTATGTCAGTAACACTGTAGTTAGACAGTCTTTTACCCTTTGCGCGAAAGCTCTTTACTCCGATAAATCCGGCCACCTCAATTATCTCTGATCTCCGGCCTTCACTCTTACCGCCGAAACTGAGCTCCAGGCGCGGATACTCCACCTCTGTCAGGCTTATCAGCTTTGATCCCTCGCTTTCAGAGATGAAACACTGCAGTCTCTCGTTCTCTTCAAATGCGAAACGCTTGACATAGTAAAACTCTTGCTCCTTGTCCCAGTAGACGGCTGAGAATATCTTCGTCTCGCGGAACTTCTCAAGCAGCAGCAGATCATCTTCGAAGTGAAGTGAGAGATCGGTTCCGGATGTACGGTACCATCCACCCCTGGTAACTACCAACAGCATATCCTCCGACGCAAATTCTCCAAGGAACCTGCCCCTGCCGTCTGCATTAAGTCTCATCACTGCATCATCAAACCACACCTTACGGCCGCCGAGTGTTGAGAGGCCCTTCTCCTTAAGGCTTATCTTATGCACCGGGTTCCTGGTCAGAATATTACCCACTGATCCGCGCCCCTTGATGGCCAGCTCCCCAAAATCAAATTCAAAAGTGAGCTTCTTCAGGCGTGTCTTTGGCTTGTGATAGACCCTGATGACCTCAGCCTCACCGTTAGGATTGACACTAAGGTAGAGCACTCTTGATCCGGCGGTACCCTTGCCCAGGCTATAATCCTTGTCGCGTGTGAGCCCTGTGAGTGCAGCGCGTTTGACATAATAGGGCCCGGCACGGCCGTCCTGGTAGACAACATTGTATATCGTTCTGGCGTCATTCCTGAGAAAGACCTGTATGTGCATGATGTCTTTGCCCACAAACTGCTTTTCCATGACCTTGGTGATGAGATATGAGCCATCCTTTTTGATAACAATTATATCATCTATGTCAGAGCAGTCGCACACATATTCATCTTTCTTCAGCCCGGTGCCGATAAATCCCTCCAGACGGTTAACATATAGCTTCGCATTGGCAGCAACAACCTTTGTGGCTTCAATGGTTTCGAAGCTCCTGATCTCAGTGCGTCTTTCAATATTCTTGCCGAATCTCTTTTTTATCTGCCGATAATAATTGATGGTATAGGGAATGATGCTTGCAAGGCTCTTGATCACCTCCTCAAGCCCGGCCTCAATTCCCCTGATATGTTCATCTGCCCTGGAGGAATCATACTTTGAGATCCGTTTGATCTTTATCTCAGTCAGCTTAATGATGTCATCACGGGTTATCTCGCGCCTGAAAAGCTTCCTGTAGGGTTTTAGTCCCTGATCGATGGCGCTGATCACGGCTTCCCATGTCTCACTCTCTTCAATATCACGGTAAATTCGCTTTTCAATAAATATCTTCTCAAGCGAAGAGAAGTGCCACTCTTCTTCAAGCTCTGCCTTTCGTATCTCCAGTTCCCTTGTCAGAAGCTTCACTGTCTGATCTGCAGAGTATCTGAGTATGTCACTTACTCCCAGGAAAGCAGGCTTATTCTCATCAGTGATGACACAGGCGTTGGGTGATATTGAAAGTTCACAGTCGGTGAAGGCATACAGGGCATCAATGGTCTTATCAGGAGAGATGCCGGACTGCAGTTGTATCACAATCTCCACACCTCCGGCAGTATTGTCGTCTATCTTTTTGATCTTGATCTTGCCCCTGTCATTGGCCTTGACTATTGATTCAATGAGTGATGATGTGGTTCGGCCAAAAGGAATCTCAGTGATTATCAGCCCCTTCTTGTCAGCCTTTTCTATTCTGGCTCTGACCTTCACGGCACCGCCTCTCATGCCGTCATTATATCTTGACACATCAATCATTCCTGCTGTAGGGAAGTCAGGGTAAATAACAAACGGTTTGCCCTGGAGATAATTAATGGAAGCATCTACCAGCTCATTGAAGTTATGAGGGAGGATCTTGGAAGAGAGGCCTACGGCGATACCTTCCACACCCATTGCAAGCAGCAGCGGGAACTTTACCGGAAGGCTGGCCGGCTCCTTATTACGTCCGTCATAGGAGCTAATCCACTCGGTAGTCTTGCTATTGAAGGCCACCTCAAGGGCTAGTTTGGAGAGCCTGGCCTCAATATACCGTGGTGCGGCAGCGCCGTCACCGGTGAGAATATTTCCCCAGTTACCCTGTGCTTCAACAAGCAGATCTTTCTGACCGAGCTGCACCAGCGCATCACCTATTGAGGCGTCGCCGTGGGGATGGAACTGCATGGTATGACCGATGATGTTGGCTACCTTGATAAAGCGTCCGTCGTCGTTTTGATTCAGCGAATACAGAATGCGGCGCTGGACGGGTTTGAGGCCGTCTTCAATTTCAGGAATGGCGCGGTCGCGGATGACATAGGAGGCGTATTGCAGGAAATTGTCGTCCATCAACCGGTGCAAGGGACCATCGTTGGGCCCTTTGTCGTCGGCAGAAGGCGAAGCGGGAGGCGGGGGGGGGGCGGCCTTGGTAACGGCCTTGGGCGCGGTTTTACACGTAGCCTTGCGTTTGCGGCCGGAGCGGGGCGCGTCGTCGGAATCGTCAAATAGAGATGGTTGCTGAAAGTCGGTCATGATGATGAACAGGGAATTATTGCAGCACCGCGCCGATGTCGGCCGGGCCTACCAGC
>CAYQNT010000065.1:0-15286 GCA_964418865.1 uncultured Rikenella sp.
TGCTTACCTGGTTGATAGTTTGCGAGGCATTTATCCTGACATGCTTCTTGTTGCTGCGGGAGACAATCAGACAGGTAATCCGGTGAACGATCAGTATCCTGAAAAAGGATTACCCATGATTACATTGATGAACGCTGTAGGTTTTAACCTGAGCGCAGTAGGAAACCACGAACTCGATTCCCGTCCGGCAGGATTTAGCAATCTGACCCACAAAGCAAATTTTGATTTTACATGTGCAAATATATCAATAAACGATTCGCTTAACATAATGGTGAGCCCCTATAAAATCATCACCTTACCCAACGGACTAAAACTTGCTTTTCTCAGCCTGTTGCATATCAACAAGAACGGCATCCCTGATACGCATCCAGACAACACAAGAGGGTTTACCTTCCACTCTCCGTTTGAAACAGCTCCCGAATACCTATATCTGAAAGACCAGAGTGATATTTTTATTGCACTCACCCACCTTGGTTTTGAGAACGATGTAATCCTGGCCGAAACCATGCCGGCCGGCATCGATCTGATTATCGGAGGTCATTCACACACGAAGGTTGACAAAGAGCAGATCCACAACGGCATTCTGATCACCCAGGCCGAAAACAAACTAAAATACGGCACTCTGATCAAGCTAAGTGTCGAGAGTAATGGGACACTGCAAAGAAGCATGCAACTCATAGACATCAGAAACTCGAAGAACGAAAAACCCTCCATCCGTGCCATGGTTGATCAATATAATGACAATCCGGCGCTGAAGGAGAAGGTAGCAACAGCTATGGACGATTTTTCATCGTATGAAGAACTTGGGTACCTCATGGCTGATGCACAGCGCGATGCTGCCAAAGCTGACATCGCTCTGGTAAACCCGGGAGGTGTGCGCATCAATTATCTGGCAAAGGGACCCATCACAATGATGAATATTTATCAGCTCGATCCGTTTGGAAATGAACTGGTGGTAACAAAACTTACCGGAGAGGAAATCCACTCCCTGATGCTTGCAGCCTACCCCATTGACGATAACCACCCAGTCTATCCGTCAGGTATCAGAACAAAACTGAAAATTGATGCCGATGGCAACCTTTCCGATGTCACTCTTCTGACTGAAGGCGGTGCCCCTCTTGACATGAATCAGACCTACACGGTTGCCATGAATAATTATATGACACAGGTTTACAAATACAATCACAACGACCCGGGTCAATCGCTCTTTACAGAAACAGCAGTTGCAATAATCAACTATCTGAAGAAAAACGAGAATTTAAGAAGCTACCGGGGCGAAAAAAGAGTTCAAGTTTATTAACTTAACGCTGGAGATAGTTGTTGAAGATAAAATTATAAGTCATGATGAAAAAAACATTGTTATTTATAGTAATGCTGGTTTTGGGAAGCTCAATCTTTGCCCAGGAGACCCGATTGACAGGAAAAGAGAGAAGAGCGGCCCAAAAGGCAGAACAGCTTGAAAAGTCCAGAAATTTGATTGAATCAGGAGCATGGCAGTTTAATGCCAATATGATGCTGCCGACATCAGGCAGGAGCAGATCACTCACCTCGTCATACAGGGTGGTCGTAAATAACCATGAGGTCAACTCCTATCTGCCTTATTTCGGGAGAGCTTACCGTGCAGATTTTGGCAGCACCAATTCTCCGCTGAGCTTTAAGGGGGAAATCCTCGATCTAAAAGTGAATGTATGGAAAAAAGGAGGCTGGATTCTTTCATTCACAACATCCAACAAGAATGACAGGATAGAATTCACCTTTTATATCTCGGAGACAGGGTCTGCGAGTCTGACAATAAATAGCACCGATCGGCAACCCATATCATTTAACGGTGATCTGGCAGAAATAGAAAGCAAGGAATAAAAATATCAGACACAAAAGCTATCTCCCTGGAAATCTTACCCAGCTATTTCTCCCGGCCTTCATAGCTCATATGGCGGCCGGCAAGATTATTCTTGATGAAGTGTGCAACCTGTCTCTCTTTTACGAATGTGTTAATAACCTTTACTGGCAGACAAGGCCTGTTATCCTACTATCCCCGGGGAGGCTTTAGATTCCTGCTATTGACCTCCAGTATCCGGTGAATAATGAAGGCAGATCCTGTTATCAGAAGTGGGGCAATAACCGGCAGTGAAGCGCGGTTCACAGTGAATGAGCTGAAAAAGATCGCCAGCACAACAAAGGCTATTATGAACAGCACTCCACCTGCAATCTCACGTTTCCATGCAATAATGAGGAAAACTATCAGAATAAAAGTGGGGATATTATGCACAACAAACCCGATGATCTTCTTTGCGGGCGACTCATCCCCCGTAAACACATCAAAAGAAAATATCATGATAAAAAGTATCGACGCGATAGCCAGTATCCGCGTGAACCATTGCAGTATCTTCAGATGCATGCTTTTTTTGTTTTGAAATTTAATCCTTTTCGATCTTGAATGTAACTATACTGTAAATTTACTTCTTCAACTTCATTAATAAGAATTTCCAGTCGTTTTTTACCTTCAGTAACTTATTGCAGTTTCGATGTCGTGTAACGGCATTTTTTTATAGAACGGACAGGGCAAGTGCAGGCCCTTGCCATATCCCGGCCAACGGGTCTCATTCTCGCCCCGATATATAACACTTTTAACATATTGCAACAGATAATATATGAAAAAATTATAACTTCAGCCGCAAAAGCGACCTGCCATGAAAAGACCAACTATTAAACTGACAGCATTACTTATCATAACACTGCTAATTCCATTTACCATGATAGACGCACAGGACATCACCCTTCCGGCACCGGCCAGAACCGGTGGTAAACCGCTGATGGAGGCTCTAAATGACAGGGCTTCGTCAAGAGAGTTTTCTGAACAGGATCTGTCGCAGCAGCAGCTCTCCAACCTGCTCTGGGCTGCCTGGGGCATCAACCGTGAGGCTGACGGAAAAAGGACTGCCCCCTCATCAAGCAACCGCCAGGAGATGGATGTCTATGTTACGCTTAAGAGCGGGCTATATCTGTACGATGCAAAAGCGAATGCCCTGAAGCAGATTCATAACAGGGATATCAGGGTTTTTACCGGAGCACAGGATTTCGTGGCGAAGGCTGCCGTCAACCTGGTCTATGTGGCAGATCTCACAAAGAGAGGTCTGAAAGATGGGCAGCAGATCACCGATACTGACCTGCTCTCATCATGGGCCAATACAGGCTTAATGGCACAGAACGTATACCTCTTTTGTGCCTCGGAAGAACTGAGCTGCGTGATCAGAGCTATGATACCGCGTGACAAACTGGCACCTGAGATGGGGCTGAAGCCACTGCAGGCAATCATTCTTGCACAGACCGTAGGCTTTCCTGTCAGATAACGTTTACCTCCCGTTCAATGAGTATTCCGAATTTACTGAATACTGATCTCTTTATTTTTTCTGAAAGATCAAGTATCTCTTCGCCTGTGGCCCTGCCGTAATTCACCAGTATTAGTGCCTGCCAGTCATAACATCCTGCGTCATTCAGCCGGTAACCTTTCCAGCCGGCTTGCTCAATCAGCCATCCGGCAGGTATCTTGTAAAGTCCACCCTGCCTGAAATACCTGATATCCGGAAAAGAGCTGAGGAGGGCCACAAACTCCCTCTCACCAACAGTGGGATTTTTAAAGAAGCTTCCGGCATTACCAAGTTTAACGGGGTCGGGCAGCTTTGCTCTTCTTATATCTGAAATAACATCCGAAATTTCCCGGAGAGAAGGATCTGTAATACTTTTTTTTGCCAGCTCCCCCTTTATGCCGCCGTAGTCCAGCTTCAGCCTAGGGACTTTCGATAATGCCAATACTATTGAAGAGATAAGCACCTTGTTCCTGAGCTCACGCTTGAAGATACTGTCTCTGTATCCAAACCCGCATTCCTTATTGTCCAGTGTCAGCCATTCTCTCTTTTCCAGGTGAAACACATTGACCCTGACAACCACATCTGCAACCTCAGCACCATAGGCGCCAATATTCTGTATCGGGGCCGCACCAACGGTGCCGGGGATAAGGGTCAGGTTTTCAATTCCTGCCAGGCTATGGCTGACAGTGTATTCAACCAGCTCCTGCCAGATCACCCCTGCCCCGGCCTCCAAAACAACACTCTCCTCATTTTCTTCAAGGAGGCGGATGCCTGTAATCTCATTCCTGATCACCACTCCTCGGTAATCATGCGTAAACAATATATTACTGCCCTGACCCAGTATCAGCAGATTATTCAGGTCACCTGACACTTCACTAAAAACCGGGTGAGCGAGAATCTCTGTAAGCCCTTCCCGGCTCTTAAGATGAAAGAGATGATCTGCCTTTACATCAATGCCAAAGGTGTTGTAAGGCAGGAGAGTGATATTTTTCCTGTAATCGATCATACTGACAATAGTATAAAATTAAATCCTTTTAATAAAGATCTTCTTAGTTTTGCGGATACTTAGAAATATTTCCAAAAAGCTGAACAATGAAATCGTTTGAAGTAACCGGCGGCAACAAGCTTCATGGGGAAATTACACCCCTGGGAGCAAAGAATGAGGCGCTTCAGGTATTGTGCGCCGTACTCCTCACTTCTGAAGAGGTTGTCATTTCAAATATTCCTGACATCATTGATGTAAAACTGCTGATTGAGATTCTTGGAGACCTGGGTGTGGAAGTGAAGCGTATAAATGAGCACACCTATGCTTTCAGGGCGGAAAACATTAATACGCAAAGACTGTTTGATCCTGGTTTTTTGAGTAAAGCAACAATGCTGAGAGGGTCGGTGATGATTGCCGGGCCCCTGCTGGCGAGGCTCGGGAACTCAATCATACCGCGGCCCGGGGGAGACAAAATAGGTAGGAGAAGAATGGATACGCATATTGCAGGTTTTGAACAAATGGGAGGAAGGGCGGAATATGACAGCGAGCACGGTTACTTCAGACTCAGCGCAAAGTCTCTGAAAGGAACTGACATCCTTCTTGATGAACCATCTATTACAGGAACAGCCAACATGATATTTGCGGCGGTGCTGGCAGAGGGCGAGACCACAATTTACAATGCCGCCTGTGAACCATATATCCAACAACTCTCTCTTATGCTTAACAGCATGGGAGCTGAAATCAGCGGTATAAAATCCAATTTTTTGAGGATCAGAGGGGTAAAATCTCTCAGCGGATGCCGACACAAGATCCTGCCTGACATGATTGAAGTTGGCTCATTCATTGGACTGGCTGCAATGACCGGGTCATCAATCAGGATAAAAAATGCAGGCATCCCTAATCTGGGAATCATTTTACAGAAGTTCAGGCAGCTTGGAATAGGCTTTCACACGGAAGGGGATGATATTGTGGTACTTGAACAGGATATATATGAAATACAGAATAACCTTGATGGTTCCATTCTTTCAATTTATGATCATCCCTGGCCGGGACTTACTCCTGACCTGATAAGTGTCCTTCTGGTTGTTGCCATTCAGGCAAGAGGCAGTGTACTGATACACCAGAAGATGTTTGAAAGCCGTCTCTTTTTTGTGGACAAACTGATAGACATGGGTGCACGAATCATACTGTGTGATCCGCACCGGGCAACTGTTATTGGCCTTGAGCGTCGTCAGCAGCTGAGAGGAATAACGATGAACAGTCCTGACATCAGGGCCGGCATGGCTTTGCTTATTGCCGCATTAAGTGCTGAAGGCAAGAGCCTGATTCACAACATTGAGCAGATAGACCGCGGGTATCAGCACCTTGACAGTAGGCTTAACAACCTGGGGGCAGAGATAAAAAGGATAGATTTCTGAGCCTGCTATTCTATTTTTTCATTGTGCCCAGGTAGTCAATTATCCCTTCATAAATCTTCTGTGCCTCCAGCTGGCGGAAGTCCGGGTCGGCAAGTTTCTCTTCGTCCTCAGCATTGGTCATGAATGCCTGTTCCACCAGAACAGCAGGTAGCTGCGAGGCCCTTGTGACCGTATAATTGAACGACCCCACCACACCAAACTCACCTAGTCCTGCCTCAAGCAGCCGGTCATAGATGGCCTGTGCCAGCGGCGCCCAGAACGGATTATGCCAGTAAGTGCTGGTACCCGCAACAGACAGATATCCACTGCCACCGGCATTGGCATGTATACTTATCAGCATGTCAGCCCCTGATGAGATGGCAATCTTGCGCTTGTCAGTAAGCTGCATATCCTTGTCGGAATCCCTTACCTGTACCACCTCTGCGCCTTTTGAGGCACAGAGCTCACCAAGTCTGCGTGAAAGATCAAGATTGATATCCTTCTCAATAAGCCCGGAAAGCCCGATGGCCCCGGAGTTTGACCCGCCATGGCCGGCCTCAATGGCAATCTTCAGTCCGGCCAGAGGCTTTTCACCATCAAGATCATACTGAGGAGGATATTTGATACGCAGCAGCAGGCTCCTGCCCGAAGGTCTGATGTCATAACCCCAGATATTCTCGCTCTTAAGGTTGACATAGACACGAAAAGTCTCAGGCGTGCTCTGCTCCCACGTCAGTTTATCTATCATCCTGCATCCCTTCCTGTGTGTGACCCACGTTGCAGCTGACTCTGCTCCGAATAGAGTGATGACCAGCCTCTTCCCGTCCGGATCAGGATAAACCTCATACGCTACAGGTTCAGAATATGGTATGGAGACTATGTCGGCACCGTTGGACGGTCCGCATGACATGCTAGTAACACTATATAACGGCTGTAACCTGGAGCCGCTCATGACCTCAATATCATCAACGCTGATAAATCCGGTCTCAACATTGCTTAGCCTTACCCTGTAGTTGCTGCCGATCTTACCGCAGCTCTTTAAGATCACCCCTGGTCCAAGCTCTGACCTTACCGGGCCGCCAAGCCTGGGAGCACCAAGATTATAAACCAGCCTTGAATACTCATTCTTTACCTTTAACAGTGGAAAATCCTCAGGTTGTCTGACAATGACCGTCTTTACAATACCCGGCTTGTAGGCTTCCCTTACCGGCGCACCAGCGACAGGGTAGATCCTGACACTGATCGCCAAACTCTTACCTATTGGGAGTCTACGCATCGGGATCTCTGCACTGTAAACAGAGTAATCGCTAAAATCTTCACGCGAGCATTTGATACTCGTCTTGCCAGGCTGCATCTCAACATATGCATCCTGACCTTTCGAGGCCATGAACCTTACTCTTACAACCTCATCCGGCAGCAGTTCCATATTCTCTGCCGGTTCAAACGTACGGCTGTCGATCCATAACGGGTATGGTTGCCTGGTCAAATCCCTCTTTTCATAGATGAACACATGTTCGCATACAGCTTTCCGGCCGTCCGGATATACTGCTTCAGCCGTCAACTTGTTCACTCCCTCAATGAATGATATGGTTGCGAAGAATATTCCCGTTTTGTATTGTTTCACTGTCTGGCCGTTTATACTTACGGTGGCAGGGTATTCACTTTTGCACAGGACATCAAACTGGGGCTGGTTAGTCACCTGCTCCGGAAGTCTGAGGAACTTAACCCATGGCGAATCGTGAACTACGCTATCGCACCTGCAGGATATGGCTGCCAGGGTTTCTGCAGCTGCAGCCGCCGCAATATCAGGATCGGTTACTGAAGTCTTCCCTGATTTTTTCGTCGGGCCGCATGCCGTCAGTACTGCAATTGCAAGTATTGTTATAATAATGTTCCTTTTCATCTGTACAATAGATATTTCTGTCTTATCTCCATGAATGCCTTAACATCATCCTGGCAGGCCTTTACAACCTCCTCCACGGTTACGCCAGGCTCGTTCAGCTTCCTCATCAGCAACGGCGGTGACCATACAAGTGAGTCAGGACTGGTCTTGCGGTATGCATCAATAATATGAAGTGATGCCTCAACTGACCGAAAGGTCTGAGGGTCGGTGACCATTATCTCCACCCCGCCACACATTCTGTTCCAGGGTTTACCGGTACGGGTACTACCTGTTGCTGCTGAGCGTGGAATAAAATATACCGGTCTGAAGTGCGCGCCCTTTATTCCGCGCGAGTTGAGGTCGAGGGCAGCTTTTTCAGCATTTACCCATGGAGCACCTGTTATAATGAAAGGTTTTGTCATACCCCTGCCTTCTGACATGTTCGTTCTCTCGAAGAGACACTGTCCGGGATAGACCACGGCTGTCTCCCATTCGTCAATATTCGGTGAAGGCATCACCCACAACAGTCCTGTCTCGTTCCACATCATGCTGCGTCTCCAGCCCTTCGCCTGGATGACTGTCAGGTCAGCCCCGTATCCTTCTGTTTCGTTCCACATCATTGCCAGCTCGCCGTATGTCATACCGTGGCGCAGCGGCAACCTGTGCCTGTAAATCCTGATGGTATCCTGCATCGGACCTTCAACCACACGGCCTCCAAGAGGATTGGGCCTGTCGAGAACTATGAAAGGTATGCCTGCCTTTGCGCATGCCTCCATAGCCCATGACATAGAGAACTTGAAGGTATACCATGCCGAGCCCACTCCCTGTATATCAAAGAGCATCACGTCAATACTGTCGAGCCATTCCCTTTTCGGTGCCCACGAGTCGCCGTAGAGACTGTAGACCGGAATCCCCGTTACCGGGTCAGGCTGGCCGTTGTCAAAGATCCTTCCCTGCAACGCTCCCCTGACACCGTGCTCGGCGCCAAAGAGAGCAACCAGGTTGACTCCCGGCGTGCCTGCCAGTATGTCAATCACGCTTCGCAGATCTGAGCCCACTGCAGACGGATTTGTTATCAGTCCAACCCTCTTCCCCTTAATGAGGTCAAGGTGCTCGTCAACCAGTACATTGATACCCGGTTTAACTGCTGGGACCGGAACAGTAGATTTGACCGCAGCAGCGTAGAACGGAGCAAGCACCTCTCCGAGCGACGGTGCATCAGCTATGGTAAACTCCCTGACTGCCATTCTGACGATCGGACTTTCATTGCCGTAACGGTCAACGGCTGACATGGCAATACTGTCAAGCGGTATCAGCGCCTGCTCAATGCTTTTGACATTTTCCGGTCCGACACGTGTTATCAGGGCACGGTTTGAGATAAATGCCGGGATGGTATCTGTAGCTACAATGCTCCCATGGATATTCTGATTCCACTGTGATCCGTACTTGTAATAAACCACCCATCTGCCCACATCAGCAGGGTCAGCGTGGGTCCATGAGACAGTGAGAGCGCCGCCATCAGCCTTCTTCATCACAGCGGGCGGTGCCGGTGTCTTACTGTCGAGCCATGGCGAAGGAGGCACCAGCGCTTTCCTCTTGTATGGCCCTTCGGCAACGGCTTTAACCAGTTCAGGTGAACTGACCAGCGGACCAATGCTCCAGTGAATCACACCAGGACTCTCAGGCAGTAATCCTCTTGTGACCATTATCTGATTCAGAGTCTCGTCTATTGCTCTTGACACAGGCTGCAGGCCTATGCTTATACCCGGCCAGAGATGCCTGCCCTTGTAGTTCTCATCCTTCCACCATCCAAGGAGCACCGGATAGCTCTGTGCCAACTGATTTATAGGCCAGTAGAGCTGGGGCGAATAATAATCTATCCAGCCTTTGTTGAGCCAGAGCTTTGCATCAGCATAAAGTGTTTCATACTGGTTGAAGCCGCCACCGATAGCCGGAGGGTTGTAGGGCTGCCAGATGCCGAACGGGCTAAGGCCGAACTTCACCCATGGCTTCTCAGCCTTAATACCTTTATATAATCTTTCAATGAAGGTATTCACTGCCTCCCGGCGCCAGTCGGAGCGCGACAGCTTACCGCCGGAGGAAAGGTATGCCTTCCAGCTCTCGTCATCAGGGAAGTCCTTGAAGTTATTATAGTCAGGATAAGGATAGAAGTAGTCGTCAAAATGTATACCGTCAAGGTCATACCGGCTGACGATGTCCATGACCACATTGTATGAATGATCCTGTGTTCCCTTCAACGCCGGGTCAAGCCACCAGTAGTTCTCAACCTCAAGCTTAAGGCAGAGCTCCGGGTGTGTTCTGACGATAGATGCATCAGTGACAGCTCCGGCTGCAGGAGAATGAGCACGGTAAGGATTGAGCCAGGCGTGCAGCTCAATGCCCCTGGCATGAGCCTCTGTTATCCAGAACTCCAGCGGATCATAATAAGGATCAGGAGCCTTGCCTGCTTCCCCGGTCAGGTAGTATGACCATGGCTCAAGGTCACTGCGGTACATAGCATCACTATGAGGCCTCACCTGAAAAACCACTGCGTTAAAATTATTCTTATAAAGAAGGTCAAGGAGCCTGATAGCCTCACTCTTCTGCTCTTCAACGGAGAGACCCGGCTTACTAGGCCAGTTGATATTGCCCACAGTGGCTACCCAGGCTGCGCGGAACTCACGCTCGGCACCGGCGGTACGGCCTGAGGGGTCGCCCGTTACGGCCATTTTAGTAGTGGCGCATCCGGCAAATGATATCACCAGTAATAGAGTAATAACCTTAAATGAAAATTTTCCTGACATAATAATAGGTTTAATGATGATCGGTAGTTACAAATATAATAAACCTAAGCTGGCGACAGAGCATTTAAACAAGTGTCACCTCAATGCCTTTTTCACGTATGACCTGAATCATACTGGCGGGTGCATTTCTATCAGTAATGATGTGGTGTACCCTGTCCAGGCTGCAGATCCTGCCAAATCCGCGTTTGCCAAACTTGGTGGAATCGGCAAGTACAATCACCTCCTGGGCTGCATCGATCATATACTGGTTGAGATGCGCCTCCGCAATATTACTTGTCGTAAGACCCAGATCAAGATCAAGACCGTCAATACCTATGAACAACTTGCTGCAGATCATCTCCTTAAGCAGGCTTTCGGAATATGGTCCGATGGCCGAAGCGGAGCTCTTGCGTAGTGTTCCACCCAGCTGAATTATCTCAACGTTCGGCTTATAGCTCAGTATCAGAGAGACCTTGACCGATGGAGTGATAACGGTGATAGGGTCAGTGAGGGTTATGTGCTGGGCAAATGCCAGAACGGTGGTCCCCGAGGCAATGATTATCCGGTCATTCTTCACCAGCAGCATGTTCGCTGCCTCAGCAATGCGCATCTTCTCGCTTACCTGTACCTTTTCCTTCTCATCTATGTGACGGTCAATGGTAAGCGAGCTGACAGGACTGGCACTGCCGTGAGAGCGTACAAGCATCCTCCTCTTCTCAAGATCTTTCAGATCCTTCCGGATGGTAACTTCCGAAACACCCAGATGCACACTCAGATCGTGTACCCTCACAAAGCCATCCTTTTCGAGATCAGCCAGTATCATCTTGTGCCTCTGAGCTATATTTCCCATATTTTCCTTACCGGAGACCGGATTTCTTAAATTGTAATCAAAGATAAAAACAAAAGTTATATCATGCAATCTAAAGGAAATCTTAAAAAAGACAAAAACCTTACGTTTTATTATTTTTTCTTTCTTTTTTGTTTTGATTTCAAAAACAGATAGCATACTTTTACTATGTTTTCTGACATTTATCATAATTCAGTCATACATAAAATTGAAAAGAGAAGATTTCGTAAAAGGGTTGAAGGGCACCAACAAACTGTGGGACTTCATTATCATTGGCGGAGGCGCTACCGGACTGGGTGTTGCCGTTGATGCGGTAACGAGAGGTTACAGCACCCTGCTTCTTGAACAGTCAGATTTTGCAAAAGCTACCTCATCGCGCAGTACCAAGCTTGTGCATGGCGGTGTCAGATACCTTCAGAAGGGAGATGTGGCGCTGGTGAGGGAAGCTCTGCGTGAGCGAGGATACCTGAGAAAAAATGCGCCTCACCTTGTCAAAAACCAGCGTTTCATAATAGGTAACTACAGATGGTGGGAGCGTCCGTTCTATACCATCGGTCTTACTTTATATGATCTTCTGTCAGGCAGAATGAGCTTCGGGAGATCACTCCCCATGAGCAGGAACGGTGTCATCAGTGCTATCCCCCAGATAGTTCGCAAAAACCTGAAGGGAGGGGTAGTATACCATGACGGCCAGTTTGACGACTCACGTCTTGCGGTCAACCTGATGCAGACAGCTATTGAAAAAGGCGCCACGGCAGTGAACTACGTAAAAGTGCTCCAGCTGCTTAAAAACCGGGAGGGGAAAGTATCCGGGGTGGTGGCCAGAGATGAGTTTGACGGAACCAATTTCACCGTAGAGGGAAAATGCATCATCAATGCTACAGGTATATTCGTTGACGATATTATCCGGATGGACAACCCTGATGGCAAGCCTCTTGTAAGGCCCAGCCAGGGGGTTCATCTTGTTGTTGACAAGAGCTTTCTAGGGGGTGATGACGCTATCATGGTCCCCAAGACAAGCGACGGAAGAGTGATGTTCGGCGTTCCCTGGCACAACAGGGTCATACTGGGTACGACTGATGTCCCGGTTAAAGAGTTCGTTCTTGAGCCCAGAGCTCTTGAAGATGAGGTCGATTTCATCCTTGAAACTGCCGGCAGATATCTGGAAAGAAAGCCACAACGCAGTGACGTCCTCTGCGTCTTTGCAGGGCTACGGCCTCTTGCAGCACCTAAAGAAGGCGCCAATGAAGCCAAAACCAAGGAGATCTCACGCAGCCACAAAATAATAGTCTCTTCCACAGGACTGGTAACCATCGCTGGCGGCAAATGGACCACTTACCGTAAGATGGCTGAAGATGCCATCAATGCTGCCATAAAAACCAATAAACTCCAGTTCAGGGAGTGCCACACCAGGAATCTTCCAATCCATGGTTACAAGGAAAACCCTGACACGAGTGACAGAATGTATATTTACGGTAGTGACCTGGAGCAAATAATGAAAATGGAAGAGGATCACCCTCTCTTCGCTGAGAAGCTTAACAACTCTTATGACTTCACTGTTGGCGAAGTGATATGGGCGGTAAGGAAAGAGATGGCCTGCACCGTTGATGACGTGCTCGCCAGAAGAGTGAGGGTGCTTTATCTCGATGCCAGGGCTTCGATAATACTTGCACCCAGGGTGGCCTCAGTGATGGCTGAAGAAATGGGCAAAGACAAGGCCTGGGCAGAACAGCAGGTGAAGGAGTTCACGGAGCTGGCCCGGGGATACGTGCTTGATTAGTAATAAACTGACCTATGATTAACTTCCTTAAACCACCGCCCCATAAGGAACTCCTTCCGAAAGAAAAGATCGACCCCGCGTATAAAAGACTACGTATGCAGGTCTTCATTGGGGTCTTTATCGGCTATGCCGGTTATTATCTTATCAGAAAGAATTTTTCATTGGTTATGCCTGATCTGATAGAGATGGGCTATACCAGAACTCAACTGGGATTTGTGGCCTCCGCAGTATCAATCGCTTATGGTCTCAGCAAATTCCTTAGCGGAGGCATCTCTGACCGGAGCAATGCGCGTGTCTTTTTGACCCTGGGGCTGGTGCTCTCAGCTATAACAGTTCTTTTGTTCGGCACTATTCCCATCCTTACCTCCTCGGTACTCATTATGTTTATTGTGATGTTTATCAACGGGTGGTTCCAGGGCATGGGCTGGCCTCCGTGCGGGCGCACAATGGTACACTGGTTCTCAACTAAAGAGCGGGGTACAATGATGTCAATATGGAACGTAGCCCATAACCTGGGAGGAGGTCTTATCGGCCCGTTGGCAATACTGGGGGTAGCCATATTCGGCGACTGGCAGAGTAAGCTGTATTTCCCGGCGATGATTGCCCTGGTGGTCGCATTTATTACCTACCTGCTTGTCAGAGACACACCTCAGTCATGCGGGCTACCAAACATAGAAGCATACAAAAATGATTATCCCAAGGATTACGAGGAGAAATTTGAGAAAGAGTTTTCTGCAAAAGAGATATTCTTCACTTATGTCTTCAGGAATAAATTCCTCTGGCTGATTGCCGTTGCCAACGTCATGATCTATCTGGTAAGATATGGGATATTAGACTGGGCACCTACCTATCTTAAGGAGGCCAAGGGTTTCTCAATGGAGGAGTCAGGCTGGGCTTACTTTGCATATGAATACGCCGGAATTCCCGGAACGCTTCTCTGCGGATGGATATCTGACAAGGTCTTCAGAGGCCGGCGTGCTCCTGCAATAATAATCTATATGCTGCTTGTCATCACTGCCATTGTAGTCTACTGGCAGAACCCTCCCGGACATATTATGATTGACAACATTGCGCTGATATCGATTGGATTCCTGATTTACGGTCCTGTCATGCTGATAGGGGTTCAGGCTCTCGATCTGGTACCTAAGAAAGCTGCTGGCACGGCAGCAGGGCTGACAGGACTGTTCGGTTACCTTGGAGGAGCTCTGTTTGCAAATATTGCCGTTGGTTTCCTGGTAGATCGCTGGGGCTGGGATTCTGCATTCATTATGTTCATCTCAGCCTCTGCACTGGCAATAGTGTTTACTGCATTCACCTGGAACAAAGAAAAACAAAGATTATCATGAGAAAACTAACACTGATCTGTCTGTTATCAGCACTGTTTCTGTTTACAGGATTACAGGCCCAGACCTACCGTCCGGTTAAAGGATGGTCAGCGGAGATTAATAACAGGTTGGAAGAGTTCCTTAACTCAACCATTACTATGAACATAAGGAAGGTTGCTGTGTTTGACAGTGACGGCACCACCTTCGGCCAGGTACCTTTTTACCTTGCTGACGAGGCGCTTTACCGCTATGCTGATCTACAACTCAGAGAGAGGAAAGACAAAGAGGCACGTGACAAACTGAAGATCCTTGACCGCATGGTAAAAGATGGCAACAACGTAGGCAAGCCCTATGTGGAAGACAGGATACACTTCCTTGCCGGGCTGACACCTGAAGAGATAGAGATGATAGGTTATGACTGCTACAGGGAGTCATACAAGGGCAAGACCTATCCTGAGATGAAGCAGCTTGTTGCAAACCTCAAGGAGTATGATTTTGAAGTCTATATCCTCACTGCATCACCCGAGTTCCTCTATCAGAAGTTTGTCTCGGAAGAATATGGCATACCGGTGACCAACATTGTCGGAGCCAAATGTGTTGTTAAAGATGGAGTGACGACAGGAGAGATCATCCCTCCCATACCACAGGATGACGGCAAGGCACATACCATAGAGACCTTCATCAAGGCGAGGCCTCTGATCGTGGGCGGCAATAGTCGTGGCGACATGGATATGCTCAATGAGTCTGCCGGACTGAAGATTATTGTCAATCCTGATGACGTGACCGTTCGCGGAGCTGAAGACGGCCCCATGAGCGGCCACACGGTAAAATCATACTGGGAGAAGGAAGGTGCCCTTATTGTGAGATGCAATGATGTACGTGACCCCAAAGTGAAATTCCATACTGAAGAATGGAAAAT
>CAYQNT010000066.1:0-10303 GCA_964418865.1 uncultured Rikenella sp.
GATAATAATCAATTAAGAAAAGAGAAAAGTGGTCCTAAGAATGGGTAGTACTTTCATGCGATTACTTCATAATTTCGAAGAACAGTTCAATTTATCTAATGCACACTAGTGAATTACAAACGTTAACTTATGTCATTAAATATCAAAAATATAGAAATTCTTTTTAGGCTAACCTATTAACTCTCTGAAGTTTCCTATGTTCAACATGAAAATTTAATCATTTTTTTGGAGTTATTCAATTTAATAACTATTTTTACTTTATTATCTAACAAATTGGATGATTCGGTCAAATCTAACCTCATTGTATTACGAATTAGAAATTTGTTAAAACAGTTTTTTATTATTAACCTAAACTAATTCTTATGAAAAAAACAAGATTATTGATCATGCTTATGGTCTTCCTGTGCGCTCAGGTGCTACAGGCACAAACTGTAAGGATTACCGGGAGGGTTACAGCATCCAGCGATGGATCGTCCATGCCCGGAGTGCAGGTTTTAGTTGTTGGCACTACTGTCGGTGTAATCACCGATCTGGACGGAAACTACACGCTACAGGTACCTGCGTCTGCCACCACCCTTCGATTCACATTCGTTGGGATGGAACCCCGGGAGGTGGCAATATCAGGCAGAACTGCCATTAATGTTGAGATGACAGAGGACACCAAGGTTCTTGGGGAGATAATCGTCCTCGGTTACAGCACCAGGGGTAAAAACGAGATTACAGGGTCAACTACACAGGTATCAGGAGCACAACTAAGGGATGTTCCGGTCACTGACGTGACCCAGACCCTTCAAGGTAAGGTTGCTGGGCTTGTGATCAACTCAAACTCAGGATCTCCAGGTGCCACGCAGAATATCAGGATCAGGGGATTATCCTCTCTGGCCGCTGACAATGAGCCGCTGTATGTTATTGATGGTGTGCCTGTCATTAACACTAACACTTCAGGCTACAGTGAAAGGACATCATTAAGTCAGCTTTCCTCACTTAACAATAATGACATTGAGTCGATAACTGTTCTGAAAGATGCCTCTGCAACATCAGCTTACGGTGCCAGAGGATCAAACGGTGTTATCGTCATCACTACCAAGAAAGGTAAGTCAGGGGCTACAAAATTCAACTTGAATAGCTCATACGGATTCCAGAACAAAGCTACCCCAGGTCGTGCGGTTCTTACCGGCGCCCAGAGAACGGAACTTTTTCTGGAAAGTATATATAATACCTATGGTACTGCATACGGTTTTACAGAGGATCAAGCATTTGACTGGGCTCTTGCAAACGGTATCGCAGAAGCTTCCGCAATTAAGACTTGGCGTGAAGAGGGCAGCCGTAACGCCGACTGGGAAGCAGCTACAAGAGTCAAGAACGCACCTGTTCTCAACCTTAACCTTTCAGCTACTGGCGGAGATCAGGTATCAAGTTACTATACCTCCCTTGGATGGACTGACAACCAGTCCATTGTTGTAGGTAATAAATTCAAGAGGATCACAGGTCAGTTGAACTATAATCGGAATTTCTCCAAGAAAATCAGGTTTTCGACTACAAATTCCGTTTCACATACATTTCAGGATGGAATCCCCCTCGAGGCATCTGCATATTTTGCAAGTCCGATTGCTGCAAAATATTTCTCACCTCCTACTTTCCAGCCCCTGGATGCGGACGGCAATCCTACCACAGACAATCCTACTACATACAATTACCTTTATCTTTATAAACATGATGTCAACTGGAACAAGATGGCACGTTTCATGACCAATGACTTCGTGGAATGGGATATTATTGATAAGCTTAAATTCAAGTCGCTTGTAGGATTAGACTTCACCTTTTCTGACTATAAATCATATCAAAACAGAAACTATGGTGACAGCAGCCAGGAAGGCGGTAGTTCTGAAAGAGATAATTCTCAGCGTTTCAATATGGTCTTCCAGAATTCACTCGATTACAGACTTGTGTTAATGAATGATCACCGTATTGATCTTAAGGCGCTGATTGAATATCAGGAGTACAGGTATAATGACCTGTGGGGATATAGTGAGAACTTCGCAACAGACGGACTTACGAACGTTTCATCCGGTAGTGCTAACAAAGATGCCGGCTCATCATTCTCCGACTGGATGAACCTCTCTTATCTCGGTATGGCCAATTACAACTACCTTGACAGATATATTGTTGACTTTACTTTCAGGAGAGAAGGATCATCAAAGTTTGCACCAGGCAAGAGATTTGGTAACTTCTGGGCCGTAGGTGCTGCATGGAATATAAACGAGGAGGCATTCCTCTCCGGTGCAACATGGATTGAGGATCTGAGGCTCAGGGCATCTTATGGTATCAGCGGAAACTCAGGCGTAGGAGTCAATGCTTACCAGGCCTTACTCTCATTCAGCGGTGCCTATGCTGACGAGGGAGCTGTAGCGCCATCCTCTTTGGGGAATCCAAACTTATCATGGGAAAAGAACAAAAACTATGATATAGGTATGGAATTTGCCCTCTTTAAAAACATTATTGAAGGTTCGGTAGCTTATTTTAACAAGGAAACCTCCGACCTCCTCCAGAGTGTTCCACTGACCCGGACATCCGGTCACTCAAGTATCACTCAGAATATCGGATCAATGGTTAACAAGGGTATTGAAGTAGTTGTTGACTTCAATATTATCCAGTCGAAAGACTTTAACCTGACAATAGGCGGGAACTTTGCAACCCTTGACAACGAGATTACAAAACTTGCAGTCGATGGTGAGGGTAATGAAATTTCAATTACCAGCGGAACAAGAAAGACTGCAATTGGTCACCCATATAATGAATGGTATATGAGGAAATGGGCAGGTGTCAACCCAGATAATGGATTTCCAACATGGTATGTTAACGGCAAAGATGACGCTGAAGGAGTTACCGAAAATTACAGTTTAGCTCAGATTGCTTATCAGGGTACCAGCGCTCTTCCGACCTTTTCAGGTGGCACATCACTTCACATTGATTTTAAAGGTGTCTATTTTGACATGAACCTCTATTTTGCAGGAGGACATTCAATATATGAAGATTGGGCAGGTTATTCATGGGATAACGGACGTTACGCATTGGACAATTATAATGGTATCCGGGATATGTATACCAGCAGGTGGCAGAAACCTGGTGACATAGCTGATTTTCCAAAGATGGAATATGCCGCCAGGCCCCGCAATGCGGTTTCAACCTCTACAAGGTTCCTGTTTGACGGAACATACGCAAGGGTTAAGGACCTGGTACTTGGTTACAACATTCCGCAATCAATTGCATCCAAGGTTAAGCTCAATGGTATACAGATATATGCCAGGGGAACAAATATGTTCACATGGGTGAAAGATGAGAGAATGAAAAATGGATTTGACCCTGAAACTGGTTCAGATGGTTTTACCGGTCTTGCAGTTTTTCCTCTTAAATCTATGATTTTTGGTCTAAACTTAAATTTCTAAGACATGAAAAAGATTTTAACTATATTATTTACGATCACCCTCCTGGCGGGAGTCCTTCCTTCATGTAGCGAGGATAACCTGGAACCCACCCTGGCACAGTCCAAGGCAGTCGAGGGAAGCATCAACACAGTTGATGATGTAAGAGGCATCGTTTTTGGTGCTTATGATAGGATGTGCACTACCGAATACTACGGAAGGGATTACATCTGCAATGCTGAAGTAAGAAGTGACAACTGTTTTTCCAACGGTAATTCCGGAAGATTTTTAAGGGATGCCAAGATGGACTTTCTGGAGGATAACGTCATTACAAATTGGTGGGCTAATCCTTACGCTGTCATAGCATCTGCCAATATTGTCATTGCCCTTGAAAATATTGAAGGCGATCAAGCTCAGTTCAACCACTACAAAGGACAGGCTTACGCCATAAGAGCCCTGGCTCATTTCGACCTTCTTAGCTATTTTGGACAGCAGCATACAGGCGGCACCCTGGGAGTACCCTATATTAAAGTCTATAAGGGAGATGAACTTACTCCGGCAAGGAATACTATTGAAGAATGTAAAACATTCATAATGGAGGATATAAACCAGGCTATAACCCTTATGAATCCGGCACAGGATGAGGATTCAAAGCAGACCCTTACCCACTGGGGAGCTCAGGCTCTCAAAGCAAGGTTTGCGCTTTATTTTGGTGATTATCCAACTGCAAGAGATGCAGCCCTGGCTGTTATTAATTCGGGTAAATATAGCATTATTCCTGCCAGCGATTTCGTGGATTTCTGGAAGAGTGACGGTGGAGTTAACTCTATCTTTGAACTGGCTTACAGCGGTACTGATAATAACAACATTAACGGTCTGCAGCAAATATACAGGGGCGCTGCCTACGGTGACGTGGAAGTACTGAAGGACCTCTATGATGCATTTGACCCGGGTGATGTCAGGCGTTCAGCAGCAATGATAGGACCGGATCCGGATCCGGATCTCTTAACTCAAAAGCCTTATGTGAACCTTGGCAAATATCCTGCTAGAGACTATTCAGATGATATCTATCTGGTAAGGTACGAAGAGGTTGTTCTCATCTATGCAGAAGCATTATGGAGAGTTAACCCAGCCGATGCAACTGCTCTCACCCAGCTTAATCTGATCCCTGCAAACAGGAACGCGCTTGCTTATACTACTATCAACGAGGATAATATCCTTCTTGAAAGAAGAAGAGAGCTGTGCTTCGAAGGATTCAGGTTCCACGATCTGGCACGTACCCACAGGGATATACCGTTGGTAAGTCCCTTACAGCAGACTCATGGAGGCGTGGCTTATGGGGACTTCAGGTTTGCCTGGCCCATCCCACTTGCTGAGAGGAATGCTAACTCAGCCATAGTACAGAACCCAGGTTACTAAACCTTGTTAATGCTTTAAAAAAGAGAGGGTCTCAACGAAATGAGACACTCTCTTTTTTTTAGACATGAAAGCAGGGTTTTATTAGTTTATTAAAGGCCCGATCTTGAGCTTAGAGGGCCATTTTCTTGATTATCCCTTCTTCAAGCGTGGCTGCTCTGTCATCAATCTCACTGCCCTCTCTGACAAGGCTGTCTGCAAACTCCCTGTCTTTCAGTGCGGCAACGTTTATTCTGACGTTCAGGAAAGCGCCCCTGATACACGCTCTGGTGGCTAAAACGCCTACAGCCGCATCAGTAACCGAGTTGGGGTTTCCTGTCATTACCATTTGCTCCAGTAATTCGAAATTTTTAAATGCTTCCCGCATTACTGTCAGAGGTATCAAAGATGCAAGCTTTGTGGCGTTTTCTATGGCAATAGACCTAGCCGCTTTTTCATCCTCGCTTTTCTTTGGCAATTCATATGCCTTCATAATTTCCGTATAGGCATCTGTATCCTCATCAACAAGCTCCAGCAGCCGCTTCTGCATCTTCACACCCTTCTCTGCCCATGCGGCAAACTCCTCCCAGCGTTCATCCCAGCCTCTTTTGTGGCTCGAGAGGTTAGCAACCATTGTTCCCAGTGCTGCTCCCATGGCCCCCATGGAAGCTGACACCGACCCTCCTCCGGGGACCGGCGCCTCAGACGAGGTCTTCCACACGAAAGATGAGAGTGTCATGTCAACAAGTTTCTTCTCTTTACTGTCACGGAGGATGTATTCGATAATCTTTTCATCAGCATTAAACGGTTTCAGTTCCGAAAGGCCCATAGACCTCACTGCAATACGTATCAGTTCGTCATCAGGCAGACCGGCCGACCTCTTCTGCTTATGCAGAAAGTATCTCCCTGCTTCGGTCATTGCCTTTAGTGGTATCAGTCCAACCAGCTCAGCACCTGTCACCCGCACCCCACGGGCCTCTGCCTTACGACACACCTCATCAAAGGCTTCATGCACCGGCGTGACCGCGATATTCGTGAGATTCATCGATATCTCGGCAAACCCGTACTCCGGGATAAACCAACCGATGGCCTTGACAGCCTTCAGCGATCCGGGTATCATGACAGGATTACCGTGCTCATCCCTGACAACCTTTCCGGTGACTGGATTGCCCTCTCGTTTCTCACGACCGCGTTCCCTTACGTCAAATGCGATGGCATTTGCCCTGCGCACAGAGGTTGTATTGAGGTTTACGTTAAACGCAACAAGGAAGTCACGTGCGCCAACTATCACCGCACCGGCGCCCGGGTTAAACCTGGCCGGACCGAAGTCAGGCTTCCATGCCGGGTCTTCAAGCTTCTTCTTCAGTCCCTCATATTCTCCTGCCCTGATATTGGCAAGGTTCTTTCGCTTCTCCTCAGTGGCGGCGGCCTCATAACAGTAGACCGGAAGCGCCAGCTCTTCTCCTATCCTCCCGGCCAGTCTGCGGGCATATCCAACTGTCTCTTCCATGGTAATACCTGTTACGGGCACCAGTGGACACACATCAGTGGCTCCCATGCGTGGGTGTGCGCCGGTATGATGCGACATGTCAATTACCTGTGCCGCCTTCCTGACAGCCCTGAAAGCTGCTTCGCAGACAGCTTCAGGCTCGCCCACGAATGAGACTACCGTACGGTTGGTGTCTCTGCCCGGATCAACATCCAGCAGGCGTACTCCTTCCACTGTTTCAATCTCATCGGTTATCTGCTTTATCTTACCCATATCGCGTCCTTCGCTGAAATTGGGTACACATTCAATAAGTTGCATATTGGTCTTTTTTTAATTATTGTCTGAGGGAATTAAATCTGAAGGTCTCAAGGTCTGAAGGTCTCAAGGTCTGATAATTATTAATTCTCTATTATTACTTCTCCATTTAGTATTACAGTCTCAACAAGGTTGCTGCCGTAAGCATATGGAAAAAATTCATATGACGGTATCTTCTTTGTAATAAATATGTTTGCCTTTTTGCCTACCGTTATCGAGCCGTGTGTCTCTGATAGTCCCATAGCATATGCCGAATTGATAGTCATGGCGTTCACAGCCTCCTCCGGAAGCATGCGGAGCCTGATACAGGCAAGAGACATCACCAGTTTCATGTTGCCTGACGGGGAAGAGCCGGGGTTATAGTCGCTTGCCAGTGCCAGTGGCAGTCCGGCCTCTATCATCTTACGGGCAGGGGGGTCTGTCATTCCAAGAAAGAAGGCCGCTCCGGGCAGCAGCGTTGGCATGGTTCCGCTTCCAAACAATGCAGCAATCTCATCATCACCAGTAAACTCAAGGTGATCCACAGAGAGTGCGCCATGCCTCACACCAGCCTGTATGCCTCCTGAAAAAGCAAGCTCATTTGCATGTATCTTGGGTCTCAAGCCATAACGGGCTCCTGCCTCCAGTATCTGCTCCGTCTCTTCAACAGTAAAAAAACCACGGTCACAGAACACATCTATATAATCGGCTAACCCAGCCCCGCCAACAGCAGGGATCATCTCATTCACTATCTTGTCAACATAGCCTTTTCTGTTATCGCGGTACTCAGCAGGCACGGCGTGGGCACCCAGAAAGGTCGCTTTAACGGTCAGTGGCGATTCCTGCTTTATCCTGCGGATCACCCTGAGCATCTTGAGCTCGTTCTCAGTAGTGAGGCCGTAACCGCTCTTGATCTCCACAGCACCTGTCCCAAATGAGATGATCTCCCGTACACGCCTCATCGACTGTCGGAAGAGCTCATCCTCCGAGGTATTATGCAGTAGCGTGGCCGAGTTGAGGATACCTCCTCCCCTGAGTGCAATCTCCTCATATGAGAGCCCCCTGATCTTATCAGTATACTCCTTCTCCCTGCTTCCGGCATATACCAGATGCGTATGTGAATCACAGAAAGCAGGAAAAACAAAACCTCCTCCGGCATCCAGCATGTTGACGGTGGCGCTGTGTATAGGCATGGTCTCCGGTGGCCCGTATCCGGCAATGATACCGTTCTCAATTAACAACCAGCCATTTTGTATGACAGGTAGCACTGCCATATCCTTTCCGGCGACGAAAGCCACGTCATCGCCACGTGTCTGCACCAGCAATCCTGTATTATGTATCAGAAGGCTCATGATATCACTCATTTGAACTTCCCTAAGGTAACAATATTAAAAATATTAGGATATGAGTATCATTTTTCTTTATTTTTACATCCGCTAAAACCGAACGCTATCAAACCCACATGTTTTTCAAAAACAAACAAGAATGATGATAATTTGTTTACATGTGGGTTCTCCCGTTAGCGGGACAGGTTATGTGACCCTTAAAACTAAAACGACTTACACATGAAAAAACTCTACGTTATTCTGCTGGCCGGGTTATTCGCCACTGCTGTGATGGCCCAGGACACAAAGACAGGGTGGAACTTCGGTGCACTGCCGGCTATCACCTTCAGTACCGACCAGGGATTCCAGTACGGCGCACTTGTAAACCTGTTTGATTATGGTGACGGTAGTATCTATCCCGATTATTATCACAGGATTTATATCGAGGCGTCAACCTTTACAAAGGGAAGCTCAATTCTCAGGATCATGTACGACTCTGACTACCTTATAAAAGGTATCAGATATGCGGTTGACCTGAGTTACATGCCTGACTATGCATATGACTTCTACGGTTTCAACGGTTTCGGATCTATTTATAATAAAGAATGGGTTGATGATGATGTGCTGAATACCGATTACCGGAGCCGTCTGTTCTATGCCATGCAGAGGCATCTGTTCCGCTTCAAGAACGACTTCATCGGAAATATTGGCACCAACAACTGGCATTGGAATGCCGGCCTCAGCGTCCAGAACTTCAAGGTAAAAGATCTCGATGTCTCAAAATTCAATAAGGGTAAGGAGACGACAGATCCCAAATATCTTGAAGCAGTGCCCACACTGTACACTATCTACAGAGACGCAGGAATATTGTCAGCAGAGGAAGCTGATGGTGGATGGATAACCGGACTAAAAGCAGGAATATCTTATGATTCACGCGATCAGCGTGCCTGCCCGATGAAGGGGGTATGGTTCGAGTCAGGCGTTGAAGTGGTACCGGAGTTTCTCGGGGCAGAGTCATCTTTCGGCAAATTTTACCTCACATGGAGACAATACTTCACCCTCAGTGAAAAGAACCTGAGCTTCGCCTACAGGCTTGGTTACCAGACCACTATTTTCGGCGATGTGCCGTTCTACTACCAGGGTCAAGTGATTGTATCTGAGCTAAGGGGTGCAACATCTGAAGGCCTTGGCGGCAGCAAAACGATCAGAGGCATACTGAGAAACAGGGTTGTAGGAGATGGATTTGCCTATGGCAATGCAGAGCTTCGCTGGAAAATGCTCCGGTTTAAATTCATTAACCAGAACTGGTATCTCGGAACGAATTACTTCTTTGACGCCGGAATGGTGACTTCAAAGGTAGGTATTGACCTGACTAAACTGGAAAGCTACACTGGCCATGCTGACAGATATTATATTGATGGAAGTGACAAGCTTCATATGGCTGCCGGCCTGGGTCTCAAGGTAGTCATGAATGAGAACTTCATCATCTCAGCTGACATCGGAAAAGCGCTGAAGGCTCAGGACGGTGATATGGGGTTTTACATCGGCCTCAACTACCTCTTTTAGGAGAAAATATGACTGCTGATTGGTCCAGGCGGTCACAGACCGCCTGCTACCTGCTCCTTGCTCCTTGCTCCATGCTAACTGCTGCCGACTGCCGACTGTGGACTGCCGACTATAGTTTGCCAAGCCACATGCCGAAGGCAACACCTATATAGTTGCCAAGAATCCAGCCTATCATACCTGTTGCCAGCCCTGTAAGAATGACATCCTTATTCTTCAGGGCTGCTGCAACCATGGGCACAAAAGGTGGTGAATAGACAAGCCCGGTAGTGGTTATCATGTAATCATCAGCGTTTATCCTGAATATCCAGGAAAGTAAGAGATGCAGTAACAGTGAGCCGAAATAGGCATAAGTGACATAAAAGAGAAGACTGAGATATCTTGCCTGAAAGATAACGCTCAGGTCACACCTTGTGGCTATGACAATTGAAAAGGCAATGATCAGATACATACCCACCTGAAATGTCTTTTTAATATCTCTTATCGGTTTGATAAAGGAGGCAGCAACACCCAGGGTTGTAATAGCCAGTATAACCGAGACAGTCATTGGCACACGGGGAAACAGGAAGCTGGCACCCAACCCTAATACCAGAATAACTACCGCCAATCCCAGGGCTCCGAGAAGAGGCAGTACTATATCTTTACTCATTATGCCCGTATAATCATCAAAGTCCTCATCAATCTTTTCTTGCATCCCGTGGATATCAATATCCTCTCCAATTTTGTCTGCCGGTCTTTTGAACGGGGGTAGAAACAGCCTGAAGAATGCCGGCCCTGCAGTTATAAAGAAGAGTATAACTATCGCCCCGACTATC
>CAYQNT010000066.1:10313-15245 GCA_964418865.1 uncultured Rikenella sp.
GCCTCCGGTATAGAGGCCTACGAGCATCCCCCCGATCTTATCTGCCCCCTCTACCCGGTTGCGAAAGATCAGATAACCCGAAGCAACAATGATCATGACAGACACTAGTGCCAGCACCATGGAAAGGAAGCCTTTACCTGAAAACTTCAGCCATCTTCTTACATTAAGTGAGAAGAGAATCAATGGAATAGCAAGGAGTACTGTTGCCGTCTGCATGCTGTCCTGGATGACAGCGATGCTGTTATATTTCAAATCTCTTTCCGAAATAGTGCCTGCTGCAACCATTTCAACCGCTTCTGATTTGGGGATATACGCCCTGTCCTCTCCTATTGTGGCAGCGCGGAATGCCTCGCTTCCGCGCGGCATAATGCCTACATTGGCAATGATGATGCCGGTGGCGTATGCAAGAACTATTGCCCCTACCTTCTTTAGTAATGAGTACCTCTTTGTAAGCCAGATAAGAAGTACGGGGAATAAGATGTAAAACAGAGCCAGGAGGATCAGGTTCAGCATAACGGTCAATTTTAGTCTACCCAAAAATAAACAAAGCACCCTGCTAAGGAGGCAAGGTGCATGCAAAAGAGGTATTTATACTAAACCCGGTAAGTATAAAAACTTATGTATTAGTTATCAGGGCACTCCTTGAAGCTCTTTTTATACTGTTCAATAGCCCTCTCACTCATACCCATGCTTGAGAAACCGCCGTCATTGAAGATGTTCTGCATGGTGATCTTCTTTGTGAGGTCTGAAAAGAGAGTGATACATACATCGGCACAATCAGCTGCATCAGCATTGCCCAGAGGCGACATCCTGTCTGAAAAATCGACCAGCGAGTCAAATCCGGAGATACCTGCTCCGGCGGTGGTAGCTGTAGGCGACTGTGACACGGTATTAACCCTTACATGTTTCTCCTTTCCATAAATATACCCGAAGCTTCTTGCTATCGACTCCAGCAAAGCCTTGGCGTCACCCATGTCATTATAACCGGCAAGGGTACGCTGGGCAGCCACATAGGTAAGTGCCACCACCGAACCCCATTCCTTTATGGCATCAAGCTTATATGCTGTCTGAAGTATACGGTGAAAACTCAGAGCTGAGATGTCCAGTGTCTTGAGCATGTTCTCATAGCTACTCTCCGCATAGGGTATCCCCTTCCGCACGTTAGGCGACATACCTATGGAATGCAGTGCGAAGTCAATCTTCCCTCCGAATATTTCCATTGATTTTCTGAAGAGCTCTTCCAGATCTTTCATGCTGGTGGCGTCTGCCATTATAACCTCGCTGCCTGTCTTTTCAGCAAGCTCGCCTATGGTTCCCATTCTAATCGCCACCGGAGCATTGGTAAGCACCAGGCGGGCACCCTGAGCATGAGCTTTCTCAGCCACATGCCATGCAATAGACTTGTCATTCAGGGCACCGAAAATGATGCCTCTTTTACCCTCTAACAGATTGGTTATCATAATATTATCTTTAGTTATTTTAGGTTGAGCACTATCTGCCTCTCAGCAGCTCGCGGGCATTGCGCATGGCGGCTTCTGTTATTGTACTGCCGCTAAGCAGCCTGGCAACCTCTGTGACCCTCTCTTCGTCTGTTAACAATCTGACACGTGTATTTGTTGAGTGATCACTCTCCTCCTTGTATACATGGTAGTGCACACCACCCCTCGAAGCCACCTGTGGGAGATGTGTTATGTTGATGACCTGCATGCTTTTACCCATGTCAGAGAGTATGTCGCCTACCATTGATGCCACCTCACCGGATACCCCTGAATCAATCTCATCAAAAATGATTGCAGGGAGGCCTGAACTGCTTGCCAGCACTGACTTCAGGCAGAGCATCACACGCGACAGCTCGCCGCCGGAAGCACATCGCGACAGCTCTTCAGGCTCTACCTGCTTGTTGGCACTGAAGAGAAAGTCTGCCCGGTCATTACCATAGGGCCCGGGTTCAGCGGTGTCATTCATGCGGACCTCGAAAAGGGCATAGGGCATGCCTAGCTTTTGAAGTTTCCCGATTATCTCCCCGGCAAGAGGTTTGACAGCTTTATGCCTTGCTTCCGAGAGCCGACCTGCCAACCCGGTGACTTGCCCATAGGCTGCATCAGCCTTTTTCTTCAGCTCGCCAATCTTTTCATCAATCTCTCCGGTGACAGCCACCGCCTCCTCAAACTGTCTCTGCTTCTCCAGCAACTCATTAAGATCCCTGCTGCGGTGCTTCTGCATCAGGGAATAGATCAGGTCAAGCCTCTGTGTAACAAATTCCAGTCTGCCAGGATCGGCACTAATCCTGCCATTAAGCTTCTCGGCCTCATATGAAATATCATCGAGTTCAATAAGCTGATTATCAAGTCTTTTATCAAGTTCACCCGCCTCCGGAAACCACCCTGACACCCTGCCCAGGGTTGTCCGGGCAAGACGCAGCAACGAAAGAACTGAGACATCATCACCGGCAAGTGCTGTGGTCAGTGTTGCCAGCGCCTCCTTGATCTCCGAAGCATTGGAGAGCATCTCCTGTTCCTTCTCCAGGGTCTCCTGCTCCCCCAGCACTAATTGTATAGCCCTGAATTCATCAAGCTGATGAGAATAGTATTCATGATCAGCCCTGCTCCTTTCAATCGTCAACGCTGCCGCATCATATTCACGCCTGTCTGTCAGGTAACGGCCATATGCATTTGAGTACTCCCTGGCCAGACCCGTCGTTCCGGCATAAGCGTCAATGACACGCATCTGGAACAGGTTTTTGCCCAGAAGCAGTGTCTGATGCTGTGAATGAACATCTATCAGTCTCTCTCCCAGCCCCTTCATCACATTGAGGGTAACCGGTGTATCATTGATGAAAGCCCTGGATTTCCCGGCCGGGGTAATCTCCCTCCGCAGAATGGCGTCATCATCATAGTCCACATTATTGACTTCGAACAGCTGCTCAAGATCATACCCCTTAATATTGAAGAAAGCCTCAACAATGCATTTCTCATTCTGACTGAGCAAAACTGACGTGTCAGCCCTCTCACCAAGAACCAGACCAAGTGCCCCAAGCAGTATAGACTTGCCTGCGCCTGTCTCACCGGTGATAATGGTAAATCCATCACCGAAGCTCATGTCAAGCTCCCTGATGATAGCATAGTTCCTAACTGTCAGTCTGCGAAGCATGAGCTTGTTCTTATCCTGAGGCTGTCAGAATCTTTTGATATTTTGATTCGTTAGCCGGATCGATCTCTGTTAGTATCTGTACCACCCTGTTCTTCTCCTCAGGGAAGCCCTGTGAAAAGATACTCACAATCTCATCTGCCTTTGCGTCAAGGATGAGGGTCAGATAATACATGAAGGGATCAGGCCGGCGCCGGTAGACCTCCTGCAGAGCCCGGAGGCTCTCGTAAATAGCGGTTCTGGCCTGGGTCATGTCAGACTCCATCCGGTCCATCCCTTTGAGGTGATAGAGGTAGAGGAACTGCCTCACT
Source organism: uncultured Rikenella sp. (assembly GCA_964418865.1). Lineage (GTDB taxonomy): Bacteria > Bacteroidota > Bacteroidia > Bacteroidales > VadinHA17 > SR-FBR-E99. Next base: position 13,772 of record CAYQNT010000066.1, read on the forward strand.
CCGGAGTACCCGTTGTCAAGCATATTCTTCACCAGCCAGTACCGGTTCCTGTTCCTGGATCCGTCATATGGCTTCCATCCGGCCTCGGGAGCATTCTGCGCATTGGTCACTATCTTCTCAGCTATCTGAAAATAAGGTGTACCGCCTCCCTGAGAGTACGTGTCGAAATCAACTCCAATGAAGAGATAGGCATAATAGGCCAAAACCGAAACCAGGTTGCTTGTATGGCTGTTAGGGCTGAACTCGAGCGGCTGAAACTCCACATACCTGAACTGAAAGCTGTTATCAATAAAATTCAGGACGGTTGATTCATATGTTGTGTTGTAAACCGGTCTGCTGAGCTGTACCTGTATGGTGCCGCGAAACTCATCCGCTGAGAGCTGCTCATCAAGTTTGATCAGCAGGTTGCACTCTATCCGTTCTGAGAAGCTGAACAGGTTATCAGTCCAGACCATGCTGTTCATGAACTCATAAATATCACGCTGCATATTCTGAAAAATGTCCCTGTTAGATCCCTGTATCTTTTGTGCCGATACCTGAACATTGCAGTATAGCTCTTGTGACACAACATTACCCGAGGCGAACAGTACAAACAGGGCAGCCAACAACATTCTGCTTTTAATCAATTGATTCATAGGCGGTCATCGTGTCAGTGAGATGATCTTGTTAAAAATATCAGAGGCGACCTCGTCCTTCGATTTCAGTTCAAATTTATCAATATTATTGTTACTGTCAATGATGGTTATACGGTTGGTGTTAAGGCCAAACCCTGCACCCTCATCACTGAGTGAATTGAGTATAATGAGGTCAAGCTTCTTCCTCTGCAGCTTCCTGATTGCATTGTTCAATTCATCATCGGTTTCAAGTGCGAAACCAATCAGGAGCTGATTCTTTTGTTTCATCCTCCCGAGAGAGGCAGCAATATCTTCCGTAGGCTGAAACGCGATCATCACCTCGCCACTGACTCTCTTCATCTTGACAGATGAGGTTGCCACAGGCGTAAAGTCAGCCACTGCTGCAGCAAGGATGGCTATGTCACAACTACGGAATGCCTTTTCGGAGGCATCCATCATTTCTGAGGCCGTCCGAACATCAACTATCTCAATATTTTTTTCAGTTGGTCTGACGCTCACCGGACCAAGCACCAGGGTTACCTCAGCGCCCAGTCTGGCAGCTTCATCAGCCAGGGCAACGCCCATACGGCCGGATGAGTGGTTGCTGATAAAACGTACCGGATCAATGGGTTCAACCGTGGGCCCTGCGTTGATGAACACCCTTCTGCCCAGAAGGGGCAGCTTATCTATTTTTTTTTTTGAAAGGAACGCTCTTATCTCCTTTACCATTGCCTCAGGCTCTGCCATCCGTCCCTTTCCCTCAAGACCGCTGGCGAGCTCACCTGTATCAGGCTCTATGATATGGTTCCCAAATGACCTGAGCCGGTCCATGTTGCTCACTGTTGCAGGATGAACCAGCA
>CAYQNT010000067.1:0-15190 GCA_964418865.1 uncultured Rikenella sp.
AACCACTATCATCTCATTCTTCTCGGTGGTGATAGCATTTGGAGTGTCAGCCGCCGTAGGAGTAATATTTGGGTATTCGCCAGCCAAAAGAGCTTCCGAAAGAGACCCGATCGAATCACTTCGTTATGAATAATCAGAATCAGTTATGAAGAAAATAATTATTTACCCACTGATTGCATCGCTGGCAGTCATTTTAACCATGCCCGTCATGTCTCAGAATGTTAAGCAACTGACGCTTGATGAGGTGGTTAGTCTGGCGGCCGAACAGTCTCCCAACGCCCTGATAGCCAAACACCGTTTCCGCGCTAGTTACTGGCAGTACCGTACGTTTGTGGCCGAATTCCGGCCTTCGCTGACACTGACGGGCAACCTGCCTGATTACAGTACGGCTTACAACAGGGTATGGAACTCAGTTACAGAGCAGTGGGAGTATGCCTCTACGAATGTGCTTCAGACGACGGGCTCATTGTCGCTGGCTCAGAACATAGGCCTGACAGGAGGCTCTATATCTCTGTACTCAGATCTTACATATGAGAACAACTATGAGCTTGACAGACAAAAGTATATTACCTCTCCGATGAATATCAGGCTGACACAGCCCCTTTTCAGGTATAATCAGTTCAGATGGCAGAAGAAGATAGAGCCTTTAAAGTACGAGGAGGCACGCAAGGGATATCTGAGAGATGTTGAGAACGTTCATATGATGGCAGTCCAGAATTTCTTTAGCCTGGCACTGGCTCAGATAAACATGGAGATAGCCGAGACTAACATGCAGAATGCAGATACGCTCTATCAGATCGCCAAGGGCCGCTATAACCTTGGAACCATTGCTGAAGACGAGCTGTTGCAGATGGAACTTTCATACCTGAACGCCGGTACAGCTATCAATGAGTCTGATATAAACCTTCGTGACAGGGAGCTTAAGCTGAGATCATTCCTTGGGTTCAATCAGACGGTACGCCTGGAACTTATTATTCCCGGCGAAATACCCGAAGTAAAGGTTGAGGTAAGTGAGGTTATGAAACTGGCAGCGGAGAATAATCCTCAGCTCATTGCACTTGACAGGCAACTGGTAGAGGCCCAGAGTTCAGTTGCTCAGGCAAAGGCAGAGAAAGGGCTCAACGCCAACCTTTCAGCATCATACGGTCTGCGTGATCAAGACCCTATACTTGATTTGGCATATTCACAGCCCAACCAGCAGCAGACGATCAGGGTGGGCTTTACCCTTCCTATCCTCGACTGGGGCCGGGGCCGGGGCCAGTATAAGATGGCTAAGTCAAGCGAGGAACTGACACGCGTTCAGGTGGAACAGTCGCGTGTCGATTTTGAACAGAGTCTAATGCTAGACGTTCAGCAGTTTAACCTGCAGAACGACCAGGTAAGGATAGCTGCAAAATCAGATACCGTTGCTGCAAAGATGTTTGAGGTGACAAAACAGAGGTTCCTCATCGGCAAGATAGATGTGCTTGACCTTAACAATGCCGACACTAAAAAAGACCAGAACAAGCGCATGTACATACAGGCTTTGAACAATTACTGGACATATTTCTACAATATCAGGTCGCTGACACTTTACGATTTCGTCAAAGGTAAACCACTGGAGACCGACTACGAAAAGCTGGTCGAATAATCCCGAAAACAATATAAAAGACTGCCGGCACCTGCCGGCAGTTTTGCTTCTTAATCATATGCTTTAAGAAAATAATGTTATATATTTGCGCCTCGTAAATATCTAAGCAAATCATACACAACCATTAATTTTAAAAGAGTATACAGATGCAAAACAAAGGAATAATTTCAGCTCTGGCTATTGCCCTGGCCCTTGTTTGCATTTACCAGCTCTCTTTCACTGCGGCATCATTCAAGGTAAAGAAAGAGGCAAGGGTATATGCAGCAGGAGACCTGAACAAAGAGGTGGACTATCTTGATTCAATCTCCTCGTTGCCGAAAGGTCAGTGGGGGTTCCTTGGTAATACCTACAAAGAGGTACAGTCAAAAGAACTCAACATGGGTCTTGACCTGAAAGGCGGGATGAACGTGGTGCTTGAGATCTCGGTTGAGGATATCGTCAGGGCTCTCTCCAACTATAGCATGGATAAGACATTTAATGATGCACTTGCTATGGCCAAAAAGAGGCAGCAGGAAGGGGGCAATGATGACTTCATCACCCTGTTTGTACGTTCGTTTGAGGAGTTAGAACCGGACGCACGGCTGGCGGCTATCTTCGGTACCGTGGAGCTGAAAGGCCGCATCAACTTTAACTCTACCAATGCCGAGGTACAGAAGGTCCTTGAGACTGAGGCCAACTCAGCTATTGACAATGCCTTTAACGTACTGAGGAACAGGATTGACCGTTTTGGTGTTGTTCAGCCCAATATTTCACATTTACAGCCCCGCGGCCGTCTTCTCGTTGAACTGCCTGGTGTGAAAGACCCGCAGAGGGTACGTGACCTCCTTCAGGGGACAGCTAATCTCGAGTTCTGGGAGACCTATGAGAATTCAGAAGTGATAGGTTACCTGATGCAGGCTAACGAGTATCTCAAATCAATAATGCCTACAGGGACTCTTGCTACTGTAACTGATGCCGCTGCCACTGTAACTGATACTCTACCTGCTGCCGACACAACCAGCGCAGCCGGCAGATCGCTGCTTGACATGGTCACCAGTGATACCGCCGTCACCCAGGAGGCTTCCAATCTTGAGGAGTTCACACGCCAGAATCCATTGTTTGGATTGCTCAGGCCAAACGTTAATCCGGACGGACAGCCGGTACCGGGAAGCATGGTAGGCTTTGCTTCCGGCAAAGACACCGCTATGGTCAATAAATACCTGGCAATGAACCAGGTGAAGGCACTTTTCCCCAGGGAGATGAAGTTCTACTGGAGCCAGAACCCGTACAAGTATGATGATACGCACAGCCTGTATGAGATGCATGCCATTAAGATCACTACCCGTGACGGACGTGCACCGATGACAGGTGATGTGGTCACCTCTGCCCGAACATCAACAGGCGTCACAGGATCAGATATAAAAGTCGACTTCTCAATGAACGCTGAAGGCGCAAAGATATGGCAGCGAATGACGCGTGATAATATCGGACGTTGTATAGCAGTGGTCCTTGATGACTATGTGAGATCATACCCCCGCGTTCAGAATGAGATTTCCGGTGGTAATACCGAGATAACAGGCGACTTCACACTGGAAGAGGGCGAAGACCTTGCCAACATCCTCAAGTCGGGAAAGATGCCTGCTCCGGCACGCATCATCTCGGACACAGTTGTTGGTCCGTCACTGGGTAAGGCTGCTATTGACAGCGGTCTGAAATCATTCGTCATTGCATTTATCGTAGTGCTTACTTTCCTGATCTTCTACTACAGCCGCTCAGCAGGTCTGGTGGCTGATATTGTAATGACCATTAACCTATTCTTCCTGATGGGTGTGCTGGTCTCACTGAATGCAGTGCTTACGCTGCCTGGCATAGCCGGTATTGTGCTTACAATTGGTATGTCAGTTGATGCCAACGTGCTGATCTTTGAGAGAATCAAGGAAGAGCTCCGAAACGGGAAAGGGGTGAAGCAGGCAATAGCCGACGGTTATAAGAACGCTTACTCGGCCATCATTGACAGTAACCTTACAACGCTGATAACGGGTATTATTCTGTTTTACTTTGGAACAGGCCCTATCAAAGGATTTGCATCAACACTGGTAATTGGTATAATCACTTCACTATTCTCTGCAGTGCTGATATCAAGGCTCCTCTATGAAGCGCTTCTGAAGAGGAATGTAAACCTGAGGTTTGACACTTCATACACCAAGAACTTCCTGGCTAACACGAAAGTTGACTTTATGGGCCTGAGGAAGTATGGCTATATGTTCTCAATTGCCCTGACTGTAGTAGCTATTATCTCCCTCTCAACCAAGGGACTCAGCAAAGGCATTGACTTCTCAGGTGGCCGTAACTATATAGTGAAGTTTGAACAGCCGGTAAATACGACAGATATTGCTGACCTTCTGTCAGATGGTCTTGATGGTTCACCTATTGTTGTTACGTTTGGCTCTTCTGATCAGGTAAAGATCAGTACCAAATATAAAGTTGATGAACCTGCTGCTACAGATGAGGTTAATACGATCCTCTATAACGGACTAAAGGAGCTTGCTCCCGGTGTTGACAGGGAAACTTTCATTAATGATAATATAGTCAGTTCGGAGACAGTAGGGCCTACAATAGCAGGTGATCAGTCTAAGAGAGCAATATGGGTAATAGCACTTGCAATTATAGCCATGTCTACCTATATCATTGCAAGGTTCCGGAAGTGGCAGTATGGCATTGCATCTCTTGTTACAATTACACATGACGTAATAATTCTTCTGGGAGCATACTCCATCCTGCAGGGTATCATGCCATTCTCAATGGATATTGATCAGGCCTTTATCGCAGCTATTCTGACTGTTGTTGGATACTCCATCAATGACACTGTGGTTATCTTCGACAGGATAAGGGAGTATCTGCCGATCTACAAAAAGAGGCCAAGAAGAGAGGTTTATAATATGGCTCTTAACAGTACTCTGTCAAGAACCCTGAACACCAGTGCAACCACCCTTTTTGTGCTGGTAGCGGTATTCATCTTCGGTGGCGAGGTCATCAGAGGGTTTATATTTGCCCTGATGTTCGGTGTTTTCTTTGGAACATACTCATCTATCTTTATCTCAACTCCTGTACTCTATGAGACAACGAAGGGAAAGGGGCCTGATGGTGATGTTCTGGAGGTTGAAGCTCCAAAGAAAAAAATAGCCAGTTAACGGCATTTGAACTGAGGCTGCCCCGAAAGGCAGCCTCAGTTATTTAATCACAGGCCCCTCTTATTTTTTTGCTATTCTTTAGTAACTTTGCCGCTCAGTCAAAAATGCCCTATGGGAATAATACTTTTCATAAGCGGACCGGAGATAGTTGTCATTGTGATAGTTGTGCTTATCCTCTTTGGAGCCGACAAGCTCCCTGAGATAGCGCGTACTATGGGTAAAGGGATGCGTGAGGTCAGGAAAGCCACAGATGATATCAAGAGGGAGTTCGATGAGAGCACACAGGATATCAGAAAGGATATCAATGAGGTAACTAATTCAGTCAGGAAAGATATCAATGACGTGACTGACAGCGTGCGGAAAGATATTAATGATGTGACTGACTCGGTCAGGAAAGATTTCAATGACGTGGCAGGCACAGTGCGGAAGGATATCAATGATGTGACTGACGGTGCGCGCAAGGACTTTACAGAGGCTGCCACCCCACTCTCAGATGAGATGAATGACACTGCAAAAGATACAAACAATCAGGTCGGATGATAAAGACAACAGGTATTCTAAAGTCATACGGTGATCTGAAGGTCCTCAAGGGTATTGACCTCGAGGTCAGCGAGAGGGAGGTTGTTGCCATCGTTGGTGCCAGCGGTGCAGGCAAGACTACCCTGCTACAGATAATTGGCACGCTTGACAGACCTGATGCCGGGGCTGTTCTCTACAACGGTCAGGATGTGGGGCTGCTCTCGCAGCGTGCTCTGGCAGCCTTTAGGAACAAGAACATTGGCTTTGTCTTCCAGTTCCACCAGCTGCTGCCGGAGTTCACTGCCCTTGAGAACGTATGTATACCGGCCCTGATAGCAGGCAAATCACGTACAGAGGCCGGAGAAAAGGCCAGCGAATTACTCTCATTCCTTGGGATGAGTGACAGGCTGGAGCATAAGCCGTCACAACTCAGTGGCGGCGAGCAGCAGCGCGTGGCCGTGGCACGTGCAATAGTCAACAGTCCGTCACTTATACTGGCTGACGAACCATCAGGAAACCTTGATACTGAAAACAAGAAAGAGCTGCATAACCTGTTCTTCAGGCTGCGTGACACCTTCGGCCATACATTCATCATAGTGACTCATGACCCGCAGCTGGCAGCCATGTCAGACAGAACCATCAGAATAAAGGACGGGCTTATCACCCCGTGAGAGGCATGGTTTTCCCGGGTAACAAACTAATCTGATAATCAGTTGTTATTCTATTAAGATTCTCAATAGAATTTCCCAAGAATTTAAACTTCCTTGAAATTGGGAGAAAGACCATGGATAAATTAATTCCAATCACAACCTTGTTCTTAGATATTGGCGGCGTCATGCTAAGTAACGGTTGGGGACACGAGTCACGCCAGGCAGCTGCCGGCTACTTTAAGATAGACTTCGGGAATATGGAAGAGAGGCATCACCTTACTTTCGCTACATACGAGGCAGGGAAGCTCAACCTTGATGAATACCTTAAACGGGTAGTTTTCTACGAGGAGCGTTCTTTTACACCTTTTCAGTTTCAGGAATTTATGTTCAATCAAACCACTCCTTACCCGGAAATGATTGAATATATACAGCGTTTAAAAAAACAGCACAAGCTAAAAATTGTAGTTGTCAATAACGAAGCCAGGGAATTGAATGAACACAGGATAAAGAAGTTTCATCTTGATCAGTTTGTTGATTTTTTTATATCCTCCTGCTTTGTTCATTATAGGAAACCTGATGCTGATATCTACCGGATAGCCCTTGACATTGCTCAGGTGCCCGTAGAACAAGTTGTCTATTTAGAGGATAGGCAAATGTTTGTTGATGTTGCCAGAGGATTGGGGATTCGCAGTATCCTTCATGAAGGTTATGCATCAACTTCGTCAGAATTAGCCTATATGGGACTAAAAGACCTTAAACATAGCTGAACTTTTTAACTGGAAATGGAGTCAGTCAACCGTATCAAAAAAGGAAGTGTGGAAAACAGTAAAGACCTGAAACGTGTCGGCGTTGCTGCCGATCATGGCGGATTTGAGTTAAAATCCCAATTGGTTCATCTGCTCAAGGCTGGGGGCTATGAGGTAGTGGACTATGGCGCCCATGAATTAACTTTTGACGATGACTACCCTGACTTTGTAGTGCCCCTTGCAAGGGCTGTGGCCAGCGGTGAAGTTAGTCGCGGTCTGGCCATATGCGGCAGTGGCGTTGGGGCCTGCGTTGCTGTAAACAAGGTGTCTGGCATTAGAGGGGCATTAATCACCGATTCCTTCTCCGCTCACCAGGGGGTTGAAGATGACAATATGAATGTGATGTGTCTGGGAGGCCGGATTACAGGATATTCCTTGGCGTGGGATTTAGTACAGATATTCCTGAACGCCAATTTCAAGGAGGATGAAAGATTTAGCCGCCGACTTGCAAAAGTGGCAGCCCTGGAAGGAAAGATGAGATGATTGTTATACCCGGGGCGCTGACATTTTTAGTTTCACATGCCATAAAACACCCGGTTTTGGAAATATGGCATGAACAAGAAGCGCATGTTTTAAAATTACAGTAATCTTTGCTGCATCGTGCAAACTTTAACCGGGCTTCCAGCCACGGTGCATAGTATTAAAATCTCTCAATAGCACCCAATCCAAATAATGCAAAGTCATATCTGACAGGGTCATCCTTATCCAGTTTTCGTAAAACATTATCTAATTCTGACACTGCCTTGGCATCGTTTTGATTACGGCCAAGAATCCCGAGTTTCCTTGCTACGTTTCCTGAATGGATGTCAAGCGGACATGAAAGCAGCGAAGGTGATATCGACTTCCATAAGCCGAAATCAACCCCTCTGTTGTCATTCCTGACCATCCACCGCAGGTACATATTTATTTTTTTCGCAGCAGAACCCTTGAAGGGGTCAGATACATGTCTTTCTGCTCTTCGCTCATGAGGAAGTTCAAGGAATATCCTGTGAAACTCATGTATAGCAGGCTGAAGTGAATCCGACGTCTGATGGGTTGTGAAAATAGCTTCAAGCCCGCCCTTATGCATGTAAATATTCTTCAGGGCTTTGAGAAAGTATATCAGATCATCTGAGTTGAAAGTTCTGTGAACAAAGCCTTTGATCTTTTCTATCTCGTCATTGCCTGCATCCATTATAAATTCATAGGGCGAATGATCGAGTATGTCCATAATACGGTTCGCATTTCTGAGAATCATCTTTCTGTTTCCCCATGAGATGGTAGCTGCAAGAAACCCGGCTATTTCAATATCTTGTTTTTCTGTAAATTGATGTGGGATACTAATAGGATCACATTCAAAGAATGAGGGCTTGTTATACAACTCTGCCTTCTCGTCAAGAAACTCCTTTATGTCTGATTTTGCAAGCTTCATCTGATCCTACAAATTATTTCTTCTTTATAAGCTGCTCCATCAGTTCTATCTGAATCTGCTGTATTTCAAATAACCTTTTCGACTGATTAATCAGTATATGATCTATCTTCTCATGCAGCTGCCTGATTTCAATTTCAGCCTTCAGATTAACCTGATAATCATTTTGTGCCCTGCTTCGGTCTTTTGTTTCCTGCCTGTTCTGGCTCATCATTATCACTGGGGCCTGAATGGCTGCAAGACATGAAAGGATGAGGTTTAGCAAGATGAATGGGTAAGGGTCAAAAGGTTTTTTATACAAAACATAGGTGTTAATCGAAATCCAGATAAAGAGAATGACACCAAAAATTATTATGAATTTCCAGCTGCCGCCAAACGTCGCCACCTTATCTGCAGTACGCTGGCCCATTGTCAGGGTGTCTCCGGCATCGGCCTGAAGTTTGGTTGAAAGAAGCTCCTGATTTTTAATGCTTTCCATAACATCAAGGTCGAGACTGCCTATCTCACCTGTTTCTTCCACGATCATCTGCTCGACATATTTATCCCTGAAACCATTTAAAATATCCACAGAGATCTTGCCCTCATTGCCTGGCCAGTCAGGGTAAACTTCTCTGATCATTGTCATAATCTGTGGCCTGATGGAATCAACTCCAACAAGATCTCTCTCAGGGAATACTTTCCCTGTAATTCCGCATATTCCGGTCTTTTCCATAATTGAATGTCATTTATTTTCCCAATGATCCAATGGAGCCACTAAAGGTATATCAAAAATCTGTTTCGTGGATTTGCGATCTTCGCTGCTCCTGATCGCCAAAAGAAAAAGGAGCAATAATAATTGCCGGGGTCATCATCGACCTCTTTTTACGGCATAGATCCCTAAGAAAAACAGTTAAAGAAACTGTGAAGATGCTATAGTGTCAGATCCCAGATGGCAGCAGATCTTTCCAGCTCAATCAGTGAGGCTGTATAATCGTATAAAGCGTTAATATATCCTACCTTCAGTTCGTAATAAGTACGCTGAGCATTGAGGAGCTCTATCAGACTGCTTTCGCCACGCCGGTATGCATATATGCGGCCTTTGAGAATTGCTTCCGCATCACCTACGAGACCCTGGTTGTAACGCATGATCCTCCTCTCCTGAGCGGTGAAATTATTATATGCCTCAAGTACCTCTTGCCTGATCTGCAGTTCAGTCTCCTCATAAGTTACTGTGCTCTGCTTCACTGCCAGGTCAGCAGCCACCAGAGACCCTCTGTTGAGTGATGAGAATTTAAGCGGAAATGTTACTCCGGCACTCAGGCCCCTAAAGGCAGGAGCGGGGGCAATCTCATTTCTTACGATTGAATTATATGAATAACCGGTCTCAAGGTTCACTTCCGGCGCGCGACCGGCCTTAATCAGCTTCAGGTATTTCTCAGAGACCTCCCTGTTTTTGAGTGCTGCCATTAAATCTGACCTCTGTTCAATTGCATTATTGATCAGAAGGCCAATATCAAAACTACGATCCCTTACCGGGAAGCTGTCGCTTGGATTTTCCTGTCTGTCAGACACGACGGCCCCCCTGAGGTACATGAGCCTTAAGAGGGCATTTTGCATATCGGCAAGACTCTGATCTGCCTCAGTCTGCTGTGTTCTTGCTTCAAGCGACGACTGCAGCGCATCGAGCGCTGCCACTTCCCCGTTAATGTACCTTAAACTGTCGGCCTTTGCCAGTTCTGCCAGTTGTTGCTGTATCTCAGCCTGAGTAATGTATATCTCACGGCTTCTGAGGAGGTCAAAGTACACCAGGGAAGCCTCAGCTCTGAGTTCCTGAAAATATGCCTCAAGCATCAGGCCTGATAGTTCATACTGTGATCTTGCCAGGTTCATTCCGGCCCTGCGTGGGTTACCCAGATTAAGAGGGTAACTGATGCCGCCTTCAACTGACTGTCCCATCATGAGACTTCGTTCTTCATTATTTGAGTAACTGACTGATAGCTCGGGATCAGGCATTGTGGCAGAGGCCTTAAGTTCTGCTTCAGCAATGCTGACATTGAACTGTCCGGCAATATAACCCAGGTTACCTTTGATGACAGAGGTTAAATAGTCTGCCAGTGTTAAGGGATTATCATTAAGTTGTGGCAACGGTTGGCAGTGAGTGGCCTGTGTGCCGGCACAGAACAAAATAAAATAGAGGATTAATGATCGGCTCATTTTTTTCATAGGTAATCAGAATTTCTCCGGTTTGCTTTTTAATAGGAAATGTTTTTCAAGCATATAATAAAGGGCGGGCAGGGCGGTCAGTGTGATAATGGTACCAAAAATGAGGCCATAGACTATTACCGTGGCCAGTGGCCGCTGTACATCTGAACCAATATTGGTTGACAGCGAGGCAGGCACCAGCCCAAGTATTGCAACAGCAGAGGTCATCAGTATCTGCCGGAAACGGTGGGTCGCCCCTTTTATCACGGAATCTTTTAACGCTCCCCCTCTGGCTCTGAGGTGATTAATATGAGATATCATTAACACGTTGTTCATCGTAAACATCCCGAATAATGCAATAAATCCAACGGCTGATGATACATTGAAGGTCATTCCGGTCAGATTTAGTGCTATCATACCGCCAAATACAGGCAGTGGCAGTATGGCCATCTGCAGCCAGGCCTGCCTGAAATTGCCAAAGCTCCAGAAAAGTAAGATAAACATAAGGGCAAGAGAGAGCGGCACTATTACTATCAGGCGTTTGAATGCTCGCTGCTGATTATCAAACTGGCCACTCCATTTAAGCAGAAAGTCATCGCTATTATAACTGACATTCTTTTCAATAGCATAATTTGCCTCTTTGAAGAATGACGAGATATCACGGTCACGCATATTTATTCTTACAGTAAGAAACCTGCTATTCTCTTCGCGGTTAATAATACCCGGTCCGGTTGTTGTTGTGATTTCCGCAATCTGTGAAAGTGGGATCTTTGCACCTGTAGACGTAGTGAGCAGCAGGGAGCCAATCTTCTCCGGTGTCTCCCTGGACTGTTCATTGTACCTGCAGATGACATCATAAACCTTATTTCCCATAAACACCTGTGAGATTGCTTTGCCTGCGATGGCAACCTCTATCAGTTCAGAGACGTCTGATACATTTAGTCCGTACAGTGCTATCTTATCACGATCTGCATGTATAAGCAGCTGTGGCAGCGGAGGTTCCTGTTCTATGCTTACATCACCTGCTCCTTTTATGCCTGACACAGTTGAGACTATTGACTCGGCAATTCTTCTGGCTTCTTCCTGATCTTCGCCAAAAATCTTTACTGCAAGGTCACTGTGTGAACCGGCTATCTGATCCATGACCATATCTATAATAGGTTGGGAAAAACCCACGCTATAACCCGGTAGTTCTGCAAGATCAGCTGACAGCTCATTAATGAGATCACTTTTTCTTTTTCCTCGCTTCCAGTCCTTGTAAGGGATAAGCCCCACTCCGCACTCAGCATGAGACGTGGAGAAAGGGTCAGCTCCCTGGTCATCACGGCCTACCTGTGTCATCACATATTCCACTTCCTCATATTTCATCACATGCACCCGTAGCGTATCAGCCATGGATTTAGCTTTATCAAGCGTAACCCCCGGCGGAAACTGGACCTGTAGCCAGAGGGAACCCTCATCAAGAGAAGGCAGAAAATCCTTTCCAACAGTAAAAGACAATATTACGGTTGATATAATTATTAAGATTAATGGCATGAATATTTTTCTGGGCTTCTCTATAAGTTTCTCTGTGAACCTATTGTAAAGCATAGTCAGCTTTTCGAGCCATCTGTTTCTGTATACTTTCTGAGGTTTCCGGAATATAATAAAAGCAAGTCCTGGTATCAGCAAAAGAGCTACCGCAAGGGCTCCCATTATTGCGAAACCTACGGTATATGCCATTGGCAGGAACATCTTCTTTTCAATTCTCTCGAAGGTGAAAAGCGGCAGATATGCCATAATGATGATAAGCATTGAGAAGAAAATGGGTTTACCCACCTCAACACATCGTTTTATGATGTTTTCAGGCTGCAATTCGACATCCGGATCTTCTTCCCGCTTTTTGAGAATTGTTTCCAGTATAACAATTGAGCCTTCCACAAGAATTCCGAAATCAATTGCGCCGAGAGAAAGAAGGTTGGCCTGGATGTTGGTAATATGCATCAAGATGAAAGCAATAAGTAATGACAATGGGATTGTGATGGCTATTACCAGGGCGCTGCGCCAGCTTCCAAGAAAAATTATCAGAATACCGATGACCAGCAACATTCCGTAAAGCAAGGTATGTGACACGGTGCTAATGGTTGCGCCGACGAGATCGGTTCTGTCAAGGAAAATGTGGATCTTTACGTCTTCCGGAAGTATTTGATCATTTAATTCATCTATTGCCTTGTGTACCTCCTTGAGCACTTTAGAAGGATTCTCATAACGGAGTAGCTGTACTATCCCTTGCACGCTCTCACTATAGTCTCTCTCACTGTCGGAATAACCAAACACTCCCTTGCGTTCAAAATTGCCATATTTAAGTGTCCCCAGGTCACTTATATATACCGGCACGCCATCGAAAGTTTTTACTACAATCTTGCCAAGGTCATCAAGGTCTTTTATCAATCCCACACCTCTGACTATATATGTGAGATCACCCCGGTCAATCATACTTCCGCCGGCATTGGAATTATTCTTGTTGATGCTCTCCGTTACATCATTAAGAGAGATGTCATATTTTTCAAGCTTTACAGGGTCAATCTCAATCTGGTACTGAGTAGTTATACCCCCGAAATTTTGCACATCGGCTACGCCTGTTACCTGCTTGAGCCGTGGGATGATAACCCATTTTTGCATGTCTGTCAGCTCCCTTAGCGTATAGCTGGAGCTTTCAATGAGATACCGGCATACCTCACCGGTAGGCGATGTGAGAGGATTTATCTCAGGAACAGCGCCAAAGGGCAGTTCTATGCCGTTGATTCTTTCCTGTACCCTTTGACGGGCCCAATAATCGTCGATTCCATCATCAAAGACCAGAAGAATTGCGGAGATGCCAAACAGGTTCTTGCTTCTCATGGTATGCAAGCCAGGCATGCCGTTAAGATCACGCTCAAGAGGAATTGTTATCTGCTGTTCAACTTCTTCGGCTGCCAGTCCGGGGACCTGGGTTACTACCTGAACTGTCACATCTGCAATATCAGGATAGGCATCAAGGGGCAACTGGAACCAGGAATAGGCGCCTATAGCTGCAACAAGTACAAAACAGGTTGCAATCAACACCCTTCGGTGTATAAAAAGCCTGAATAGTTTTTCCATAGTATGTTTTATTGCAGGTAGATGGCTCCTTCAGTTACAATGCTACTGCCCGGCTTAAGACCGGAACTGACAATGAGCTTTTTATCCGGTATTGTAGTGACGGTTACCTCTCTCCTGACATATAGATCAGAGCTCTCCTTTGAATAGAGATAAGACTTATTGTAATCCTGCAAAACAGAGCTCCCCGGTATAATTATGACGTTGGGGAGTTTGTGATAAAACCGAACTGTAACAAACATGCCGGACTTTAGAACATGATCTCCATTATCACATTCAATATATACCTCCACTGACCGGGTCTGTTCATTCATCATGCTCCCGATATAGTCTACTGATCCCTTGACAGGATTACCCGGGTTACCTTCAGTTAATATTTCAACTTCGTCCTGAATACCTATTGTCCCAAGGTCTTTCTCCTTTACCCGTGCCACTATCCAGACTTTATCCAGATCTGCAATAGTAGTGACCGGATCAGAATCAGCTTTAAGGTATTGACCAACAATAATATTATCATTGACAATCTCGCCACGGATAGGAGACCTTACAATAAGAGGCCGATCCAGATCAACATCTGCAGGGTTGATATTGTATATCTTCAATATGGCTGCTGTCTTTTCCAGCTCCTTGTCGCTCAGATCAAACTGAAGCCTGGCCTCTTCATAATCTTTTCCTGAGCCGATCCCAGAGTCCATCAGATCTTTTTTTCGCCGGTAATTCTTTTCTGCCAGCTCTTTTTCGTGTAGAGCCTGTAAATACATTCTCAGTGACTCCAGATAGTCTGATGAGCTCACCTCAAACAAAGGAGTGCCTTTATTTACCTTCTGCCCGAGCTTAATAAATGATTTCCCGATTCTTCCTTCAAAAGGAGTAGAAATCTCTGCCAGGTGTCCTGACAGAGGTCTTACAACCCCTGACGTTGTAAATTCCACAAGATAGTCTTGAGAGTGAACAGTTTGCACCTTAAGCTTCGAACAGACCGGAGACTCCTCGGCAATGAAAACTGAGTCGCCCCTGATCACTATCTGGCATGACTCCGCAGATTTGGCGTCGCCCTTGATATGGTTGCGGCCTTTTGCTTTCCTTATGTTGTCAGGGTTTTTGGTATCAGAATTGCTGTTGCCGGCATTTTGGCAGCCAGCAAAAAGGACCACCAGGATAATAGGGATAATTTTATACATAATACAAGGGATAATGCTCAATAATGAATACGAACCCGGAGCTTTTAAGCTATTGGTTCAATCACAAAAATTCGGATGAAAATATAATGACAGGTTATCTGAGCATCATGTCGGGAGGACCCCTTAACCGAACAACGGATAGTTCATTTTGATACCGTAAGCTGATTGTTCTTGAGTGAATTACTTCAGCTGTTACTAACAACACGAGTAAAACCAGCGCCAGGCTGATGAGGGCATTAGTAATAATATTGTTTAAGAAAATGACCAGCATGTAGCCATTACTATTATGGCTGTGCATTGGTTTCCCATCATTCCCGTGTTGGAATGGATGGGAGTGGACAATTATTTCGCTGTTGTATATGTGTGCGTGATCAAAGAATGTATTGCTGCTGAAGACTCCCAGGAAGAGAATAAGAAAAAAGTATCCCGATATTTTTTGAACAACGTTCTTCAACCTTTTATCAATTGATCTGTTGTAACTAATCAGTTTATATAAATTTCAGGTGTTATTAACAGTTCTACGGTGGT
>CAYQNT010000068.1:0-434 GCA_964418865.1 uncultured Rikenella sp.
AGAAAGAAGATCGTTGGTTGCATCTTTACCAAAAAGCTCGTTTTGGAGAAAGGAACAGTTGCGTCCCCATTCGATACGGAACCATGAAACTCATCCTCCGAATTATTGGGGATTTTAGAATGTCATAAAAAGAAACAAGAGGTCGAAATTGACCTCTTGTGCCTCTGGGTACCCGGAGGGGGACTTGAACCCCCACAGCCTTAACGGCCAAAGGATTTTAAGTCCTTCGTGTCTACCATTCCACCATCCGGGCAGCTCTCTTCTGCAAATATATTATTTTATTACTCCGGATGATGAGGGCGATCCGATAAAAGAACACCCGTGGGTGTTTTTAGAGAGCAGTTAGATTGCAGTGCTGACCACCATCCGGACAACAAAACAATATTGCAATATAAAAATCCTGCGGTCTTAATGTCAGAGACACGGACCGCAGG
>CAYQNT010000068.1:444-4791 GCA_964418865.1 uncultured Rikenella sp.
AAATATCTATTTTACCATAATTGGCTCTCCGAACCCTACCTTCTTCAGGCCATTCATCTGCGTAGCTGCATCTCCCACCACCACATAGTACATCTTCATGGGGTCAATGTATTTCTGTAGCGTCTCATTCATCTGCTCAACAGTTAGGCCGCGAAGATAATTCTCTTCCTGTCTGACATAATCAACCGGCAGATCATAGAAGGTCATTGTGTTCAGCATCCCAAGTTTGGCTTCAATAGTTTCAAAACGCAAGGCATTAGCCTTCAGCAGTGATCCTTTGGTGAAAT
This sequence comes from uncultured Rikenella sp., assembly GCA_964418865.1. GTDB lineage: Bacteria > Bacteroidota > Bacteroidia > Bacteroidales > VadinHA17 > SR-FBR-E99. Next base: position 732 of record CAYQNT010000068.1, read on the forward strand.
CAACCAGCTCCTGTGAAACACCTGTCCTGTATTCAGACATGATATCCCTGAAGAGCTCAACAGACTCACGCGTGGCATCTGTCCTCACTGAGGCATAAGCTTTGAATGTTCCATAGCTCTTCATGCCATTAAACCCTGAATAGGCCCCGTAGGTGAACCCTTTCTCTTCTCTGAGTATCATGAATAGCCGGGCACTGGCTCCGCCGCCAAGCATATAGTTGGCCACATCGGCCTTATAATAGTCCGGATCACTGCGAGTAAGCGAAAGGTTGCCTATGTTTATCACTGACTGTTTGGCTCCGGGTACATCAACAAAATAGAGTACTGATTTTTCAGGACCTGCCGGGAAGGTCAGTGAAGGAATTGAGACCTCCTTTGCCATCCATTTTTTGTTTAGCCCTGCAAGCGCTTTCTCCACTCTTTTCTGGTCAATATCCCCAACAATGAGGAACTTGGAGACAGACGGTGAAATGTTGCTATCGTAGTAACTCTTCAGGTCATCAAGAGTGATTGCCTCAACGCTTTCAACGTTGCCACTTACATCCGAAGACATAACATTGTCTGTACCCAACACCATCTTGTTGAAGGTTATACTTGCCAGATAGTTAGGATCAGCAAGGCTGCGCTTCAGGTTATTCACAGTCCGGGTCTTGTTCAGAGAGAACTGCTCCTCGTCCCAGCGGGGCTCAAGAAGCATCTCCTCAACCAGCGCCAGGGTTTTTTCAAAGTTACGGGCAAGAGTACTGACAGAAACAGTTATATTCTCATCACCGCCACGGATACCTATGTTGGCACCCAGTAGCTGTATCGCCTCCTCAAGCTCCTCGGGGGTTCTGTTCATAGTTCCCTCATTCAGCATCTGTGCAGTAAAGCGGGCTACCCCCGGTTTTGCAGGATCATCAAGCAAATGACCGCCGGTTACCACTATGGAATAGGTCAGCAATGGAAGCTCATGCTGCTCAATGCCAAAAACCTGCATCCCATTGGCAGCATCTGTTTTCCATACCAAAGGAAGGGTGATCGAAGGATCGGGCCCAGGCACAGGGGCTACAGACCTGTCAAAGCTGCTCGGCGTTTTCTCTATAACCTCTTCACTGCCGGCAATAACCTCCATGCTGGCTGCCTTGGTGACATCCTCCTCAATAATTCCTGCGGCTACTGATCCTTCCGCTATAAGATCAAGCTGGCCTTTGGGGACAAAGCTTGTAGCAACATAATTCTTGCCTTTTATATACCGGTTGTAAACATCCCAGACATCATTCATGGTAACCTTCTGCATCATCTCAAGCTCCTCAACCATAAAGTCGGGTGACCCCGCAAACTCGCTGTACATGGCAAGCATGAATGACTTGTACATGACACTGCTCATCATGCGGTAAAAATTTGTCTCCAGCCCTGCCTTAATCCTCTCAAGGTCTTTCTCTGTAAATTTCTCAGTCTCAAACATGTCATAGGCTTCAAAAATCGCCTTTTCAACATCATTCAGACTTGTTGATGGATTGGCCGTTACGCTTACCTGGAATTGCCCGGCAATCTCCTGCGACTGGTTAGATACCCTTACGTTGGAGGTGAGTTTTTTATCTTTAACCAGCACCTTATACATGGGAGACTTCTTCCCTACCCCTAAAAGCTGGGCAAGCACGTCAAGCGAATAAGAATCTTTCGAATACTGCTCGCACGAAGGATATACCATATTGTACTGCGGCGCCCTCGCGAAGCTGTCTTCATGATATAGCTTCTTCGTCTCTGCCAGCGTGACATTCATAGGCACCGGGTTTTTGAGCTCCTCACCTGCCGGAATCTCACCAAAATATTTCTGAATAAGAGCTTTAACTTCCTGAACATCATAGTCTCCGGATACCACCAAGGTTGCATTATTGGGTATATAGAACTTCTTGTGGAACTCCTTGACATCGTCAACAGTAGCGTTGACCAGATCCTCCATTTCTCCAATCACATCCCAGCTGTAGGGATGGCCTGCCGGATAGAGGTTCTTGAGGATGACATAATCAGTGAATCCGTAAGGCATGTTATCCACTCCCTGCCTCTTTTCATTCTGCACAACATTCTGCTGCAGTGCAAATGACTGAGGTGTAACAGTGTTGCGAAGGAATCCCATACGATCCGATTCTAACCACATGGCAGTCTCCAGAGAGTTCTTCGGCACAACCTCAAAATAGATGGTCTGGTCAAAGCTTGTTCCGCCGTTGAGCATACCGCCTGCACCCTCAATATATTTAAAGAACTGGTCCTCAGCCACATTCTCTGAACGCTGGAACATCATATGCTCAAACAGATGAGCAAACCCGGTCTTTCCGGGTACCTCCCTGCTTGATCCTACATGATAAAGTATCACCAGCGATGTGATCGGGTCAGATTTGTCTTCATTGAGGATGACCGTCAGACCGTTGTCGAGTTTATAAGACTCGTACGGAACGGAAAGCGATGTCTTCTTGTCTCCGCTGCATCCTGACATCAGGAGCAGTGCCATAAACATAAATAAAACGTTTAATCTTTTCATGATAAAGGATTTTACTTAATTAACACAGGCTCACCAAACCCTAGTTTCTTGAGTTCTTTTAGCTGCGTGGCAGCATCGCCTGCAACCACATAATACATCCTTGTAGGATCAATATATTTCTGAGCTATCGAGCTGACCTCCCCAACAGTAAGGTTCCTGACATAATCCTCCTCGCGGGCGATATAGTCTTCAGGAAGTCCGTAAGCGCTCATTGTATTAAGCATCCCTAACAATGCCCTCTGCGTCTCGAATTGGAGGGCATTACCCTTAAGCAGCGAGCTCTTTGTGAAATCGACGTCGCTCTGTGAGACGCCTTCGCGATAGCTGGTCATTAGATCCCTGAATATCTCGAGCGATTCGAGGGTAGCTGTTGACCTGACGGCCGAGCTTGCAATAAAATTACCGAAATTCTTTTCGCCGACAAAACTACTTCTGGCGCCGTAGGTGTAGCCTTTCTCCTCCCTGAGGACGAGGTTTATATAGCCGTTGAATGATCCTCCGAGTTTGTAGTTAGCCACAAATGCAGGATAATAATCCGGGTTGCCTCTTGATAATGCAGGTGCACCGATATATATATTCGACTGTTTTGCTCCGGGAACATTGACAAAATAGATACCTGATTTCTCAGGTGCCGGGGCAAATGCGATAACAGGCATCTGAACCTCTTTGGGGCTCCATTTGTCGCTGAGCGATATCAGCGCTTTTTCTACTCTTGGCTGGTCAACCGAGCCGACCACCAGAAAGCTTGTCACTGACGGTGAAATGTTCTTGTCATAAAATGTCTTTATCTGTTCCATCGTCATCGAACGAACACTTTCAGCGGTCCCCGAAACATCGGTTGCATATATGTTGTCTTTACCCAGAATAAGTTCTGACAGGGCCATTGAACCAAGATAGGTGGGATCAATCGAGTTTCGTCTTATGCCGTTGAGAACGCGTGTACGTGACAGCTCTAATGCGAGGGTATCCCAGCGTGGCTGAAGCAGCATCTCTTCAACTATGGCAATGGTCTTCTCAAAGTTGCGGGCAAGCGTGTTGACGCTAACAGTGATATCCTCATTGCTGGCAGAGACCCTTATCATGGCTCCCAGGAGAGCAATCTCCTCCTCAAGCTCTTCCGGGGTCTTGTTATTTGTTCCTTCATTGAGCATCATGGCCAGCATGTTAGCCACGCCCGGAGCGCTTATGTCGTCAAGCATATGGCCTCCGCTAATGACAATGCTGTATTGCACCAGTGGCACCTCGGTATGATTTATTCCGAAAAGCTGTATGCCGTTGGCCAGTGAGGCCTTCCATACAGCAGGTACTTTTACGGATACATCAGGCCCCAGCGGTGGCTGCACCGAACGGTCAAAAGATGTGGGGGTCTTCTTGATCTCACCGGTATCACCGGCTTCGATCTTAACCTCTGTGGCCGTTAAAATGTTCTCCTCAACTATACCGGCATTAACTGATCCGGCAGCTGCAAGGTCAATCTTCCCCTTCGGAACAAAGCTGGTTGCAACATAGTTCTTTCCCTTGATATATTTCTCGTCAAAC
>CAYQNT010000068.1:4801-5093 GCA_964418865.1 uncultured Rikenella sp.
ACCGGCAAAGATGTCATACTCAGCCAGCCTGAATGCCTTGCCCTGAACGCTGCTTATCATATTGTAGAAACTGGTCTCCTGCCCTGCCTTTACTTTTTCAAGATCTTTCTCGGTGAATCCATCCTTCTCAAAACGGATGAATGATTCAAAGATGGCATCCTCAACAGTGGCAAGTGACACGCCCGGGTTTGCAGATACGGAAATGTTAAAGGTGCCGGCAAGATCCTGGGCCATGTTCATTGCTCTTACGCCGGAGGTCAGTTTTTTCTCCTTGACAAGCACGTTGTACATA
>CAYQNT010000068.1:5103-5455 GCA_964418865.1 uncultured Rikenella sp.
CAGTATACCATGGCCTACCCGACGCCTGAGAGATATTCAAAGGATTCAAGTGCTGTTAGTGCATATGAATCCTTTGAATATCTCTCAGGCGTCGGGTAGGCCATGGTATACTGTGCCGTATTGGCAAAGTTATCCTCATGATAAAGTTTCTTGGTCTCGGCAAGGGTCACGGGCATCGGTTTCGGTTCCGCCACTTCCGGTCCTTTGGGTATTTCTCCGAAATATTTCTGTACCAGCGCTCTGACTTCTACCGGATCAAAATCGCCTGCGATGGCCAGTGTTGCATTATTAGGCAGGTAAAAACGGCCGTGAAAATCTTTCACATCATCTACAGTTGCATTGAAGAGATCCT
>CAYQNT010000068.1:5465-7903 GCA_964418865.1 uncultured Rikenella sp.
CTTCATCTCGCCAATGGTCGTCCAGCTGTAGGGATGACCCTCGGGGAACATCGCCCGGGCCATCACTGTTGAGGAGTGACCGTATGGCCTGTTGTCATAGTTTTGACGCTTTTCATTCTGAACCACGTTCTGCTGAATAGCAAAAGCCTGCTGCGTTATGGTGTTGGTGAGATAGCCCATACGGTCTGACTCCATCCAGAGGACCATTTCAAGGGCATTCTTCGGCACAGTCTCATAGTAGTTGGTACGGTCCTGATTTGTTGAACCGTTGAGTGTTCCGCCTGCACTCTGAATAAGGTTGAAATACTGATCTTCAGGCACATTCTCACTCTGCTGGAACATCATATGCTCAAAAAGATGCGCAAAGCCTGTACGGCCGGGCACTTCACGGTTTGAACCAACATGATAGTAGATGGCTACCGACACGATAGGATCAGATTTATCCTCGTGAAGGATGACATTCAGTCCGTTGTCAAGCTCATACTTTACAAACGGCAGAGAGAGCTCGTCTCCTGCTTTTTTCTGGCAGGAAACCGCAGCCATGAGAGCAATAATCATCAAAACTTTGGAAAGATTCTTCATGGTTTATTGGATTGGGTTAGTAGTAGCAATATATTCTTGCTAATTTAAGACAAAATATGCTTAGGATAAATGCTTCTTAACATTTCTTCACATTAAGGCTCTTTCAATAGATCTTAGGTGCAGGAGATATTATGACATTTATGTAAGTTTGAAATATTAATTTATTTAAATGATGAACCGTTTTCTGCTGATTCCGCTTTTTGCAATAGTAATAAGCTTTTCAATGTGCCAGACTCCGGCGCTTATGTCCATAGAGCCACCTAACCATGCCGGAGAAGTGATCTCTATGGATAACAGCATCAGGTTTCTCTATGACGGTAAAGAGATCATGCGCCTTAACACTGACCTACCCTCCCATTCACTAAGAGTCAGAGAGTTAAGGGAAGATAATGACAGCAGAATTACGCACAGCTTCACCATTTCCTCAATCTCAGGAAATAAATTTACTGTCAATGGAATGATCATTGGCAGTGACGAGTCATTCCCCTGCGAAGCTGACCGTCGGTTAGAAGGCACTCAGGTAGTGAGGCATACATATGGATTGAGCCATAACCTTCTGAACAGGGCAGTCTACGACAGGCATTCAGACTGGCTGCTTTCAGTGGATCAGTCATACACCTCTTCCGACCTGGAAATAAAGCCCGAAAAGGCTGATACTACAGGTATCACCTATTCAATAGCCATACAGGGCGACGAGGTGACATTTAGGTTTAGGCCACGTTATTACCAGCAGCACAGGGGACTGAGGTATTTTGAACCGTGGAGCTATGAGGTGTGGAAACAGCCTGTAGCTGGCTGGTGCTCATGGTATGCCTATAAAACAGATATAACGGAGGAGAAAATAAAAGAAGTGGCTGACGTTCTTGAGGCTACCATGAAGCCTTATGGTCTTGAATATCTGCAGATTGACGATGGGTACCAGCAACCAGGAGGTTCGCCTGAGAGCTGGTTGATACCGAACAAGAGGTTTCCTTCAGGAATGGATGATCTTGCCCGCTACATAAGCTCAAAGGGATTGAAACCTGGTATATGGACCAATGTAGCGGTGCATGATTCAGTCTGGGCCTGCTCGCACCCCGACTGGTTTGTTACAGGAAGTGACGGGCAACCTGAGCGCGGAAGGTGGATTGGCTTTATTATGGATGGTTCACGCAAAGAAATGCTTGATTCAGTGGTATCACCAGTATACCGTAATTACAAGGAAAGCGGTTGGCAGTACTTTAAGCTTGACGCTCTCAGGCACCTGCTCTTTGAAGGCTATAATAGTCACAGTCAATATTTTGAAAATCGCGGACTGAAAAGGGAAGAAGCTTTCAGGGATGTCATAAGGAGAGTAAGGGAGGAGGTTGGGAGAGAGAACTTTCTCCTCTCCTGCTGGGGAGTATTGCCGGCAGTCATAGGACTGGCAGATGGATGTCGCATTGGTAATGACGGTTATGGTTACACCTCTCTGGCACAGTTCAATTCATTCAATAACGTGGTCTGGCGCAATGACCCTGATCATATTGAGCTAACTCCCGGGGAAGCATACCGGTCATGCATGGCAACCTCCCTCACTGGCTCACTTTTTATGGTCACTGATAAACCCAGCGTCTATTTCTCCTCCATTATCATCCCGGCAAGGAAATCATTGCCAGTGCTCTTTACGATTCCGGGACAGGTATTTGATCTCGATCCATCCCGATCAATGGATCCGGATAGAACACTCACAGAGATGAGTGGTTCGGGCGAGAGGGAGACAGATGGCAGCCGAACCTCACCTTTTGATCTCTTCATGCTTGAGCTGAATATGCCCTGGGAGAGATGGTGCGTGCTGGGCAGGCTTGACGAGAATGAGAAACAGATCACTCTGAGAG
>CAYQNT010000068.1:7913-15013 GCA_964418865.1 uncultured Rikenella sp.
GTTTATGAGTACTGGACAGATACTTTCATGGGAACAGTGAATGACAAAATTGTCTTCAGTAGTACCGATCCCTTGTACAACTGTCAACTCTACTGCATCAGACCGGTGCAGGGAAACCCCCAGATAATTGCAACAAGCAGGCATATCAGCTGTGGTGCAACTGACCTTTCTTTAGTCAGCTGGAAGGATGGGGTCTTAAGCGGGGTAAGCAGACAGGTGCCCGGAGAAAATTATTCTCTGCTGATCTATGAGCCCAGTGGTTATGGTAATCCGTCAATATCAGCTGATAACGGCACCCTCCTGTCGGAGAAAATAGATGGAAGGGTCAGAAAAATTACTTTCGCTCCTCAGAGCGGAGAGGATATCAGCTGGAAGATGACATACAGATCTTCAACCGGCAAATAGGATCTCATTTCTTTACCAGGTTTTATGTTCAGGCATTTCTTTTCTGTGATCTGGCTGACAAGCTCCCGGGTTCCTGAACAATCTTTAGGAGTGTTTGTTCTGATTAAAGAAACGTTAAACAAAATAAAAAAGATATGTTCGAACAGTTTGATCCTGCAGACGACAAAATGTTGCAGGTGATTGACAACAACGGAAAGGTAATCAGTAAGGAACTGATGCCTCATCTCTCTGATGATGAGATGGTAAAGTTATACAAAGATATGCTGTTTGTCCGGACGCTTGATCACATGATAGTCTCGTACCAGCGTCAGGGGCGTGTCTACACCTATCCGCCCAACTACGGACAGGAGGCTATAGGTGTTGCCGCCGGTGCAGTGCTCAGGCATGAAGACTGGCTGGTGCCGGCCTTCCGCGAACTGGGCGCCTGGCTGGCCAAGGGAGCTACAATGAAGGATGTATTCATGTTCAACATGGGATTCGAAGAGGGAGTTAAATTTAAGGATGCAAATCACATGCTTCCGTCCTCAGTGCCGATAGCCTCACAGCTGTTGCATGCTTCAGGGATAGGATATGCAATAAAGTATCAGAAGAAGGATGAGATGGTGATGGCTTTTGTGGGCGATGGCGGGACATCGGAAGGCGACTTTCACGAAGCCCTCAACTTCGCCGGCGTATGGAAGGTGCCAGTCATCTTCGTGGTGCAGAATAACCAATACGCTATATCAGTTCCTGTAGCAATGCAGACTGCCAGCATCAATATGGCTATAAAATCAAAGGCATATGGCATCGCAGGACTGAAGGTCGATGGAAACGACATCTTCGCCATGCTTGCAGCCTTTAGGTATGCCCATGAGTATACCCGCAAGGAGCAAAAGCCTGTGCTGATAGAGGCTGTTACCTACCGCAAGGGAGCTCATACCACATCAGATGACCCTACAAAATACCGCACTACCGATGAGGAGAAACTGTGGGACAAGAGGGATCCGCTGCGTCGCATGAAGCTTTTCCTTGAGAAGAAGAAGCTGTGGTCTGACGCCGAGGAGAAGAGGCTGACAGATGAGTACAGCAAAGAGATAGACAGACAGTTCATTGAGACGGAAGAGACAGTGCAGTATCCTCTGGAGGATATATTTAAGTATATGTACGCCGAGATGCCGCAGGAACTCCGTGACCAGCAGGTTGAACATGAAAAATTCTTACAATGGAAAAACGCACGCAAATGAAAGCAATGAATATAGTCAATGCCGTCAATGACGCTCTTGATATCAAACTAACAGAAGATAAGGCTGTTGTGGTCTACGGTGAGGATGCCGGCGTAGAGGGCGGCGTCTTCAGGGTGACTGAAGGGCTGCAGAAGAAGCATGGTGTGGAGAGGGTCTTTGACACCCCTCTGGCCGAGTCAGGTATTGCCGGTACTGCCGTGGGTATGGCTGCAGCGGGCCTGCGACCGGTAATTGAGATGCAGTTCTGCGGATTCATATATCCTGCCTTTAATCAGATCATCTCACACATAACACGTATGCATAACCGCTCACGCGGCCGATACAAGATGCCGATCGTCATACGGTTGCCGTACGGCGGAGGCATCAACGCCCTCGAGCACCACTCGGAGAGTATGGAGGCTATGTTTGCACATATACCTGGACTGAAGGTGGTAGTGCCTTCCACACCTCATGATGCTAAGGGTCTGCTTATCTCTGCCATAGAGAGTGATGATCCTGTGCTCTTTCTTGAGCCAAAACGCATATACAGGGCCATAAAGCAGGAGGTGAGCGAGGAGAAGTTCTCTGTGCCTATAGGAAAAGCAAAAGTATTAGCACAGGGAACAGATATTACGGTTGTAGCCTACGGCGCAATGATACGTGAAGTGCAAAAGGCTATGATAATGACGAAGGAAGCCGGATACTCTGTGGAGCTGATTGACCTGCGTACTATCTATCCGCTTGACAAGGAGACAGTAGCCGCTTCAATTAAGAAGACCGGAAGAGTCATTTTTGTAGGTGAGGAGCCACGTAGTTTCGGAGTAGGCTCTGAGATTATGGCCCTGGCTAATGACGAGGCCTTCCTTCATCTTGAGGCTCCCCCGAAGAGGGTGGCCGCATTTGATGTGATAGTGCCTTATCCGCGCGGTGAACATCACTACATGATCACACCCGAAAAGATCTTCTACGAGATTGAAAGAACAATAAAATTCTGAAGTAATGAGGTATATATTCAAATTCCCTGACATAGGTGAAGGGCTGACAGAAGGTATTATCATTGAATGGTATGTCGATAAAGGTACTGCCGTCAAGGTAGGACAGCCCCTGGTGAAGATGGAGACCGACAAGGTTGTAACGGATATCCCGTCACCCCGTGAAGGAGCCATAGCTGCACGCTACGGCAAGGTTGGTGAGACCATTCATGTGGGTGAGGTGCTTGTTGAGATCGAGATTGCAGGAGAGGCGGCCGCTGAAGCTCCGGCTCCTGAGGTTGAGGCTATTGAGGAAAAAGGCGCCGGCGTGGTGGGCGAGCTTGAGGTCGCTTCAAACAACGCCTACCTGCCTGCAAGCGATGAAGGCACCGAAGCCAGGCCTGCAGCTGCTGCATCTGCTTCCCGTAAGGTGCTGGCAACACCCGTGGCTAGAGCCATGGCCAGAGAGATGAATATCGATATAAATCGGATAACCGGTACCGGTCCTGCCGGCAGGGTGATGAAGAGTGATATTCAGAGATTCCATGCCCCCTCCTTTACAACAGAGAGTGCACCGGCACATGTCGCAACCACAGCACCGGCTGAACTGGTTGAGATAAAGCCTATGACACAGATAAGGAAATCGATAGCAAAGAACATGCTGCGCTCGAAACAGAGCACTGCACATATGACCCTGTTCGAGGAACCCGAAGTGTCAGCACTTATTGAAGCACGGGCAAGATATAAGGAAGAATATAAAAAAGATGATCTCAACCTCACCTACCTGCCCTTCATTATCAAGGCAGTGGTGGCAGCCCTGAAACGCCATCCGGAGCTGAATGCTGAGATGGACTTCGAAAAAGGGAACATCATCTATAAGAACTATTACAACATTGGAATAGCAGTAAGCACAGAAGAGGGGCTTGTTGTACCTGTGGTACGCAATGCTGACAAACTCACAATCAGAGAGCTGAGCAGGGTTGTGGCTGAGATAGCAGTGAAATCGCGCGAACGGAAGCTTACACTTGATGACATGAAAGACGGCACCTTTACAATCACAAATTATGGTGCACTGGGCGGATGGTTCGGCGTGCCGGTTATAAACTACCCCCAGGTAGGTATCCTGGGAATAGGTCGCATTAACCAGCAGCCGGTGGTGGTAAAAGGTGAAGTAAAGGTAGGAAACGTCATGCCGCTGTCGCTCTCGGTTGACCATAGGATGGTCGACGGAGCAGAGGCAACAGAATTCCTTAATGATGTAGCAGCAGGTATCGCAGATCCGCTGTCGCTGATAATGAGACAATAATTTAAACCAACGGAGATGGATTACGATCTTATCATCATAGGCGCCGGACCGGCTGGATATGTTGCAGCCATAAGGGCAGGACAGGCAGGACTAAAGACTGCCGTGATAGAGAAAAAGCAGGTGGGTGGCATGTGCCTCAACTGGGGGTGCATCCCATCAAAGGCGATGCTTGAAAGTGCAAAGTACTTCTCACGACTGGGTATGGCAGCCGATTTCGGCATTGAGGGGCTTGATCTCAAAAAGATCACCTTCAACTGGGAGAAGGGGGTGAAACGCTCCGATCGCATAGTGAGACGGCTCGTAAAAGGAGTTGAGTTCCTCCTTAAGAAAAACAATGTTGAGACCATATCCGGCACTGCTTCCGTAGAGGCTGCAAGCATAGTGGTGGTTGACAACCGTAAGCTCACGGCAAAGAATATTATTATTGCCACAGGCTCATACCCCAGCCCCCTGCCATTCAAGGTAAAAGAGAACAAAATTCTTAACCTTGAGAGCTTCTTCTCAATGAAGGAGATACCCCAGAAGCTGCTCGTTGCCGGCCAGGGACCGGTGGCAGCCGAGGTCACACAATTGCTGTCGCTGATCGGAAAAGATGTTACTCTGCTGAAAACGGCTGATAAGATCTTCCCTGCCCTTGATGATTATCTCAATGCTTACATGACACGCAAGTTTGAGTCGCTCAAGATAAAGACCATTGAAGGTACCGCAGGTTATAACTCCCTCAATCTTGATGAATATGAGGGTATTGTTAACTGTATGCCGCGCAGGGGTATCAAACCCACCGGCGTACTTAAGCCTGATGAGAAAGAGAGCTTTTATGTCACTGACAAGCATTTCATGACCAGCATCAAAGGCGTCTATGCCGTAGGCGATGTCAACGGCCACAGCATTTATGCCCACGCTGCTTCAGCTCAGGCACTGGCAGCGGTGAATCATATACTCGGGATAACAGAGACTATGGAGACCGAACGTGTGCCGCTGACGATATACACTGACCCCGAGATTGCGCAGATAGGTAAGACAGAGCAGCAGCTGACAGCTGATGGTGTTGAGTACAAGATCAATGAGTTTCCTCTTTCGGCAAATGGCAAAGCCCTTGCCGAGGGTAATGCTGAAGGCATCCTGAGGATAATCTCGGAACCGAAATACGGAGAGGTGCTTGGCGTGCAGATCATAGCGCATAACGCCACCGACCTTATCAGCGAGGCATCTGCCTATATGGCCGTGGAGAGCACCGTATGGGATGTTGCGCACACCATGCATGCCCACCCTACTATCTCGGAGGTATTCCTGGAGGCAGGCTCCGACGCCGTTGGCAAGCCCGTGCATAAATAAGGCCTGACGGTATAGCGTCATGCCGCTAGTAATAAGACCATATGACCTACCTGATGCCAGCCTCTTCGGCAGCTCAGGGAACGGCATGCTTGTATGGCAGCCGGCAGAGACAATTATAGTTCTCGGGCAGAGTAATTCTCCGGGAAGGTCACTCATCTCAGAAAATGTAGAAACCGACAATATACCGGTTACAAAAAGACCTACAGGCGGTGAGGCGGTGGTTCTGTCACCTGAAATGGTTGTGATAACCGTCGCCCGCATTTTTGACGGTATTACCTCATCAAAAGAGTTTTTCAGGGAAGTAAACAGTTTGATCATCTCAACTCTTGGTGACCTGGGTGTGAAAGAGCTTGGTTCAAAAGGTATCTCTGATATTACTATCGGCAACCGTAAAATTCTCGGATCGTCAATGCACAGAAGAGAGAACAGGCTTGTGTATCATGCAGTGCTTAACACCGGCGAGGATACTGCTCTGTTCGAAAGATACCTTCAGCATCCAGGGCGCGAACCCGATTACCGCAGTAACAGGAAACACGGTGAGTTTGTAACATCATTGAGAGAGCAAGGGTACGAGATCAACAGAGAATACCTTGCTGAATTATTGAATGCAGGGATAAGACCGAATAATCATATCTTCACATTACAATCGATAGACAATCATGACCCGCATCTCCTCATTCACTAATTACACCAGAGCCGGTAAGTATATTTTCTTTGCAGCCCTTTTTTTAATTCTGGCCCCGGCTTCATTCTCCCAGCAGAAGAAGAAATCTGAACTGCTTGCGCCCTACTTCCCCCCCTATGGTCACTGGGAACAGAGGCAGCCTGAAACGATGGGGTTTGACACATCTGCTCTGAAAAATGCAGTGGTCTTTGCCGTCACCAATGAAATAAACTACCCGAAAGACCTGCGTGTAGCTATTCTTCAGACTTACGGCAGTGAACCCGGCTTCCGTATTGCAGGCCCCGTGGTTGACCGTGGCGGACCTGCCGGAGTAATAATAAAAAGTGGATATATTGTAGCTTCATGGGGTAATATAGAGAAACCGGATCTGACCTTCAGTGCCACGAAGAGCTATCTTTCAACTGTGGCCGGACTGGCTTATGATGACGGAATAATTGATGTGAATGATAAGGTTAAGGAGTATGTAACCGATGGTACTTTTTCAGGTCCGCATAACTCGCAGATCACATGGGAGCATCTTCTCACCCAGAGTTCTGACTGGTCAGGAACGCTTTTCGGCATGCCGGACTGGGCAGACAGGCCGCCGCGGACAGGCACCACTGACGACTGGCAGAGAAGGCCGCTGCTGGAACCGGGCACTGCTTTTGAATATAATGATGTTAGGGTTAATCTTCTGGCATACTCTCTTTTGCAGGTTTACCGAAGGCCCTTGCCGGCAATCCTGAAAGAACGTATTATGGATCCTATCGGCGCCTCAACCACCTGGCGATGGAATGGCTATGACAATTCATGGGTGACAATAGAGGGTCAGATGATTCAGTCGGTCAGCGGTGGAGCACACTTCGGCGGCGGAATGATAATCAGCACCCTTGACCATGCCCGGTATGGCCTTCTCTTCCTTCGTAATGGAATATGGGGAGGGAAAAGGCTCATTTCTGAAAAATGGATAAAACTGGCCACAACATCTTCTCCTGCCAACAGCAGTTACGGTTACATGTGGTGGTTGCTGAAGGGTGAAACAAAATGGGATGAAGTACCTGAAACGGTCTTTTATGCAACCGGTATGGGAGGTAACTATGTAATTGTGGACCAGAAAAATGATCTCGTGGTTGTTGTACGCTGGATAAATCCTTCGAAAATCGGAGAGATGATGACATTGGTTGTCAGGTCATTGCATCAAAAAGAAAATTAAACCA
>CAYQNT010000069.1:0-14934 GCA_964418865.1 uncultured Rikenella sp.
AAAAATTATGAAAAAAACAGGCGATGTTACTTTTTTGTTCATAATTTTTTTTATTAGAGTAGGATTTATAATTTTGCAGACCGAAAAAAGGGAGATGCCCGGATTGTATTCCATACCGCTAGCCGGATTAAAGGAAGCCAGATATACCTACGATTTCAAAATAGGAGATGACTTCTTTGAGTTGTTTGAGAGGTCAGAGGTTAAGAGGGGAGAGTTCAGTGCGGTGGTTATGCTTCAAAAGTGTTCCACTCATATTGAGCTCAACATTGTTTTAAACGGCCGTGCTGAGGTGGTATGTGACAGGTGCCTTGAAACATTTTACTTGCCACTCACAGCTACTAACAGGCTGTTTGTTAAACTAGGCAGGGAGTGGAATGAGGCTGATCCGGATTTGATAACAATGCCTCTGGATGAACATGAAATAGATCTGAGTCAGTTTTTCTATGAATACATCCATCTTGCATTACCTTTGAAGCGTATTCATCCTGATGACAGGGAAGGTTGCTCTACATGCAACCCCGAAATGATCAGGAAGCTTAATGATCACCTCAAGAGCGGCATAGAGAAATCCGACCCGCGATGGGATGATTTAAAAAAACTGACAAGGAATAACTAATACAATTCATTACTGCGATGCCACATCCAAAACACAAACACTCCAGTACCAGGAGGGACAAGAGGAGGACACACTACAAAGCTGTCGCTCCCACCGTGTCTGCATGCCAGAACTGCGGATCAGCTCATCTCTACCACAGGGTATGCCCTGAGTGTGGATACTACAGAGGCAAGCTTGCCGTTGAAAAAAAGACGACAGCCTGACAAGCTTTCCGTTCATAAAAGCTGAACGATGAATATAGGTCTTGATGCAATGGGGGGTGATTACGCTCCCGATGCTGTCATAGAAGGCGCTGTAGACGCCCTGGGGCAGTTACCGGCAGGTGACCGTCTCGTGCTTATTGGCGATAACGGTCGGATAAGAGATAAGCTCGCATTAATGAATGTTGAGTCATCCCTTTTTGATATAATACCCAGCACTCAGGTGATAGAAATGGCTGATCACCCTGCAAAAGCTTTTTCACAGAAGAAGGATTCATCTATCGCAATAGGATTTGGCATGCTCAAGCGTGGCTTGATAGATGGCTTTGCAAGTGCAGGAAACACCGGCGCCATGATGGTAGGTGCAAGCTATACTGTCAACGTCATCCCGGGAGTATACAGACCGGCGCTGGCCGCCCTGATGCCCTGCGTCAACGGTGCTTCTTCAATAATTCTTGATGTGGGCATCAATCCTGATAGCAAGCCTGATGTACTAATGCAGTACGGCTTGCTTGGAACTGTGTATTCAAAATATGTGCTTGGGATTGACAATCCCACGGTGGGGCTTTTGAACATCGGTCGTGAGGAATCCAAGGGCTCAGCAACGATCCAGGCTGCCTATCAGCTCCTGAAAGAAAACAGCGAGATCAATTTTAAGGGCAATATTGAAGGTCATCACCTCTTTACCGAAGAGATGACTGACGTCATAGTATGCGACGGCTTCGTCGGTAATGTGGTTCTTAAAATGGCCGAGAAATTCTATTTGATAGCCAAATCAAAAGGTATTACAGACACCTTTTTTGACAAGCTTAATTTTGAGTTCGTAGGAGGTACCCCTGTGGTAGGCATCAATGAAAATGTTGTTGTCGGACATGGTATCTCTAACAGGACTGCAATAATGAATATGATCTTTCAGACTCGTGATGTGGTACATGCCAACCTTGCAGGAAAGATCAGGGAGGCCTTCGGAGGATGAAGAAACTAAGAGCTGCAATAACCGGAATAAATGCCTGGGTGCCTGAATACAGGCTGACAAACCAGGAACTCTCTGAGATGGTTGAGACCACTGACGAGTGGATCATGCAACGCGTTGGCATCAGGGAAAGAAGAATACTTAAAGGTGAAGGGATGGCAACCTCTGACCTGGGAGCACCTGCCGTAAGAGGTCTGCTGGAGAAAACAAACACATCTCCTGATGAAGTTGACCTCCTTATCTGTGCTACTGTAACACCTGACATGACATTCCCTGCAACAGCCAATATCATATCTGACAAGGTGGGCATAAAAAATGCCTTCAGCTTTGATCTCGCAGCGGCCTGTTCCGGTTTTCTCTTTGCCCTTCAGACGGCTGCTGCATATGTTGAGACCGGACGGTACAAAAAAGTTATTGTCGTTGGCGCTGATAAGATGTCATCTATCACTGACTACACCGACCGCACTACATGTACCCTCTTTGGCGATGCCGCAGGCGCCGTATTGCTGGAACCGACAGAGGAGGAGCACGGTATCATGGACTACATCTTCAAGAGCGATGGATCAGGGAAGAAGTATCTTCATCTGAAGGCCGGCGGATCACTTCGTCCGGCATCACATGATACAGTAGGCGGACGCGAACATTTTATCTATCAGGAGGGACAGGCAGTATTCAAGTTTGCTGTAGTAAATATGGCTGACATTGCTGCTGAGATCATGGCAAAAAACAACCTGCGTCCTGAAGATATCTCGTGGCTGGTACCCCACCAGGCCAACCTGAGAATAATAGACGCTACCGGACGTAGAATGGGGCTGCCACCTGAGAAGGTGATGATAAATATACAGAAGTACGGCAATACCACTGCTGCCACTATACCGCTTGTACTGTGGGAGTTTGAGCAGAGACTCCACAAGGGTGATAACCTTATTCTTGCAGCCTTCGGTGGCGGATTTACCTGGGGAAGCATCTGGGTTAAATGGGCATATGACCCTAAGCCGTTAGCAGAGTAATTGCTTCAAAACAACTTTCTCCTCCATGAAGGAGCACCCTTACGGTATCGTCGGGGGCAGGTGGTGATTTTTAATTCATCCTCTCTTTTTTCCCATCAGGCACAATACTTCATACATTTGTCTGTTAAATAAGTTCAGGGAAGTAAGGGAACTAACAAATTTTACTATGGCAAAAATCATGGAGACAGACAACGGAGCACCACTCAACCTTATCAGTCAGGGCACAGAGATCACGGGTGACATCAAATCAGCCGGCGATATACGGATAGATGGAGTCCTTAATGGTAACATGACCACAAAGGGCAAGGTGGTCATAGGGCCCACCGGGCGAGTCAAGGGTGAGGTGGAATGCAAAAACTCGGAGGTTTCAGGCATGATAGACGGGAAAATAACTGTTTCACAGTTGCTGACCCTCAAGGCCTCATCAAAGATCAGCGGAACCATTATTACTAATAAGCTCTCCATTGAGCCGGGAGCTGTCTTTACTGGTAACTGCGCAATGAAAGACGGTGAAAATGGAGGAGCAACAGCAGCCAGATCCAAAGAAGGAGATAAATAAAGGCCTTTCAGCCTATTCCAGATACAGCACCATCGCTATTCAGATGGTGGTTATTATTGTTATTACTACCCTCGGAGGAGTCAAACTTGACAAATGGGCCGGCACCGAACCCCTCCTGACGGTGATCCTCTCACTTCTCGGTGTAACATCAGCTATGTGGCTGATCATTAAGGAGGCTCTCAGAAACAAGTAAGATGTTTACTCCCAGGGCAATAAAACATTATCTGCTTCTCCTTGTTATGTCACTGGTGCTGATCATGCTGATCATACTACTGAACAGATTCCAGCCCTCTTTATACAATCCTGGTAGCGCAGTTGTACTCACCGGCGCATTCTCCCTTGCAGCCTTTGCTTCGCTTTTAGCTTTTTTTAACGGATTCAATTCCGACACTGCTAAAAGCGTGTTGTTTACACTCATTGCACTGGTGATTAAGACACTACTTTCTCTGATTATTGCGTTGCTGTACCTGGTTGTCTTTAAAAACGATCAGACCGGTTCAGTAATATTATTTTTTATCCTATATTTGACGTTCACTGTTTATGTAATTTATACATTCACCAGGGTCCTGAAAAAGAAGTCAGTTTAAAGATAATTAGCTTGAAAAACAGGTACATATATTTTTCTCTCTTACTGCTTGGATTTCTAGCTGTAACAGTTCCGGCCCTATCTTCCGGAAAAAATCAAGAAGAGAACAAACCACACGATGGTAATGAGGAATTTGATGCCGGCACGTTCATACTGGATCATGTTTCTGACTCTCATGAATGGCATATACTGACAAAAAAAGACGGCACTTCCGTGGCTTTTTATCTCCCTGTCATAATTTATGACAAGGGATCGGGGATTCATATCTTCTCATCACGAAAGATTGCCCACGGACATAATTACAATGGTTATGCTATTGCTGATGCAGGTGATTATGAGGGGCAGATCATCAGAGTGAACCGGGAAGGTCAGCATGACGGCTCCAAACCACCTCTTGACTTCTCTATCACCAAGGCCATTTTCGGTATGCTTGTGGCATCTCTGATACTACTATGGCTTATGATCTCTTTGGCCCGCTCATACAAGAAAAGTGGTATTGGCGCCCCGAAAGGTGTCTTGCAGGGGATACTGGAGCCTATCATTCTTTTTGTAAGGGATGACGTAGCAATTCCCAATATAGGTGAGCATAATTATGCAAGGTTTATGCCCTACCTGCTGACGGTATTCTTTTTTATCCTGATCAACAACTTACTGGGGCTGGTACCGATTTTTCCGTTTGGAGCCAATGTTACAGGTAATTTAAATGTGACGTTTGTACTGGCCTTATTTACTTTTCTTATCACGCAGTTCAGCGGCAACAGGTCTCACTGGAGGCATGTCTTCGCCACACCCGGTGTGCCGTTCTGGCTGATGCCGATCATGATACCCATTGAGCTCATAGGGCTGTTATCAAAGCCCTTTGCCCTGATGATACGTCTCTTTGCAAACATCTCGGCAGGTCATATTAGCGTACTCAGCCTGATAGCGATCATATTTATATTTCAGTCTGTGCTTGTAGCTCCCATCTCCATTCTCTTTGTATTGTTTATGGACTTGATAGAGTTGCTGGTGGCATTCCTGCAGGCATACGTCTTTACCCTTCTCTCAGCACTGTTTATTGGGATGGCTACAGCAGAAGCAGAACATTAAGATTACTTTATTATATTAATTAAACTTAAAACAAAATGACAGGAACATTAGCAGCAATTGGAGCAGGTCTCGCAGCAATTGGCGCAGGCATTGGCATAGGCCGCATCGGCGACTCAGCCATGAATGCCATCGCCCGTCAGCCTGAGGCTTACTCAAAGATTCAGACTGCCATGATTATCTCCGCCGCACTCATTGAGGGGGTTGCCCTCTTTGCAGTTGTTGTGGCTATGATACAAAAAGGCTAGTGAGGCGAATCGTTGAGAATAAATAAAGCCTGCAACGGTTGGTTGCAGGCTTTATCAATGAACTAAAACAAAAAAGATATGCTATTAGCAAACAGTCTCGCCAGTCCCGCAATCGGGACAGTATTCTGGACTACACTGATCTTTCTTATTCTTCTTGTTATCTTATGGAAATTTGCATGGGGACCGATCATGAATATGGTCAAGTCACGTGAAGACATGATCCATAATGCTCTTGAGTCTGCGGAGAAGGCACGTGAGGAGATGAAGGTGCTGCAGGCCGACAATGAAATTACCCTGCGCAAAGCACGTGAGGAGAGAGATAAGATACTTCGTGAAGCACGGGTGGCTTATGACAGAATGATGGCTGACGCAAAAGAGAAGAGCCAGTCAGAATCAGATGCACTTGTAAGAAGAGCCAGAGAGCTTATTGAGCGCGAGAAGATATCCGCCATCACCGAAGTAAAGCGTGAGGTGGCAAGACTGGCTATTGAAGTTGCTTCAAAGGTGGTCAGCGAAACGCTAAAAAGCGACACCGAGCAGCAAAAGCTGATTGAAAGATATATTAACGAGATCGAAGCAAACAGAAACTGATCTCATGAATTCAAGCAAGATAGCTGTAAGGTATGCAAAGGCACTTTTTGATCTCGCTCTTGAGCGCGATCAGATTGACGGCGTATACACCGACATGAAGTCTGTCAGCCTACTGTGTGCAATGGAGGAGGTCAGAGAGGTAATAAACAATCCGGTGATACCCAAGAAGAAGAGAAAGGAGATTGTCATAAAACTAATCGGCGATAGCCCCCACAAACTTACAGTCGACTTTATCAATCTGATGTTCAACAATGATCGTGGCGATTACCTTGCGGCCGCTGCCAGAAACTTTATGGACCTTACACGCAGCCACAGGGGAATACGGCAGGTCACGCTCACAACTGCAGTACCGGTAAGCCAGGAGCTGAAAAATGAAATGGCAGCTTTGATAACAGGTACCAGAACCGGAAGTATAGAGTACAATGAGCATGTTGACAAATCAGTCATAGGAGGGTTCATCCTTAGGGTTGATGATGCTTACATTGATGCCAGCGTCAGGAATAAACTGAACATTTTTAGAAAGGAATTTTCACTGGCAGGATATGCCAACGAATAGTATATAAGCTTTACAAATATGAGTAATATTAAACCTTCAGAGGTATCAGAGATTTTAAGACAACAGCTTGAGGGAGTAAAGACGGCCGTTGATGTTGAGGAGGTGGGGACGGTATTGCAGGTCGGTGACGGCATTGCACGTATCTACGGGTTGAAAAACGTTGGCTCCAATGAACTGATAGAGTTTATTGAATCTGGTATCAAGGGTATTGTCCTCAACCTTGAGGAAGATAATGTCGGGGTAGTTATCCTTGGCCCATCCGAGAAGATCAAGGAGGGTGATATTGTGCGCAGAACGGGCAGGATCTCATCTATCATGGTGGGTGAAGGGCTGCTGGGAAGGGTAATAACCACAACCGGTGTTCCTATTGATGGTCGCGGACCCATTACAGGCGAGCTTTACGAGATGCCGTTTGAGAGAAAGGCCCCCGGGGTCATCTTCAGGCAGCCGGTGAAGCAGCCCGTACAGACCGGACTGAAGGCTATTGATGCCATGATACCCATCGGACGTGGTCAGCGTGAGCTTATTATCGGCGACCGCCAGACAGGTAAGACCGCCATAGCCATTGACACCATCATAAACCAGAAGAGTGAATATGACAAGGGTAAGCCCTTATATTGCATCTATGTGGCGATAGGTCAGAAGGGATCAACAGTGGCTAACATTGCTGCCACCCTTGAGAGTGTCGGAGCCATGGAATACACGGTTATCGTCAGCGCCACGGCGGCTGACCCCGCCGCCGCCCAGTTCTATGCACCCTTTGCAGGTGCGGCTATTGGTGAGTTTTTCCGCGACACCGGGCGTGATGCCCTGATCATATATGATGATCTCTCAAAACAGGCTGTGTCATACCGCGAGGTGTCACTGCTGCTCCGCCGTCCACCGGGAAGAGAAGCATACCCGGGTGACGTCTTTTACCTCCACTCACGTCTCCTTGAACGGGCAGCCAAGATTATTGAATCAGACGAGGTGGCAAAGAACATGAATGACCTGCCGGATTCAATCAGACATATGGTTAAGGGTGGAGGATCACTTACGGCTCTGCCGATCATTGAGACACAGGCAGGTGACGTTTCAGCATATATCCCCACAAACGTGATCTCTATCACTGACGGACAGATATTCCTTGAATCGAGCCTCTTCAATGCAGGCATCAGACCAGCTATCAACGTGGGTATCTCTGTCTCAAGGGTTGGAGGAAATGCCCAGATCAAATCAATGAAAAAAGTCGCCGGTACCCTTAAAGTTGACCAGGCGCAGTACCGTGAACTGGAGGCATTCTCAAAGTTCGGCTCTGACCTTGACCCAACCACTCTGGCAGTACTTGATAAGGGATCAAAGAACGTGGAGATACTCAAGCAGAACCAGTACTCGCCAATGAAGGTTGAAGAACAGGTGGCCATAATATATTGCGGCACAAAGGGATTACTCAAGAGCGTTCCCCTGCGTAAGGTGAAATCATTTGAAAACGACTTTCTCATGTACCTGCGTGCCAATCACAGTGACGTGCTTGAGAAGCTCAGACAAGGTGTGATAAACGAAGAGGTTACGGCTGTGCTCGAGAAGGTGGCAGCAGAGGTTGCCGCAAATTATTCAGCACGCTAAAGTGTAAATGACTAAAGGAAGATGGCTAACTTAAAGGCTATAAGGGTAAGACTTAGTTCGGTGAAATCAACCCGCCAGATCACTTCAGCAATGAAGATGGTGGCGGCCTCCAAGCTGCGTAAAGCACAGGATGCCATATTACACCTCAGGCCTTATGCCGCTAAGCTTAATGAGATACAGGCCGGACTGAGCGCTGCCCTTCGCGATACTGAGATAGAAAACATTTATGCAGAGAGAAGGAGTAGTAGCGGAAAGGTGCTGATTGTGGCAATCACCTCCAACAAGGGTCTCTGTGGAGCTTTTAACGCTAACATCATAAGAAATGTGAGGCGTCTTATTTCTGAGAAGTACCGTGAACAGATGCAGAAGGGAGACCTGTCGTTCATTACAATAGGGAAAAAGGCCAATGACGCTCTGAAAAAACTGAAATGTAATATTATTGAAGACTATAGTTATCTCTACTCACGACTGAACTTTGAGAATGTGACTGAGCTGGCCGACAAGCTGACAAACCTTTACCTGTCAGAAGAGTACGACACTATAGAGATAGTCTATAACCAGTTCAGGAATGCCGGAGTACAGAAGCTGACAGAGGAGACATATCTTCCTGTCTCACTAGCCATTGACGAAAATGGAGTAGCTGTTTCGACAGATTATATCTATGAACCCGATCAGGTTGCCATTATCAGTGAGCTGATTCCCAAGACGCTACGGATCCAGCTCTATAAGGCGCTGCTTGATTCAAATGCAGCCGAACACGGGGCCCGTATGACGGCCATGCATCAGGCAACGGATAATGCCACGGAGCTTATCAGAGATCTTACCCTGGAGTATAACAAGGCCCGCCAGGCTTCCATCACCAACCAGCTGTTGGAGGTGGTCAGCGGCGCAGAGGCCCTTAACGGATAAGAGGAGAAAGAGAGAGATGTTCACCAGCGATTACCTGAGGGAACTGTCAGACAAGGCTATCACCAGTCTGAATGTAGCACCGGAGTCTGAAAAACTCTTTGCTCCCGTTAGGTATATCATCTCTATCGGAGGAAAGAGACTGAGGCCGGTGATGTGTCTGATGGCCTGTAATATCTTTAAGGATAAGATAGATGAGGCTGTCATGCCTGCAGTAGGCATTGAGGTGTTCCATAACTTCACTCTTATCCATGACGACATAATTGATAAGGCCGACATGCGCAGAGGATCCCTCACGGTGCATTCCAAATGGGGATCTAACCAGGCGATACTCTCTGGCGACGTAATGGCTTTTTTGGCCATTGAATGCATCAGCCAGGTGCCGGAAAAGGTTCTCTTAAAAGCGCTCAGACTCTTTAACCGCACAGCCATTGAGGTATGTACAGGTCAGCAGCTTGATATTGACTATGAGAAGAAGGGGCTGGTGTCAGAAGCAGAGTACCTTCGTATGATAGAGCTGAAAACAGCAGTGCTTATCGCTGCCTCACTCAAGATGGGGGCAATCATAGGGGAGGCGTCGGAAAAAGATCAGGAGCTTCTTGGTGAGTTTGGCCGTTGTCTGGGATTAGCATTTCAGATACAGGATGATATCCTTGATTGTTACGGTGATACGAGAATGTTCGGGAAGCAAACCGGAAGCGATATCGTTGCAAATAAGAAGACCTATCTGCTTGTAAAGGCTTTGGAGGTGGCCAGTGGGGAGAAGCTGCGTCAGCTCAAGAAGCTGCTGGGGGCCGGAACACATGACCCTGCAGAAAAAGTGAAGGCAGTAATGAAAATTTATGATGAGCTGGAGATACGCCTGAAGGCCGAAAATCTTGCTTATGACTACTTTAACCGGGCTTTTCAGGCGCTGGACCAAGTATCGGTTAATGCCGAACGTAAGGGAGAAATAAAGCAACTGGCAGTGAACCTCATCGGAAGGGTTAAATGAAATATGGCCCCCAGTGGCAGGAAAAAGAGGTTAATAATAGAGGACAAACATTGAAATACATTAATTGAGATAGATGGCAAAGAAAACAGGAGTTATAAGTCAGGTCATCGGACCGGTGGTAGACGTTACCTTTGAGGCAGCCGGAGATGATATGCCCAACATACTTGATGCACTGGAAATTAAGCGTCAAGACGGTTCCATACTGGTAGTTGAGTGTCAGCAGCATATAGGGGAGAAGACTGTCAGGGCAATAGCGATGGATTCAACAGACGGACTGCAGAGAGGCATGGAGGTTGAGGCTACAGGCCTACCTATAATAATGCCTATCGGCGATCAGATAAAGGGTCGGCTGATGAATGTAACGGGCATGCCCATCGATGGTCTGGGTGCCCTCAACAAAGAGGGAGGCTATCCGATACACCGCAAGCCGCCGAAATATGAAGACCTGTCAACCGAGAAGGAGGTACTTTATACCGGCATAAAGGTTATTGACCTCATTGAGCCTTATTCAAAGGGCGGGAAAATAGGCCTTTTTGGCGGAGCAGGTGTTGGTAAGACTGTCGTTATTCTGGAGCTTATAAATAATATAGCCAAGGCCTATTCGGGTATCTCAGTATTCGCAGGTGTTGGCGAGAGAACCAGGGAGGGTAACGACCTCCTGCGCGAGATGCTTGAGGCAAATGTCATCTCCTATGGTAAGGAGTTCATGGAGGATATGGAAAAGGGTGGATGGAACCTTGATCTCGTTGATCATGAGGCTCTCAAAGAGTCAAAACTGGCTCTTGTCTTCGGCCAGATGAACGAGCCTCCGGGCGCACGTGCACGCGTGGCGCTTTCAGGACTCTCCGTTGCTGAATATTTCCGTGATGGTGAAGGTGATGGTACAGGACGAGATATACTCTTCTTTATGGATAACGTCTTCCGTTTTACACAGGCAGGATCAGAGGTATCTGCACTGCTCGGACGAATGCCTTCGGCCGTGGGTTATCAGCCCACACTGGCCTCTGAGATGGGTGTGATGCAGGAGAGGATCACCTCAACCCGGCACGGGTCTATCACCTCAGTTCAGGCAGTATACGTTCCGGCTGATGACCTTACGGACCCCGCCCCCGCAACAACCTTCGCTCACCTTGATGCCACAACGGTTCTGAGCCGTAAGATATCTGAGCTGGGCATATACCCGGCTGTAGACCCGCTTGATTCTACATCAAGGACACTTACTGCCGAGATTGTGGGCGAAGAGCACTATCGTTGCGCACAGAGAGTAAAGGAGGTACTGCAGAGATACAATGAGCTTCAGGATATTATCGCTATCCTTGGCATGGATGAGCTTTCCGATGAAGATAAGATGGTTGTTCAACGTGCACGACGCGTGCAGAGGTTCCTCTCACAGCCCTTCCACGTTGCTGAACAGTTCACCAACATACCGGGTAAGCTTGTCTCCATAGAAGATACGATCAGGGGATTTAATATGATCATTGATGGTGAGGTTGATCAGTATCCGGAAGCAGCCTTTATGCTTGTGGGTACCATTGAGGAAGCAATAGCCAAGGGTGAGAAACTGATTGCCGAGAACAAGTAAAGTCAAAAGTTACGAGAAGTGAACATTGAGATAATCACACCGGACAGGAAAGTTTACTCTGGCGATATACGCTCGGTAAGAGTACCCGGCAGGCTAGGCTCATTCCAGGTGCTGAAAGATCATGCTCCCATCATTTCAACCCTTGAGGCCGGCCCTGTGATCATAGCTGACGAACAGGGAAGCGAAGTCACATTTGAGATCACCGGTGGCGTGATAGAGGTAAAGAAGAACAAGATCATACTTCTTGCCGACTCTGTCATCCAAAGCTGAAGCTGATGGACAGTGACGAGTTCCGCAGATACGGTCATGAGATTGTTGAGTGGATAGCCCGCTACTATGAGACCGTAGAGCAATATCCGGTCCGGTCACGTAATGTGCCTGGCGCCGTAAAAGATGCCCTTCCGGAGATACCTCCCACGGGGAGCGAATCGTTTGATGCTTTCCTGAAAGACTTTGATGAGATAATTATGCCGGGCATAACGCACTGGCAGAGCCCTAACTTCTTTGCATATTTCCCGGCTAACAGCAGCCCCCCGTCGGTACTTGCCGAGATGCTTACTGCAGCTCTGGGGGCTCAGTGCATGTTATGGGAGACCTCCCCGGCGGCAGCCGAGCTTGAGGAGCGGATGATGGAGTGGCTGCGTGAGATGATGGGACTTCCGTCATATTTTGAGGGAGTTATCCATGACAGCGCCTCTTCGGCCACTCTGGCCGCCATTATTACCGCACGTGAGAAAACAACCCAATACCGCTCGAACAGCGAAGGAATGTCGGCGAATGGACGGCTTCGCATCTACGCCTCAATCCAGGCTCACTCATCAGTTGAGAAGGGTGCCGGGATAGCCGGCTTCGGTAGGGAGAACGTGGTCAGGATACCTGTAGGAAACGACTATTCAATGGATCCTGCAGCGCTCAGAAAGGCTGTGGAAGATGATATCTCTGCCGGATATGTACCATGCTGTGTGGTGGCTACCATGGGCACCACGGGTACAACGGCCATAGATCCGCTCCGGCCTGTGGGTGAGTTATGCCATGAAAAGAACATGTGGCTTCATGTAGACGGTGCACTGGGAGGTGCAGCCCTGCTCCTTCCTGAGATGAGATGGATGGCCGATGGCATGGAGTACGTAGACTCCTTTGTCTTTAACCCTCATAAGTGGATGTTTACCAATTTTGACTGCTCGGCATATTTTGTGCGTGATGCTGCAAGGCTGATACGCACCTTTGAAATTCTGCCGGAGTATCTCAAAACACGAAACAGAGGGCTGGTCAACGACTACCGCGACTGGGGCATCCCTCTTGGCAGGAGATTCAGGTCACTGAAGCTGTGGGCGGTCATCCGAAGCTACGG
Source organism: uncultured Rikenella sp. (assembly GCA_964418865.1). Lineage (GTDB taxonomy): Bacteria > Bacteroidota > Bacteroidia > Bacteroidales > VadinHA17 > SR-FBR-E99. The sequence goes on from CAYQNT010000069.1 coordinate 12,864, forward strand.
CGTTGAGAGACTGCAGAGTATGATCAGGGAGCATATACGGCTGGCACAGATGCTGGCACAACTGATAGAGTCAGAAGAGGGCTTTGTGCTTATGGCTCCTGTACCCCTGAACACAGTCTGTTTCAGGTATCTGCCCAAGGGTATGGGTGACGAAGAGGCAAACAGGCTGAATGAGAAGATCAACCATAGTCTCAATGACTCCGGTAAGATTTATCTTACACACACAAAGATAGACGGCGTGTATGTGATGCGAATGGTGACGGCACAGACAAACGTTAATGAGCATCATGTGCTGCAGGCTTGGGAGTTGATAAAGGAACAGGCGTCAGCGGTCTCTTCCCGGGGTTAATAAAAGATAGGCGTCAACGGCCTCTTCCCGGGGTTAATAAAAGATACGCGTCAGCGGTCTCTGCCCAGAACGGTACCGTAGATGTTAACTGAGAAAACTCCATTGATAAAAAACCTGTTTTCCTGAGGAATATATCCGGCTCCGACACCTGCGCTTATCTCAAAGGGGAACCTGAGCACATAGAAATCGGCCAGCAGCTCAGCACCCATAGAGCTGAAAGTGGCTGTTCCGCCAGTGAAAGTACGGTTGTCATAATCAAATGTCCCAACAGCTCTGCTGTGATCATAGAACATTGATCCCCGGATCCTTTTGATGTACAAAAGGCTGCCTGCCGTCAGGTCGGGATAAAAGAGCGGCATGGTATAATCGGCAGAGAGCGACAATAGCTTCTCAGCTATCAGATCTTTCTTGTAGCCTCGTGGCCAGGAAATGCTGTTGCGGTAAATCAGCTTTTGGGTGGGTGTCTGATCCTCATAACCGGCCTTCAGAACGAGACTGTGATTAGTGATAATTCCCGGTAAGAAGAATATGCTCCGAATATATTTTCTGGTGCCGTACAGGTCGCTGTCCCACGGTGCTGCAGTTACCCTCAGGTCTAAAATCTGCCCCCATTTGGGGTTAATATCGCGATAAGCTGAGCGGAAAGTGTTGGAAAAGTACACTCTTCCGGTCAGGTTGACAAGATCCTTGTCGTAACTGTTCTCCTCAGCGATATATGTGTATTTGTTAATGTAATTCATATATACTGCAGGCATCAGTAACTGCCTGAATTTACCATGTGCAAACCATAGCTGGTCATAAGCGCTGATATTTATCTGCAGATTGTTACGCATATGATCTGGCAGAGGCTGTGTGACGCTATCCCTTGACACAATCTGATGGCCTCCAAGTGTTATCCCTGCATCTATCACCGGGTGCCAGCCGCTCCATTTTATGCTGGAGTGAAAGTAATGGTTTCCCCCGCTGTATTCGTATCCTGCCGTGGATATAAGCGTGCTAAGGTGGTTCTGAGACATTAGCGTCAGTCCGGGTCTGATAGTTGTGGGGTCAGTCTTGATCTCGTCAATGTCCCAGTAGAATGGCGACCAGCTGTGGGAATTGAACAGGTGGGCTATCTTCCTGTAGGGCTTTGAGTCAAGGTTCAGTAGCGGTGCCTGTGCCTCATCCGGTTCATTTTGCGGCAGCGGGGCAGGCTCGGGCAGAATCCGGTGCATTCCACTGCCTGCCGGTCCGGCAGTTGCGCTGATCTCCTCTGATCCAATTACGAAGCCGTCACTGCTGTAGTCTGAAAAGAAAATCTTGTCTTCTGAGACTGAGAAACCCGAGATGCCAAAGCGCGAGCCTGTGACACGGGTGAGCAGGGTGTCACCGGTCAGGCGGTAGATGTTATCTGAGCCGTCGCCCTGTGCCAGGTAAAAGAGAGTATCATTTACCAGCTTTGCCTCTGTTATGTCAGTGCCACTCTCGGCCACATATACCTTCCACCGCTTCCCGGTGGGCCTGTAGCTTCTAATCCCTTCTCCCTTCTCGTTCAGGGTGACGACGGTCACCTCACTGCCGTCTGATGACCAGGCCGGACGCTGAAGAATCAGGTTGTCCGGTGGCACAACGTTCATAAGCACCTCTCCTGTGCAGGCATCAAGGAATACCATGGAATAGCGGAGATCAGCAGTAGTGGAGACCGCAACAATAGTTCTCCCGTCAGGTGAGAGGTCCGGAGCA
>CAYQNT010000070.1:0-14165 GCA_964418865.1 uncultured Rikenella sp.
AACATCTTACAATAAGCGCCAGTACGGCGGATTCTGGGATAACATTACTGCTTTGTTTGGCCTTACCACCCTTGAACATGGTATTGGCCTAACAGGAAACAGACTAAGCGGTGTGATGACGGCTGCCACAGATCATTTTGAAGCTACCGGCATACCTGTTACTCCGGTAAACGATATGGGAGTGTGGGATCCGCTGCAGATGGCTGAGATAACAGTAAAAGACAAATCCGGAAAAACTGTTGCATCAACACGGGCAACGGTTCCGACCTCTGATGATATCAACTGTGCCAAATGTCACGGACAGGATGCTTTCAATGATATCCTTGCTGAACATGATGCTGAGAATGGCACAAATCTTATGAATTCCAAGCCCGTTCTTTGTGCCACATGTCACGGCAGCGCTGCTCTTGGGAAGATGGGCAGAGGCTCATCAGGCAAATACCTGTCCGAAGCCCTTCATGGGTTTCATGCTGATAAAAAAGCCTCATGCTATGACTGTCACCCGGGCAATACAACCAAATGCAATCGCAGTGCGAAGCATACTGCAGCCGACGGTAATTGCACAAGATGCCACGGTACTATGGAACAGCTTGCTTCCTCTACAAATTCAGGTCGTGTACCCTGGGTCAATGAACCATCATGCTCTTCGTGCCATACGGGTGTCACAGATGTCGGCTCTTCTGCAATGCTTTACAGAAATACGAAAGGTCACGGTGACATGATGTGTGCAGCATGTCACGGCAGCCCTCATGCAATGGTGCCTTCGTTAAAAGATGCAGATAATTATCAGGCAATGCAATACCAGCCTTACAGCAAATCACCGAAGACGCTGGGCAGCTGTGGAACCTGTCATGATAGCTCCAGGGGCGATGATGACCTCAAGGAATTCATGAAAGCCCACGGAGGAAGCAACCCTGAGAAGGAGAACGGGTGTTTCATCTGCCATACATCCGTAGAATATAAAATCGCAAAGTGGCCGCACGCCTTTACCTGGAAAAACAGTAACTGAAAAAATGCGGATCAATTGCACATATTCAATATTGCAACAAAGTCCATTCCATAACCTCTCCTGCCTGTTTCTTTGAAATAGCTTCAAAAACAAGTAAGTTTGCCGTCTATAAAAAAGAGGATGACAATAAAGGATGCCGATCATCCCTACGGGGAAAAGCAAGATCAGTTTGACAGGCGTTATCTGCGCATGGCAGCGGTATGGTCTGAGAACTCATACTGCCAGAGAAGGAAGGTGGGGGCGCTGATAGTAAAAGACAAGATGATCATATCAGACGGATATAACGGAACCCCGGCAGGTTTTGAAAATGTTTGCGAGGATGAGAATAATGTGACCAAGCCTTACGTTTTACATGCTGAAGCCAACGCCATCACCAAGGTAGCCAGATCGAACAACTCAAGCGAGAACGCCACCCTATATATAACGGATTCCCCGTGTATGGAGTGCGCCAAGCTTATAATTCAGTCTGGCATCAGGCGTGTTGTTTACAGCAACCAGTACCGTAACATTGAGGGTATTGAGCTTCTTAAACGTGCAACTATCGAGCTTGTTTACATTGACCTCGGAGAAAAGAAAAATGAAATATAACAGAGCGTATCTACCACTGATAATTGGTTTGGGCATTGCCGCCGGTATAATAATTGGGTTTTACATGCCCCATCCGCAAAATGGACTTTACACAAACTTCCCCCCTTCAAATGACAAACTGAGCCGTGTGCTTGACATCATCGAATCAGATTATGTTGACACTGTTAACCGTAATGCGCTCATAGAGGAGGCAATACCGGTGATGCTGCGCAGGCTTGATCCCCATTCGGTATATATTTCCGCCACAGACCTGGCACAGGCAAATGAACCATTGCAGGGCAATTTTGACGGTATAGGCGTGTCATTCAATATGCTTACTGACACCGTATTGATTATAAGCACCATCTCTGGCGGTCCGTCAGAGAAAGCCGGCATCATCGCCGGAGACAAGATTATCTATGTCAATGACTCTCTTATTGCAGGTAAAAAAATGCCTGACGAAGACGTCGTCAAGATGCTCAAGGGGCCACGCGGCACAAAGGTTGATCTGAAGATCGAACGTAAGGGAGCTGACAAGCTCTTACCCTTTACCATTGTACGTGATAAGATCCCCATTTACAGCATTGATGTATCTTACATGATGTCTGATGATGTGGGTTATATAAAGATATCCAACTTCGCTCTCACCACGCATGACGAGTTCAAAAAAGGACTTCGTGAGCTGAAAAATGCGGGCATGAAAAAGCTCATACTTGACCTAAGGGGCAATTCCGGTGGCGTCATGGATGCTGCTACAATGATTGCCGATGAGTTCCTTCCGGCTGGAAAACTCATAGTCTTTACATTGGGTAAATCCACGCCGCGTCAGGATGTCAGGGCAACGGCAAATGGTGAGTTTGAACAGGGTGGACTGGTTATACTGATAGATGAGTGGAGCGCATCAGCCAGTGAGATTCTCGCAGGCGCAGTACAGGATAATGACCGTGGAACAATAATTGGACGCCGCTCATTCGGTAAGGGGCTGGTGCAGGAACCAGTAATGTTCCGTGATGGATCGGGAATGCGACTTACAATTGCCAGATACTACACCCCCACAGGCAGGTCTATACAAAAACCCTATGACCAGGGAACAGACAAATACTACGAAGACCTCGGCAACAGATTTATACATGGGGAATTTGAGGAGGCTGATTCCATCAGGATGGATGACTCGCTCCGCTTCACCACCCCAGGTGGAAAAACTGTTTACGGAGGAGGCGGAATAATGCCTGACATTTTCATCCCTATTGACACCAGCGGCATCTCTGATTATTTTCTGGCCATCAGGAATTCAGGCTTACTATACAGGTATTCTCTCAAGTATACCGAGGACAACCGCGAGACACTGAAAAAATTCAATGATCTGGCATCCCTCGACAAGTGGCTCTCAGATCAGGATCTCATCTCTAAATTTGTGTCGTACGCCAGGCAGAATGGTATCCCGGCCAACAGCAGTCAGCTGGCTGTTTCAAAGAATATCATCTATGTACAGCTGAAAGCATATATAGCACGTAACATGCTTGACAACAAGGGATTTTATCCAATATGGCAGGAGATTGACAAGACACTGCTTGACGCCCTTGCTTACATTGAGACCATCTGATTTCAGGCTACCACTTCAGTGTGTGAATAAAACCGGCGATCAGTCCTGCTGACTTCTCCGTCTCTTCAATGAATCCAAGATGACCTGAGTTCTCCAGAATGACCACCTCGGCATTAAGTGGCAACCTGATTTCCTTTAATGCCTTTTCGGGAGTAAAATAAAGATCATTCCTCCCCAGCAACCACAAAAGCGGCACCCGCCCCTGCTCCAGGACTGACTGTCTTGATGGTCTGGCTATCATCCCGTTAAGGAGAGCAATTATACCCTCTCCCGGGTTCCGGGAGGCTATCATTTTTGATCTTTCAAGTGCAGTGGGTAATGCCTTTAGGTTCTTCTCAGCAAACATCATGCTCACATTTCCGGGATACATGATGTTCTTCCTGCCGGCAGTGACAACAACTATCTCACGCTTCCTCCTTGCTACTGCCGCAGGTGTGTCAGCATGCGGATGTGAATGGAAAAGTACATATCCGGCAAGCATCTCAGGGTACATCTCCACAAACGCCAGGGCAACATACCCTCCCAGCGAATGGCCAACCAGCACTATTCTATCCTCGCCGGCATCTGCAACCACTGCCCTGACTGCTCCGGCAAGAAACTCCATTGTATGACTGTCACCCTTAACTTCGGAATCACCGTGACCTGGCAGATCAACTGCAATAATCCTGAACTCCTCCTCCAGCGTTTCTGAAAGAGGCGCCCACACCTCACCGGCCTCAAGATAACCATGCAGTAATACTACAGTCCTGCCCGCCCCTTTTACGCTGTAGCAAACCCTTATTCCCTCAAATTGCAAACTACTTTTCATTGCTCTATTATTATAGGAAAAAACTTCATAAATTTACAATAAGAAAAGAATTTTTGTAATCTCCCATATAACCCTGAACTCAAAAGTATAATGCCGATGAACAAAGTACTTTTCTCGGCCGTCTCGAAGAAATTTGTGATGGCACTGGCCGGTTTGTTCCTGCTACTCTTCCTTCCGGTACATCTGATCATTAATTTTTTGCTTCTCAGTAGTGATCCGGAGCCCTTTAACAATGCCGCACATTTCATGGCAACTTTCCCCCTCGTCAAGGTGGTTGAAATACTGCTGTTCCTTGTCATCCTGACACACGTTACCTACGGGATTATCATTCAGATTCATAACTGGCTCTCAAGGCCGGTAAGATTCTCCGTATGGAACAAGTCAGAAACCACTTTTTTCTCAAAGTTCATGATTTGGACAGGTGGTTCTATACTTATCTTTCTTGTGATCCATTTCTTTAATTTCTATTTTATCAAACTTGGAATTGTTGAAGGTGATGCTGAGAATTTCTATTCCGTTGCCTACCAGCTCTTTGCCATCCCTGGATATGTCATTCTATATTGGGTGTGCTTCCTGTTGCTTGGCTTGCATCTGTACCATGCCCTGCAGTCAGCTTTCCAGACTCTTGGCTGGTCCAATACGTTCTGGAAGCCTATAATCAGGGTGATATCGCTTATCTATTCTATTGTCCTGCCTTTAGGATTCGCCATAATCCCACTGATTATATGGCTTTTCAAATAACCCGAAGAACTGAAACATTATGATAAATCTCAATGCAAAGATACCCGAGGGTCCGCTTGAAGAAAAATGGACCAGGTACAAAGCCGGCTCTAATCTGGTCAGTCCGGCCAACAAGAAAAAGCTTGATATCATTGTAGTAGGCACAGGCATCTCCGGTGCTCCTGCTGCCTCTTCTCTGGGTGAGCTAGGATATAATGTCAAGGTCTTTTGTTACCAGGACACCCCCCGCAGGGCACATTCAGTAGCAGCCCAGGGCGGCATAAACGCGGCCAAAAACTATAAAAATGATGGCGACAGCATCTACCACCTCTTTTACGACGTTATCAAGGGAGGTGACTTCAGGGCGCGTGAAGCCAATGTATATCGGATTGCTGAGGTGAGCAACCTTATTATTGATCATTTTACAGCTATTGGAGTGCCCTTTGCCAGAGAATATGGTGGCACACTCACTACAAGGTCATTTGGCGGCGTTCAGGTCTCACGCACCTTTTATTCAAGGGGTCAGACCGGGCAACAGGTTCTCCTCGGGGCATACTCATCACTCAACAGGCAGATAAAGGAAGGAACGGTGACTATGTATCCGCGTCGTGATATGCTTGATCTTGTGGTTGTTGACGGTAAGGCAAGGGGTATTATAGTAAGGAATCTGATAACCGGAGAAATTGAAAAGCACTCAGCCCATGCTGTTGTGCTTGCCACGGGCGGTTACGGCACAATCTATTACATGTCTACATTGGCAGTAAATTCGAATGCCTCTGCAGCCTGGCAGGCTTATAAAAAGGGAGCTGCTTTTGCTAATCCAAGTTTTGTACAGATACACCCCTCCAGCGTGCCTCAGATGAATGAGTTTCAGAGTAAACTGACACTTATGTCGGAGTCATTGCGTAACGACGGCAGGGTATGGGTACCAAAAGAAAAAGGAGATAAACGGCCGGCCAATGAGATACCCGAGGAAGAGCGTGATTATTATCTTGAACGCAGATACCCTGCCTTCGGCAATCTCGTGCCGCGTGACGTTGCTTCGCGGGCTGCCAAGGAGAGATGTGATGCCGGGTATGGCGTAGGGCCGACAGGACTGGCAGTCAATCTCGATTTTCGTGATGCCATTAAGGCACAGGGCAGGAAGGCTATAGAGGCCAAATATGGTAACCTCTTTGATATGTACAAAGACATCACAGGAATAGACTCATACATTGAGCCGATGCGCATTTATCCTGCAGGTCATTATACAATGGGTGGACTGTGGGTTGATTACGAGCTTATGACAACCATTCCCGGACTGTTTGCCATTGGCGAAGCCAATTTCTCAGATCATGGTGCCAACCGTCTCGGCGCCAGCTCGCTAATGCAGGGAGCAGGAGACGGCTACTTCATCCTTCCATACACTATAAGTAATTATCTCTCCAGCGAGATAAGGACACCAAGGATAAAAACTGACCTTAAGGAGTTCCGGGAGGCGGAAGAGCAATCAGTGGACCGGATAAACAAGCTCCTCGCTATTAAAGGCAAACAGACGGCTACCACTTTTCATAAAAAGCTCGGTAAGATAATGTGGGATCATTGCGGGATGTCACGCAATGAGGCAGGACTGACTAAAGCACTGAAACTGATACGTGAGTTGAGGAATGAATTCTGGAGTGACCTTATTATTCCTGGCAAGGGTGACGAGCTTAACCAGGAGCTGGAGAAAGCTGGCAGGGTGGCTGATTTCCTTGAGCTTGCCGAACTGATGGTCAATGACGCCCTGAACAGGAGAGAGTCATGCGGTGCACACTTCAGGGAAGAGAGCCAGACGGCTGATCATGAGGCCCTGAGAAACGATGATGAATATGCTTATGTAGCCGCCTGGGAATACAACAGTGATCAACCCCCGATTCTACATAAGGAACAATTGAAATTCGAGTTTGTGGAACTCAAACAGAGAAGTTACAAGTAAAAATTATTCAGGAAAGATATGAAGCTCACGCTAAAAATATGGAAACAGAAGAATGCAGATTCTAAAGGAGGATTCGTAAAATATCATCTTGACGGAGTGGCGCCGGAAATGTCTTTTATGGAGATGCTTACCTTCCTCAATCAGACACTCATAGAAAAAGGTGACGAGCCTGTATCTTTTGAGCACGATTGCCATGAGGGGATCTGCGGCAGCTGCGGCATGTACATCAATGGCTATCCTCACGGGCCGATTGCAGGGCTTACAACCTGCCTGCTCTCGATGAGGTACTTCAATGATGGAGATACCATAGTCATCGAGCCATGGAGGGCAAAATCATTCCCTGTAATCAAAGACCTGATTGTTGACCGCAGCGCCATGGATAAGATACAGGTGGCCGGAGGATTTATAGCCGTTACCACCGGTGCTGCTGCTGACGCCAATGCCGTGCTTGTAAGCAAGAAGAACAGTGACCTTGCCTTCGACGCCTCTATATGCATTGGATGCGGAGCCTGCGTGGCAGCATGCAAGAACGCCTCCGCCATGCTGTTTGTGTCAGCCAGGATCTCACAGTTCGCCCTGCTGCCTCAGGGCAGGCCCGAGGCAAAGGAGAGAGTAAGAGCTATGATAGCCGAAATGGACCGTCAGGGCTTTGGCAGCTGTTCAAACACCGGAGCCTGTGAAGCACGGTGTCCGAAAAACATCAAGCTCTTTAATATAGCACGGCTGAACCGCGAATATATTAAAGCATTCTAATATTAAAATGAGAGCGATGCCCCAGACAGGCACGCTGCATATATTTGCCTATCAGGGCTTTACCTGACTACCTGCAGGTCTCTTCAATCTCTGCAACCGTCTTGGGTGCCGTCTTGCCAAGCATCCGGCATCCGTCAGCCGTAATGAGAACATCATCCTCAATCCTGATGCCCCCAAAATCAAGGTAGGTCTCAGCCTTGTCATAATTAATGAATTGCATATGCTTGCCTTCAGCCTTCCATTTGGCCCATAGCTCAGGAATAAAATATATGCCCGGCTCAACTGTGAAAACGTGACCCGGTTTATATGGCAAGGCAAAGCGCAACGACTTTAGTCCGAACTGTGTGCTGCGTTTGACCTTATCATTGTAACCAACATAGTTCTCACCAAGAGCCTCCATATCATGCACGTCAAGACCCATCATATGACCAAGTCCATGAGGCATGAATAGAGCATGTGCCCCCTCAGCCACTGCCGAGTCAATATCTCCCTTCATCAGACCGAGATCCTTTAGGCCGGCAGCTATTATCCTGCAGGCATTCAGGTGCAGATCACGATTTGAGATCCCCGGACCGGCTGTCTTAATAGATTCAGTATTGGCCTTAAGCACAATCTCATAGATCTCCCTCTGACGCTGGCTGAACCGTCCGCCTACAGGGGTAGTCCTGGTAAGGTCAGCCGCATAATGCATGTTTGACTCCGCACCACAGTCGGTGACCATCATCCTGCCTACTTTAAGAACATTGTTATGACTGTGGTTGTGAAGTGTCTGACCGTTGATGCTCAATATGGTCGTAAATGATGGTCCGCTTCCTTTTGCCCAGGCTATGCCTTCAATAATTCCAAAGATCTCTTGTTCCATAACACCCGGCTTGCACATGCGCATGGCAGTGGTCTGCATCTCACATGCTATATCTGCAGCCTTCTCTATCTCAACTATCTCAACATCCTCCTTGATTGATCTCAGGGAAACGACTGCTTTAATCAGCGCTTCTGACGACCCGGTGGTCATCTGGCATGGATTTTCCCTGAGTATCATCCCGAGGGTCATCTTGGTCTCTGCCCGGTAAGGAGGAAGGAAATGAACCACCCTGCCTCCGGATTTAGCCTCATGCAGATAATCACCCAGCTTTGCCATGGGATGTGTAATTGTAATACCGGCACCGGCAGAGAGATCAGCTATGGATGGTTGAGGGCCCATCCATATAATATCATCAACCTGAAAATCATTGCCGAAAATAATCTCATCTCCTGAATTGAAGTCAATTACAGCAGCAAGCCCGGGCAGATCAATCCCGAAAAAATAGAGAAAATCACTATCTTGCATACAGTGATATGCATTATCAGGATAGTTCATTGGTGATTCGACATTCCCAATAAAAAGACCAATACCGCTTTTCATAAGGTTTCTAAGCCTGTTACGGCGACTGAGGTAAATTTCTTTTTCGAACATATTTTGGATTTTATTGTATCATCACGCTAATGTAGTAAGAGCTGTTGATATTTTTCAGAATATCAACAAATTTTATATGCGAAGACTATTGTCATGTTTCCATAAGGTGTATCTTCGCATATTATCACTAACGGTTATAATTTATTTATATGCCCTACCGTCGCCTGCCCAACACTGATACTGCCCGTTTAAGAGCCCTGAAGAAAGCAATTGAAATGAGCAAGGATATACCTCCTTTCAAGCTTGCATTCACAATGAAAACACTGGTTAAGATTCAGGCGATACTTCCGGTTTTTGAAAATGCCATCAGCCACCAGAAACAAACCCTGGTTAACCAGAATGACAAGGGGAAGTCAAACCAGGACACCGCCCGTAAGGCAAGGCTGTATTTAACTCACTTCCTGAGAGTTATGAATATGGCAATAATCAGGGGGGAGTTGCCATCAGAAACAAGATCTCTATATGGCATTGCTCTAAATGATGCCTCCCTACCCTCTCTGACTACCGAAAACGAGCTTGTTGCCTGGGGAAAACGTATAATTGACGGTGAAGAATACAGGATAAGGAAGGGAAGCACCCCGGTGACGAATCCCAGTATTGCTGTGGTCAAAGTGCGTTATGAAAAGTTCCTGGAGACACGAAACCACTATAAAACCATTAACCGCAGGACTACAGAATGCGTGAACCGGACCTCGGAGCTCCGCCGGGAAGCTGATGATCTCATCGCCACACTATGGAATGAGATAGAATCAAGCTTTGCATCACTGCCTGAGGAAGAGAAACGGGCCAGTGCAGAGAAGTATGGTCTTGTTTATGTCTTTCGTAAAAATGAAATCGCAAAGCAGGATCAGTCCCCGACACTTTTCGAAGTTGATCAGGATAATCAATAACCAGCCTTGAAACTTGGCAACACCATACTAAGGGAGCAGCCTCTCTTTCTTGCTCCCATGGAGGATATCACTGATCCCTCATTCAGGTATGTATGCAAAATGTTTGGGGCAGATTTCATGTATACTGAGTTCATCTCTTCAGACGGACTGATAAGGGATGGAAAAAGCAGCGTCAAAAAACTTGACCTGTTTGATTATGAGCGGCCAATAGGTATACAGTTATACGGCCATATAACAGACTCAATGATTGAAGCAGCCCTCAGAGCTGAAGAGGCACAGCCTGACCTTATTGACCTTAACTTCGGTTGTCCGGTAAAAAAGATTGCAGCCCGTGGCGCCGGCGCCGGGATGCTGCAAAACATCCCTCTGATGATTGAGATGACATCAGCGATTGTCAAGGCGGTGAATATCCCTGTCACCGTAAAGACAAGACTGGGCTGGGATGACAACAGTAAAGTAATAGTTGAGCTGGCTGAGCGTCTGCAGGATACCGGCATTGCAGGGCTTACTATACACGGACGCACCAGGGCACAGATGTATCGCGGAGAAGCTGACTGGACACTCATTGGTGAAGTGAAGAGCAATCCCCGGATAAAAATTCCGGTAATTGGTAACGGCGATGTCAGCGGGCCTCAACAGGCTAAGCTGATGTTTGAACAGTACGGTGTTGACGGGATAATGATAGGAAGAGCCACCTTCGGGAAACCATGGATATTCAGAGACATACGGCATTACCTTGACACCGGTGAACTTTTATCCGAGCCTGATGTGGCTGAGAAGACAGATCTGGCCCTGTTACATCTTGACAAATCGCTTGAACATAAGGAGGGCAAGGCAGCTATCCTTGAAATGCGAAGGCACTTTTCAAATTACTTCAAGGGACTGCCCTGTTTCAAGGAGACAAGACTAAGACTCCTGACCTCACTTGACGTAGATGAGATCAGGGAGATAATAGCTGAAATCAGGGAAAAGTGGGGAAGCTGCAGAACCGATGAACTAACAGGCATCTACGGTATCTGATACATCCGGGACATCTGATACATCTGATACATCCGGGACATCTGGCATACTTATCCTCGCATAGAGCTTGCTAATATCTTTCCAGCGGAAAATGACGGCCATGATTGCCACAAATATAACGGACATAACTACAAGACCCGCAAAATCATTCCAGGGATATATATTTACCTGCTCATACATTGCCGGTGTCTGAAGAGCCATATCCTTATGAGTCAGAAATACTGACAGGAAGGCATTGTTGGCTGCATGTGCGCCTATAGCTATCTCTATCCCGTCATCAAGCATCGTAATCACAGCAAACACCAGTCCAAAGAATATATACTGAGGCATCATTGTAAGAAAGCCGAATTCCTCTACTTCAGGATTAAGTGAATGCATAAGGCCGAACAAGACCGAGGTAACCACTATCGGTACCCATCTGTTGCGCGCCAGTACGGCAAAACCCTGCATCAGGTAACCTCTGAATAATATCTCCTCAAATGCCGCCTGAAGAGGGATCAGTACTACTGCAAGCATAGCCAGGATCAACAGCGTGTTGGTAGTGTTGCTAAGGATAAAGTTGCCGGGATCGCTCCTTACGGAATAAAAAAGCCAAAAGGCAGACATCAATAGCCATACAAGAGCCGAAACCATCATCCTTCCCCAGCGCACTTTCCGGCCTCCATTCACTACGGTATTAAAATTGCGGCCATGCAACGGCTCTATCACCCAGACAAAAGTCAGAAAGCCCAGAATGAACGGAAAAAGCATAAGCACAAATCCGATATTAGGATCTATCCCCATAAGTTCAAAGTCAGGCATCCCTCCTTTCATTGGTACGTTAGATCCATCACGGGCATAACTTATCATTAAAGCCGCGAGAGGCAGGGCACCCACAATATTACTGACTGCAAGCGGTACTATCACACCAATAAAATATCTCCAGAATGTATTTTTACCTCTGAAGGGGGCGGATAAAAAAGCACTTTCACTCTTGAGAAGAGGGGTATCGTTTAACTCATTTGTATTCATAGAAGCCATTTATTAAAATTCCGACCCCGGTCTGGCAGGGTAATCTATCGAATAGTGCAGCCCGAGGCTCTCCTGCCTGTTCAGTGCCATCTTGATCACCAGATAGCCCGCGGCAATAAGGTTCCGGAGTTCAATCAGCTGCCTTGAGAGTGTTGATCTTCGGTAGAGGTCTTCCGTCTCATGGTAGATAATCTCAAGCCTTGTCTTTGCCCTTGCCAGCCTGAGATCTGACCTGACAATCCCAACGTAGTTACTCATGATCATCTGCATCTCGCGATAGTTCTGGGTCACAAGAACCATCTCCTCAAGATTAGTAGTGCCATGATAGTTCCATGACGGAATCATCTCCTCGCAGATCAGTCTGCCTAATCGCGCCGAGGCATCCTCAGCAGCCCGATGAGCATAAACCGCGGCTTCGATCAGTGAGTTGGAGGCCAGCCTGTTGGCGCCGTGGAGTCCGGTTGATGATACTTCGCCTATAGCATACAGCCGGTCTATTGAACTCCTGCCATTGCTATCAACCCTCACGCCCCCGCATAAGTAATGTGCTGCAGGCACCACCGGTATCATCTCCCTGGTCATATCGATCCCCAATGACATACACTTTTCATATATGTGAGGAAAATGTGACTTAAGCTCTTCGCCGTCAATATGTTTGCAGTCGAGCCACACAAAATCGTCACCTCGCAGTTTCATCTCATTGTCTATGGCCCGTGCTACCACATCACGCGGTGCCAGCGAGCCTCTTACATGATACCTGGGCATGAACTTCTCCCCGGCACTGTTTCGCAACTCGGCTCCGAAGCCTCTGAGCGCCTCAGTAATAAGGAATGAAGGCGTTACATTGGGGTCATAAAGAGAGGTAGGGTGAAACTGAATGAACTCCATGTTTTCCAACACCCCGTTAGCCCGTTGAACCATAGCCACACCGTCACCTGTTGCAACGGCAGGATTGGTGGTTGTCATATATATATTCCCGCAACCGCCGGTAGCCAGCACTGTAACCTTTGAAATAAATGTCTTCACCCTGCTGGTGGCAAGATCAGCTACATAGGCCCCGTAACACTCAATGTCAGTCCATTCGCGGGTGACATACTCACCCAGGTTGTGCTGGGTCAGGAGATCAATAGCAAAGTGATCTTCGTAGATGCTTATGTTCTTGTGCGCGCGCACCTCTTCTATTAGAACCTGCTCTATGGCTGAGCCGGTAGAGTCCTTGTGGTGAAGTATCCTATGCTCCGTGTGCCCTCCTTCCATAGCCATATCAAGCGTCCCGTCAGGCTTTTTGTCAAAATCAACGCCCATGTCAATCAGCTCCCTTATGCGCTCCGGGGCCTCGCTCACAACCATTCTGACAACCTCCTCATTGCAGTATCCTGCCCCTGCTATCATGGTATCCCTAACATGCTTATCAAAGTTGTCAGGCTCATACATAACCGCTGCTATGCCGCCCTGGGCGTAGTTGGTGCTGCAGTCATCCATCTTCGCCTTGGTAATAACACATACTTGCCCGTGCTCAGCAGCCTTAAGGGCAAAAGAGAGGCCGGCGATGCCCGACCCTATTACCAGAAAATCACACCTGACTTTCATGCGTATATTTTTAAAAACGAAAAGCAAATATACAAATTGATTTCAGACTTATCCTCCAATTGTAAAACCGCGTATTTTAATATACTTTTGCCCGGTTACCACGCAGAACCTTAGTATTATTATGGCCCAAGAAGATCTCTTTAAGAAACTGATAGCTCACTCAAAAGAGTATGGCTACGTCTTTCCCTCCAGTGAAATTTATGATGGACTGGGGGCTGTGTATGACTACGGTCAGTACGGCGTTGAGCTTAAGAATAATATCAAGAAGTACTGGTGGGACAGTATGGTTCTACTGCATGAGAATATAGTAGGGCTTGACTCTGCAATCTTCATGCACCCAACGATATGGAAGGCTTCAGGGCATGTTGATGCCTTTAATGATCCGCTTATAGATAACAAAGACAGCAAAAAGAGATACCGTGCCGATGTACTCATCGAAGAACAGCTTGAGAAGCTTGAAGAAAAGATAGAGAAGGAGGTCGAAAAAGCCAGGAATCGTTTCGGAGAGAAGTTTGACGAGGCACTTTACAGGTCTACCAACCCCCGCATCACTGAAACAAGGGAGAAGTATGATATCCTTCACCAAAGATTTGTGGAGGCCATGGCAGGCCCTGACCTGACCGCCATTCGACAAATAATAGTTGATAGCGAGATAGTTTGTCCCGTCTCAGGCACTAAAAACTGGACCGATGTCAGGCAGTTCAACCTGATGTTCTCAACAGAGATTGGTTCTACCTCTGACAGCGCAATGAAGATCTATTTGCGCCCCGAGACAGCACAGGGG
>CAYQNT010000071.1:0-7016 GCA_964418865.1 uncultured Rikenella sp.
TTTAATTCTAATATATTCAACTTAACCAGTGGTCCTATTTTTGGGGAGTATTATAGTACTTTCTCCCTTATTATTAATGAGAACTGTAATTCCATTTTTCTTAGTCTAAATTTTGCATTCGCCTTGATAAATGATTCATTTATTCGGAGAATTAAGCCTACCATCATGGTAGCCATGGCATCACTATTCTCAACCATACCTATGCTTTTCGGGTCAGGTCTGGGCAACCAGCTGCAGCGTCCCATGGCGCTGGCGCTGATAGGAGGGATGAGCCTGGGAACGTTTGTGAGCCTCTATTTTATTCCGCTGGCATACTGGTCTATATACAGGAGACGGACGATAGGGGATGATGGGTATCTAGGAATTTCATCATAGTGATAATCCGGCTTATCAATAAATTCATATAATTGCAAAGTAGGGTTATCAGTATAAAATGATGTTTCTTTGAAGTGAATTGTATGCACAGTACAGGAGGAAGGAATTTGTCAAGCAATACCTGGACCATGGAGACAGATACAGGAAACAATGATATACAGGCAATTCTATGAAGAATCAAATTTTGTTACTGATGGTGATACTCACTTCGCTGCTTTCGTCATGTGACCAGGATAAGAATATGTTCATAGCATCTGGCTATTCGGGCGATGGCGGCGCTGATGTAATGCTCTGTAAGCTGAATGGCAACGGCAGCATTGAGAAGTTTTCTGAGATCACCATTGGGGACAATCCATCCTATTTTACTTTTGGCAGGAACGGGCTGGTCTATTTTAGCAATGAGGTTGATTCATTTGACCTGAAAGCCGGGGGAGGCATAATCACAATGCGATATGATAAGAAAAACAAGAGTCTGGAAAAGGTCAGCTCATTCAATCAGGGGGGAGGAGGACCGTGCCATATTACAGTTTCAAAAGACGGGAAGTACCTTATTACAGCTAACTATGGCAGCGGTTCCGTTTCTGTTGTAAGGCTGAACAGTGAGGGGATCCCTGAAAAAGTGACCGATGTGATCTTCTACGGTGAGAAGTCGCGCCCGCATATGACTACATACAACCCTCGACTCCATACATATTTTATTTCGGACCTGGGGCTTGACAGAGTTTACCAGCTAAAGTTTGATGCCACAAGCGGAATGCTGATTAGTGCCAATGTCCCCTGGTTCGCCTGTGAGCCAGGCAGCGGTCCCAGACATATGGTGATAGATAAGTCCTCTGCAAATCTCTACGTAATCAACGAGCTCAATTCCACAGTGTCCGTTTATAATATCCTGTTAGATACTGTAAATATCAAACAGACAATAAGTGCCCTGCCTGACGGGTTCACTGAAAAAAGCTTCTGCGCTGACATTCATCTTTCCCGCAGCGGGAAAAAGATATATGGTTCCAACCGTGGCCATAATAGTATTGTGACCTTCAGGGTTGGTGCTGATGGTAAGCTTTCAGAGCCATCTCACCGGGACTGTGGCGGTAACTGGCCACGAAGCTTTGCAGTCTCCCGATCAGGTAAACTATTCCTAGTTGCAAACCAAAGGTCCAATGAGATATCAGTCATACAAGCTCGCGGCAGTGCTGAAGAAGTTGTCTCAACTCTCCCTCTCAATGCCCCGTCTTGTGTGAGGTTCCTGCATTGATATCTCTGTATCAATGAGTAATACTGGTTTTCTCCTGAGTTGCCCTGTGATTTCAGCATGTTGACGGCGGTTCCCGGTAACCCCAATTTAGTCTGGTAAAAAAAGATCATTATTCTTGCATTATGATCATAGGTTCATTATCTTTGTAACGAACAAATGATCAGAATGTGTCACCACGGCCTACAAGATTAAGGAGAATCAGCAATCCGCCCATCATTTCGGGGTTCAAGCCCTATGGTGGCAATGCTAAAGTGGAGCAGCCTCTCTCAGCCTTTCTGCATCTGGAGGAGTACGAGGTAATAAGGCTCTGCGATTTTGAACATATGAGCCACAATGAAGCTGCTCATGCGATGGATGTCTCACGTCCCACCATTACCCGCATTTATGCCAAAGCAAGAGCCAAGATAGCAGACGCTATTGTCAACGGCAAGCAGATAATCATTGAGGGTGGAAAGATCTATTTTGACAGTGACTGGCATAAGTGTCTGGATTGTGGCTGCCATTTCAATCATCCTGATAAAAATATTACAGAAGTAAGATGTCCTCTATGTGGCAGTGGCAAAATAGAGGATTCTGATCACGAGGAGGAAGAGATAAAGGGCACCAGCCGCAAACCGGCAGATATCTGTATTTGTCCCTCATGCGGTTATGAAAAGCATCATGTGCCCGCACACCCTTGTAAGGAGGAAGTCTGTCCCGTCTGTGGCAGCCATCTTATGAGAAAAAACAATTTATTGGCAAAGGATATTTAAAACAGAAGAAAATGAGAGTAGCAATAACAAGTACAGGACAAAGTCTTGACAGCACGATCGATCAGCGGTTCGGCCGTTGCGCATTTTTTGTCATTTATGATACAGAAACGGGAGGTGTTGAGATACTTCCCAATCCGAACAAGGAAGCAGAGGAGGGTGCCGGTCCTGCATCGGTTCAGCTGGTAGCTTCAAAAGGGGTGGAGAAGATTATCTCGGGTGAATTCGGAGTTAAGATTAAATCGGTTCTTGACAGCCTTAAGATTCAGATGGTTATCTATAAGGAGAAGGACAAGAGCATTCAGTCTATAATTGATATGTTAAATAAAAAATAGTAAAGCTATGCCAGGATTAGATAAGACAGGTCCTGAGGGTCAGGGAGCAATGACCGGCAGGAAGGCGGGTAAATGCACAAATTTTGGTGCAGGTGGATCGAAGAAGGAAGAATCAAAAGGTAAAAGTATCGAGGAAGATTCTCCGAAAGGCAGTGGGAGTGGCCAAAGCGGTCGTGGCACAGGAGCAGGCCAAGGCACTGGTCAAGGGCAGGGGCAGGGTCGTGGTGCTGGCGCTGGCGCTGGTCAGGGCCAGGGTGCTGGCAGAGGCCAGGGCTCCGGACGTAGACAGGGCCAAGGACAGGGTGGTGGCTCCGGCTCCGGCAGGGGTTCCGGTCGCGGTTCCGGCAGAGGCAACAGGTAATAGACAAGGAGCAGGCAAGGAGCAAGGGAGTCAGCGGTCAGCGGCTCGCAGTCGGCAATCGGCAGTCAGTAGGCATTGACAGACTGTGGATTGAGAACTGAGGACTGAAGACTGAGAAATATGCCTAATCATAATTGAAGCAACAAACGATGTAATATTTATATTAGTATCACCAAATATTTAACTTGTATAGAAGATGAAGAAACGTATCGCTATCCCTCTTGAAGGGGGTATTTTATGTTCACATTTCGGTCACTGCGAGCAGTTTGCTATAGTAGATGCCGAAGACAATAAAGTCACCAACGAGACACTTATAACACCTCCGCCTCATGAACCTGGATTGCTACCAGCCTGGCTGGCAGAAAAAGGAGTTACTGACGTGATAGCCGGAGGCATGGGGCAGAGAGCTATTGGTCTCTTTAACCAGAATTCAATAAATGTATTTGTTGGGGCACCCGTGAAGCAGCCTAATGAGCTGGCGTCAGAGCTGTTGAACGACAAACTACAGGCAGGAGCAAATTTCTGTGATCATTAAAAAAGATTGTTATGGAAAAGAAAAAGATTGGTATCATCATATGTGACAGGTATCATACCTGTGCAGGAGGCAAGTGCTTCAGATCATTCCACAAGCGCGAGGGTGCGTTTGACAGGTATAAGGGTCAGGATGTTGAGCTGGTTGCCTACACCACTTGCGGTGGCTGTCCGGGGGGTAATGTTGAATATGCTCCGGCGGAGATGATTAAGAACGGTGTAAGTACTATCCATCTTGCAACCGGACTGGTGGTAGGTTATCCTCCATGTCCGAGACTCGATTATTTCACACGTTTCATCCCTGAGAAGTATGGCATAGAGGTTATTGTAGGCACTCATCCCATACCACAGAAATACTACACCACTCACATGAACCTTGGTACCTGGAAGGGTGAAAAGATGCAGCAGCTCATCAAACCTACGCTGGCCGATGAAGAATTGCGGTTGGCTTATGATTAGGAAGGGGGAGCAGTGAGGATAGCTATAGCCAGCGGCAAGGGAGGAACGGGAAAGACCTTTGTCGCCACTAATCTGTTTAACGTAATGTTTCGCAGGGGTGACAACGTCACCCTTACCGACTGTGATGCTGAGGCTCCTGATGATATTCTCTTTTTCAAGACGGAGAAGACTGCGGAATTTGAGATTACTCATCAGGTACCGGTAATCAATAAGGATGCATGCACTTTCTGTGGCCGATGTAGCGCCTGGTGCAATTATAATGCTATTGTGATCGTCCCTTCTGCCAGAGTCATTGAGGTTATTGAGAGCCTTTGTCATGGATGCGGAGCATGCTCTTATGCGTGCAATGACGGTGCCATAACAGAAAAACCCGTGGTACTGGGCTCGGTGACTTCCTACATTACAGCCGGCGGCGCACCAATCACAGAGGCGCGAATGCAGGTTAACGAGATGTCGCCGGTAAGGGTAATCAAAGCAGCAATAAAAGAGTCCGGAGATGACGGAGTGATAATTCTCGATGCACCTCCCGGAACATCATGTCCCTTTATTCAGACAGTAGACAAGGCTGATTATGTGGTGCTTGTCACTGAGCCTACCCCTTTCGGACTGAGCGATCTGAAGCAGAGCGTTAATACATTGAGAGGCATGAAGAAAGAGTGCGGTGTAATAATAAACAGGTCTGACATAGGAGATGAGGGCGTGATCAAGTACCTTGAACAGGAGAATATACCCCTTCTGGGAGAGATAATGCATGATCCGGTTATAGCCCACACCTATTCCGAGGGCAGGCTTGTGACAGATGATAACTCCGGCCTGACTCGTTTATTTGAGAAACTGGCTGATAAAATAATCAATGAACATGGAACTGGCAGTAATTAGTGGTAAAGGGGGGACGGGAAAATCATGCGTGACGGCTGCATTTGCCACTATTGGCGAACAGCTTGTGGTTGCCGACTGTGATGTTGATGCTGCCAATCTCTATCTGTTGTTCAATCCCGTTCATGACAAGGAGATAGTCTACATCGGCGCTAACCAGGCGGTGGTGGATCACACACTTTGCACACTTTGCGGTATATGTGAGAGTCATTGCAGGTTTGACGCCATAACCCAGGTAGAAGGGAAAATAATTATATCAGAAACATCATGCGATGGTTGCTTCTTTTGCTCACGGATATGTCCTGAGGGTGCCATCACGATGGTACCCAGCGATAAAAGCAGGATGTATTCCGGTACTTTCCGGAACGGAATGATGGTTTATGGCCGCCTGGCACCGGGAGAGGAAAACTCCGGTAAGCTTGTAGGCCTGGTCAGGGATGAGGCCAAAAGGGTTTCAACTGAAAAGGGGATGAGCAACATCCTGCTTGACGGTCCTCCTGGAATAGGCTGTCCTGTTATCTCAACCGTAACGGGTGTGGATAAGATAGTTATCGTTACCGAGCCCACCATGTCAGGTCTTTCAGATCTCAAAAGAGTGCATGAGGTAGCGGGTAAATTCAGCAGCAAGGTTGGAGTGATCATTAATAAGTATAACCTCAATGAGGAAATGGCTGAGAGGATAGAGGAATGGTGCTTGTCACAGGGCGCTACCATGCTGGGCCGTTTGCCCTATGATAGAAGGGTCACTGAGGCCATGGTGTCAGGAAAGAGTATAATTGAGATGTACCCTGACTCAGAGATAAGTAAATCTTTAAATACAATCTGGAACAAAATAGCAGCAAATGGAGAAGAAGGATTTATTTGAAAAGTTACCCATGGTTGGGGTAAAGAATATTATTGTGGTGGCATCCGGCAAAGGCGGTGTGGGAAAATCAACAGTTGCAGCAAACCTGGCTCTAGCCCTGGCACGCAATGGCATGAAGACCGCATTGGTAGATGCTGATATCTTCGGACCGTCAATACCAACTATGTTCGGCATTGAGGATGAGCGTCCGGATGTTAGTGCCAACGGCGACCAGGAGATGATTTTCCCGATTGAGAAATTCGGGATAAAGATAATCTCCATCGGGTTCTTCATTGACCGCAGTCAGTCGCTGATATGGCGCGGACCTATGGCTGCCAATGCTGTGAAGCAGCTTTTTGAGAATACCCAGTGGGGAGATATTGACTATATGATCGTCGATTTCCCTCCGGGAACAAGTGACATACAGCTCACCACCGTTCAGAAGCTTAACCTGGCAGGTGCAATTATTGTAACTACGCCACAGGAGATAGCGCTGAATGATGCGCGCAAGGCCTCCTCTATGTTCATGAACCCTGATCTGAAAGTGCCTATCCTTGGCGTTGTGGAGAACATGTCATGGTTCACCCCGGCTCAGCATCCGGAGGAACACTATTACATTTTTGGCCGTGGTGGCGGCATGAAGCTGGCAAAAGAGTATGATACCAGGCTTCTTTGCCAGATCCCGCTCATCATGGAGGTAGGTGAAGCTGCCGACCATGGGCACAATATTTTCCAGCAAACCAACAAGGTAGCCGTTGATGTGTTTGAGACCCTTGCCGGTCAGGTGATGGAGGCAGTTGAAGATAAAAAGGCGAACTAAAGGTCTCAGGTCTTAGGGTCTGAAGTCTAAAGGTCATAAATGTAAAGCCCCGGTCCGTTATTACGCGGCCGGGGCTTTGCTTAAGTTTTAAGCTCTAAGGCACTTTGCTCCAAGCACCATGCTCCAAGCACCAAGCACCAAGCACCAAGCACCATGCCCCATGCTCCATGCTACTTCAGGTATGCATCCAGGAACTCAAAATACTCCTTCTGCCAAATAACTGAGTTCTGCGGTTTGGTGACCCAGTGGCTTTCATTTTCAAAAAACAGAAGCCTGCTGGGTACGCCTCTCAGCTGAGCCGAGTTGAAGGCCTCGAGGCTCTGGCTATAAGGTATACGGAAGTCATTGGCTCCGGTGATAATTAGAATAGGCGTATCCCACTTGTCAATATTGGTGTGTGCCGAAAACTTGTTG
>CAYQNT010000071.1:7026-14154 GCA_964418865.1 uncultured Rikenella sp.
GGGTGCACCGCCGTAGTCCTTGTTCGGATACCAGTACTCTTCAGTTGATCCGTATTCAGCAGCATTGTCATAAACACCGCAGTGCGATACGAAGGCCTTGAAACGTTTTTCATGTACGCCTGCCAGATAGAAGACTGAATAACCTCCGTAGCTCGCTCCCACAGCTCCCAGGCGGTCCTTGTCAACAAAAGGCTCCTTTGCCATGGCATCAATAGCATCAAGGTAATCCTGTATGTTCTTGCCACCATAATCGCCAGAAATCTGTTCGCGCCACTCACTGCCGAAGCCTGAGTTGCCACGACGGTTAACCGCCACCACAATGTAACCGTTGGCAGCCATCATCTGGTAGTTCCAGCGATAGCTCCATCCCTGGCCGAGCGATCCCTGTGGTCCGCCTTTGCAATAAAGGAGGGTAGGATATTTCTTGGCGGGATCAAAGTCAGGAGGGTAGATTATCCACGACTGCAGGTCCTTGCCATCTTTTGTCCTTGTATATCTCTCCTCGGTATTGCCCATTTTAATGCTCTCATAGATGTGACCGTTTACGTCGGTTATCATCTTGAATTCACCCGTTGACATATTAATCTCAGCTACTTCTGTGGGTCTTGCCATTGACATCATGCCGGCAACAAGTACACCATTCTTAAGCTGCAGAGGCCCCATATCATAATTGCCGGTTGTCACCCGTGTTATGCTTCCTGATGCGAGGGAAATATTAAAGACAGGCTGTGTGCCACGGTAGGGACTTGTGAACCAAAGTGCATCATTGCCATTCCACTGTATTGACGAGACATTGTAGTCCCATCCCTCTGATAACCATATACGATCATTTCTGTTTATATCATAAATAAAAAGTCTTTCAAGGCCTGATTCATAACCCGGCTCTTCCATACTTGTGTAGGCGATCATTGATCCGTCAGGAGAGAATACCGGTGCCTTGTCATAGCCCATGTTACCCTCAGTGATATTCTTCTCAATGCCGGTTGCAACCTCATACAGGTATATATCTGTGTTTGTGCTGACAGCGTATGCCTTCCCGGTTAGCTTCTTGCATACATAGGCTATGTACTTCCCGTCGGGGCTCCAGCTTATATCTGAATCATCGAAATAGGGGGCATCAGGGGTCTCGAAGCGCTGTCCTTCCATTATGTCTTTTGCATCAGAGATTGCTGTACCGTCAAATGATGCCACAAAAAGATGGCTGTAGGAATAATCGCTCCAGTAGTTCCAGTGCCTGTACATCAGGTCGTCAATGATACGGACCTTTGCTTTATCCAGACCGTATTTCTCATTTGCCGTCTGATCAAGCTTGACACGACGTGTGAAGTAAACCATTTTGCCAGCCGGGGAAAAGGAGAGTACTTCAAAGTCCTGCAAGCCGGTTATCTCCTCCTTGTCGCCACCGTCAGGTATCATTGTCATGACCTTGCTTCCATTAAGGTAAGCAATTTTCCCGCCGTTCTCTATCCACTGCGGTCCGGAGCCGCCGCCATCTGTCAGTTGAACTGGTACTCCCCCGTTTGAGGGAAGGGAATAGATTTCTGTGGTCCGAGCCTCTGTTGCCAGGTCATAGGAGGTAACAGTATAAAGGACTGTTGTTCCGTCGGGCGACAGTACTATTGATCCTACGCGGCCGTACTTCCACAGTATCTCCGGGGTAAGTATCCCGCCAGCCTTCTCAGCGTCTGTCAGAGATACGTCAATGACCGTGTTGGAGACTGTTTCTTTGCTTTCTGTTTTGCAGCCGCTAATAACTGCCAGCGCGACGGCAAGAAAGATGATCAGGTTGTTTTTCATGTTATAGGTTGTTTTGTTGGTAAATCAATATATTCTTGATTTTCAAAAGTAAAAAAATTAAATCAGTGTTGAAATGGTAAAACTCACTGAAAAGTGAAAGTAAAAAAAAAGGACTAACTGCCTATTGCACTAGGATCATATTTATATATTTGGAATGAAATCAGCCTTCTTATGTAATAACACAAGCAGTAACTTTCCCTGATTTTCATAAAAAGCCATGCTTATCGCCGTATTTGCCGTCTATCTCTGTGTCCTTGTCGCCATAGTGCTATATGCCTCCAGGCAGTCAAAGACCAATGCTGATTTTGTACTCGGAGGCAGGAAGATCCCGGGGTTGTTTCTGGCTCTGTCGGAAAGAGCCACAGGGGAATCAGCATGGCTGCTGCTGGGATTGACAGGTTTTGCCTATACAGAGGGGTGGAGTGCGATCTGGGTGGCAATCGGATGTGTATCAGGGATTCTGTTCCTCTGGATTTTCATGGCCGAGCCTTTGCGCAGGATAACGGAAAAAACAGAGGCGCTGACTGTGTCAGGACTGTTTGTCAGATCTTTCCCGGGGTCTGAGAAAAAAATCGGACTGCTCTCATCGGTGATCATCATTATCTTTTTCGTACTATACCTCTCGGCCCAATTCAGCGGCGCCGGGAAAATATTTAATGATACTTTCCAGATAGAACCTTTCTGGGGAATGGTGATAGGTGCCGGCATTGTAACCCTTTATTCAATGCTTGGCGGATTCATCACCGTTGTTGCGGTTGATTCCTTCCAGGCCATATTAATGATAATTACATGTGTGGTATTACCTATTGCTGCGCTTTTTATTGCTGCTGCCAACGGTATCGGATTTGCTGAGTCTCTGATGCATGCTGACGCTGGCTTGACGGAGGCTTCAGTGGCGCTGTCAGGGGGAGCGGGCATCCTGCTGGTTCTGAACGGCCTTAGCTGGGCATTCGGATACACCGGACAACCTCAGCTGCTTAACAGGATGATGGCTATGCGCGACCCTGCCTCAACAAAACGGGCCAGGGTGGTAGCCATCGCATGGACACTGGTGGCATACACAGGGGCTTTCCTCATTGGGATAATAGGATACAGGATGGTGATGGCGGGACTGATGGGTGATGGAGCGGCAGCCATCGCAGCCGATGCAGAAAAAGTTATGCCAATCATGGTAATGACCCTGATGAATCCGCTGCTGGCCGGCATACTGCTGTCAGGAGCAGTATCAGCCATGATGTCCACCGCCTCGTCACAGCTGATAGTGGTCTCATCATCTATCACCGAAGATATTTGGACTAATCTGCAACGAAAGCCATTATCAGACAAGAAGCTTCTGTTTCTCAATAAGTTTCTGACCCTGATGGTTGGGGTGGTTGCCTTCCTAATGGTGTTGGTGATGGAAGATACTGTCTACGGCCTTGTCTCTTACGCCTGGAGCGGCATCGGGGCTTCATTCGGCCCGGCAGTGATTCTTCTGCTCTTCTGGAAGAGATTCTCCAGGGCCGGTATCTATGCCTCCCTCATCACCGGAACCTTGTCAGCCATTATCTGGAAGACATGGCTGGCTGACCCTACAGGCATATCAGAGAGGCTGGCGAGCTATCTTATTGCATTCGGGGCAGCAGTATTGTTCAGCCTCTTCTTTCCAGAAAAGAGTCCACGGTCTTCAGCCCACAGTCTACAGCCCACAGTCTACAGTCTACAGTCTACAGCCCACAGTCTACAGCCCACAGTCTACAGCCCACAGTCTACAGCCCACAGTCTTCAGCCCACTGTCAACAGTCTTCAGTCAGCAGTCTTCAGTCAGCAGCCCTCAGCCCTCAGTCTACAGCCCACTGTCAACAGTCTTCAGTCAGCAGTCTTCAGTCAGCAGTCCTCAGCCCTCAGCCTACAGCCCTCAGCCACCAGTCTGTCAATGACTGCTGACTGCTAGCTCCTAGCTCCTAGCTGCTAGCTCCTGGCTCCTGGCTCCTGGCTCCATGCTCCGTGCTATTTGCTACTCTCTTTCAGGTGGTCGCTTATCTTTGCTTTTATCTCCTCAGCAAGCTCCGGATTGTCTTCAAGGAGTTTTTTGACGGCATCGCGCCCCTGTGCCAGCTTGGTCTCGCCATATGAAAACCATGAGCCACTCTTCTTGATGATGTTGAACTCAGAGCCCAGGTCTACTATCTCGCCTGTTTGCGATATACCTCCGCCGAACATGATGTCAAACTCTGCCTTACGGAAAGGAGGGGCGAGCTTATTCTTGACCACCTTGACCTTGACACGGTTACCTACTGCGTCCTCGCCACTCTTGATCTGGCTCATGCGCCTGATGTCAAGCCTGATGGAGGAATAGAACTTCAGGGCATTGCCGCCGGTGGTTGTCTCAGGATTGCCGAACATGACACCTATCTTTTCCCTCAACTGGTTGATAAAGATACAGGTGGTGTTTGTCTTGTTGATATTGGCAGTCAGCTTGCGCAGCGCCTGAGACATCAGCCTGGCCTGGAGACCCATTTTGGAGTCGCCCATCTCACCTTCAATCTCTGCCTTGGGGGTCAGTGCTGCCACGGAGTCTATAACAATAATGTCTATTGCTCCAGACCGTATAAGGTGGTCGGTTATCTCAAGTGCCTGCTCACCGTTATCAGGCTGTGAGATAAGCAGGTTCTCAACATCAACACCAAGCTTTGAGGCGTAGAACCTGTCAAAGGCGTGCTCAGCGTCAATCATTGCTGCTATCCCTCCCGCCTTTTGCGCCTCAGCAATAGCATGAATGGCAAGTGTTGTCTTGCCTGATGATTCAGGCCCGTATATCTCAACCACCCTGCCGCGGGGCAAGCCGCCAATGCCCAGCGCAGCATCAAGACCTATTGACCCTGTTGAAATTGTCTGAACATTCTCAATGGCATGATCGCCAAGCTTCATGATGGTGCCGCGGCCAAAATCCTTTTCTATCTTGCCCAGCGTCACCTCAAGCGCCTTGAGTTTCTCCTTGTTTACTTCTTTTCTTTCCATTTACTTATTCTTTTAGCAGTTAGACATTTCCGTATAGCTTGAAGATCTGCGGGGCATGCTCCTTGGTGTCAACCTTCTTGATCACCTTCTCCACCATCCCCTTTTCATCAATGATAAAGGTTGTGCGTATCACACCCATGACCTTCTTTCCGTACATGACTTTCTCACCGTAGGCTCCGTAGGCCTTAAGGATCTTCTTCTCAGGATCAGCAATCAAAGGGAATGGAAGAGCATGTTTCTCAGCAAAACCCTTGTGCGATTTCTCGCTGTCAGGGCTGACTCCGAGAACAACAAACCCCTGTTTTAGAAGCTCGTCATAATTGTCTCTCAGACTGCATGCCTCGGCTGTACAGCCGGGAGTATTGTCCTTTGGGTAAAAATATAATACTACCTTTTTTCCTTTAAAACTACTGAGTTTCACGGTACTACCGTTCTGGTCAGTACCCTCGAACAGCGGTGCGGGGGTACCTGCGATGGGTTGAGTCACGACTTTTTCTTATTTTTGTACTTATGGGTAAAGGTATGAAGATATCATCTCTTGCAAAATATTTCTGCTTCAGAGTTATTAACACAGAGGCATCCGGAAAAGCCTTGGTTCTGGTTGTGGCTCTTGTTCTTTCAGTGTCTGCGTTAATGGCTCAGGATGCAGTTGTGCGGCCATCGAAGGCCGTAGCGCAGGAAGCATGGGACAGAGGGAATTATGATCTGGCCTATCAGCATTTCAATGGTTTGTTACTTCTTTATTCAAGAGACCCACTGTACAAGTATTACACAGGTGCCTGCCTGGTGCAGATGGAGCGTGAAGTATCACGGGCGGTAAGCCTGCTGGGGTCAGCCATCAATAGTTCAGTGAACCTGAAGAGCGTACCGGCTGAGGTGTGGTTCTTCTACGGTCGTTCACTTCAGATGGAGGGCAACTTTGATCAGGCTGCAGAGGCCTACAGGCGGTTTGCCAGGGAGGCGGGGAAAAAGAGTGCCCTTGAGTATGATGTTCAGAAGTACCTGGATCAGTGCAGCCAAAAGCAGGGTGCAGTGTATAAGAGCAGTACTGCTCAATCGCAAAAGCCGGAAAGTCAGTCTCCTGACGGTCAGATTTCCACAGACAAGGGAGCGGTGCAGTCGAGGCCAACGGAGGTGCAAAAGGCTCTAACAGATTCACAGCACCTCCCCGCAACCAGTGGTAATGTGAATAAGGTACCGGGCAAGGATCTCCCCGCAACCAGTGGTGATGTGAATAAGGTGCCGGGCAAGGATCTTTCTGCCGTCAGTGGTGATGTGAATAAGGTGCCCGGTGAGTATTTCAGTGTACTTGGTGACGCGGTACAGATGCAACATCTGGCTGACTCTCTTGGTATTATTGCAGATGTTGCTGTGAGAGATGCCGGGGCGGTGGCAACGGAGAACCGTGAGGAGATGCTCGGCAGAGCCAAAGAGCTGACGCGCAGGGCTGCCGAAAGTCAGACCAGGGCTGACAGCCTCTTCAGGATTCTGGATAATCAAATGAGTACTGTCAGGGAGCAACCTCCTGCAATACATGAGGAGCCAACACCTGCCTATCTCCTGTCTCGTTTTGAGGTGCGGTCTGCACCGGCCTACAGTGATAAGGAGCCCGTTCCCATAGATGCTGATATACCGACAGGTCTGATCTATTCGATACAGATAGCTGCCTTCAGGAACAAGGTCTCACCCTCGTTGTTCCGCGGATTATACCCGGTCTACGGCAGGATAAGAAAGGAGAGTGGTACAACATACTTTTATGCAGGCCTTTTCCGGAGGCTTAATGATGCCAGACAGGCTATTCCTGAGGTCAGAAGCGCTGGCTTCCCCGACGCCTTTGCCATAGCCCTGATGGATGGCACACAGATTTCGATGGAGAGGGCTGCGCTGCTTGAGGGGGAGTGGGCTGAAAAACCTATCCCGGGCTATGAACAAATGACGGGGGAGAAGAAAGATGCGGGACCAGCTGTGCCCATGCCTGTAGTAACGCTCTCATTCAGAGCCGAAGTGATGCGTATTGTCAAGCCAGTTAAGCCCGAGGTAGTTGAGAAGCTTGAGCTGCTTGCCGGTACCCGCGGCCTTGACATGCATAAAAACAGTGAGGGCGAAACGGTGTTTCTCATTGGTAATTTCATTACATTTGAAAGCGCCGAGGATTATGTCTCACTGCTGATACGTAATGGCTACAGTGCTGCCAGAGTTGCAGCATATGTTGGTCTGCAGGAGATACCCGTTGAAACGGCTCAGGAACTGTTAAATAAACTGCCGGATGACTAAGAGAGCACCAAGGCCACATGACAACAAGAAAGGCGAAGAGAATGAAAGAACCCTTCT
>CAYQNT010000072.1:0-13791 GCA_964418865.1 uncultured Rikenella sp.
ATGTGAACACTCATCGAAGATGGAGCGCCTGGCTACCGACGCCGAAAGGGCATCGATAAAATACAAGCAGGTGGAATACATGAGTGACAAAATAGGGAAGGTGTTCGATGGTATCATCTCAGGAGTCACCGAATGGGGCATCTATGTGGAGATCATTGAGAACCAGTGCGAAGGGATGATAGCCATCAGGGAGCTGCAGGACGATTACTTCGAGTACGACGAGGAGAACTACTGCATACGTGGCAGACACTCCGGCAAAGTATATATGCTTGGTGACAAGATAAGTGTTGAGGTGGCTAAGGCTGACCTGCAGAAGAGACAGCTTGATTACCGCCTCGCAGGATCAACTTCTGTCAAAGAGGCCTGATTACTATCTGGTAGAGAAGTGATAGCTCGATACCCGTCTTTCCTATCACCTTTTATCTGAGAAGAAGAGGCCTCATTACCGCTTTGCCAGATCACTCTCTATTAGCTCCAGCAGTTTCGCCAGAGCCTCTGCCTCCGGCACATTCTTCAGTACTGCCTCGGTGCCACGATAGATATGCACCTTGCCTTCTGCCGCCCCCACATAACCGTAATCAGCGCCGGCCATCTCGCCCGGTCCGTTGACAATACATCCCATCACCGCTATCTTCATCCCGGAGAGATGTGACGTGGCAGCTTTCACCTTGCGCGCCGCCTCCTCGAGGTTGAACTTCGTCCGGCCGCAGGTGGGGCATGAGATATATCTTGTACGGGTGATCCTGGCCTCGGTGGCCTGCATTATTGAGAAGGCAAGCCGTCGCAGCGCCTCACCCTGAACGGTTCCCCTGTTTGTTATTATTAGTCCTGAAGGATGACGCGCGATGAAAAAACGTCCGAGCAAAGCAGCAGCGTCGATGGCAAGTTTTCCCGCATTATCTTCCGCGAAGGCAGGATTCAGCAAGATATCATAAGCCTGTCTGTCAGTGATCTGCATCAGATCTTCAGCCTGAACCGATAACATATTCCCTTCGTAAGGCTTATCCTGCTCATCCAGCAAAACACCCTCCTTTTCCATAAACACCTGCGGAAAGTAACGCTCTCCTGCCGGCCTGAAGGTCAGTGGATGCGAAGGATTATTCACCCTTCCGCCACTCCCTGCAACCGCCTGAATAATCTCTTTTGCCACTGGGATCTCCTTCTCCGGAGCCTCTGATAGCGATACCCTGATGGTGTCACCGATACCCTCTGTCAGGAGCATGCCGGTGCCTGCGGCGGAGATTATTCTTCCATCCTCACCCTCCCCGGCCTCGGTGATACCCAGGTGAATCGGGAAATGCATATCATGATCCTCCATCATACTGACAAGCATGCGATTCGCTTCGACCATAACTCGTGTGTCTGACGACTTCATTGAGACCACCAGGCTGCGGAATCCTTCGCCCATAAAAATTTTTAGGAACTCGACAGCCGACACAGCCATCCCTTCAGGAGTGTTGCCGTAGCGGGTCATGATACGGTCTGACAGGGAACCGTGGTTTACACCTATGCGAATGGCTGTGCCATGCTCCGAACATATCCGTATAAGAGGAATCAAACGCTCCCTTATTCGTTCAAGCTCAGCCATATATTCGCTGTCAGAAAACTCCTGCCTGACGAATGAGGCCCGCTTGTCAGCGTAATTACCGGGATTGATACGTACCTTTTCGACTATTCGGGCAGCAACCTCGGCAGCAGCAGGATTAAAATGTATATCGGCACAGAGAGGTGTGCCAAACCCTGCCTTTCGTAATTCTCGCTTAATATTTGCCAGATTCTCCGCCTCCCTGACGCCCTGGGCCGTCAGCCTGACCAGCTCACCTCCCGCCTCTATGATACGGATGCTCTGGCTGACGCTGGCAACAGTGTCAAGGGTGTCAGTGTTTGTCATGCTCTGAACACGAACGGGGAGATCGCCTCCCATGCTCAGGCTACCTATGCGTATTATCTCTGATCTGTATGACATCACTGTCAGGCTATTATCTCCCAGTCATAGCCGTCCTTGCGGTCCTTCACCAAAATGCCTAGCTCACTGAGCCTGTCGCGTATGCGGTCTGAGACACTCCACTCTTTCTTCGCCTTGGCTTCCTGACGCATGTCAAGCAACAGTGTCAGCACACCTGCAAGCTTGTCATTACCGGCGGATGCCTCCTCTTTCAGGCCGAAGAGATCATGAATGAATACCCTTAAGAGCTCTGAGAGAGAGTCTATATCGCTTTGCGTCAGCTTCTCCTTTCCGTCATTGACAAGATTGATGATCCTCACAGCGTCAAAAAGCTGTGCGATAGCGACCGGCGTGTTCAGATCGTCACTCATGGCCTCGTTACACCTTGTTCCAATGCCGCTTATGTCAACGGTGGAGCTCTCTGACGGTTTGAGTCCGGCGAGAGTCTTCTCTGCAGTCATGAGCTTCTGCAATCCCAGTGAGGCCGCCAGCAGCGCCTCATTGCTGAAGTCGAGGGTGCTCCTGTAATGAGCCTGAAGCATGAAGAAACGTATGGTCATGGGTGAGTAAGCTCTCAGCAGCAGCTTGTGCGATCCGGCAAACATCTCTTCCAGGGTGATGAAGTTGCCCAGTGACCGCGCCATCTTCTGGCCATTGATGGTGACCATATTGTTGTGCACCCAGTACTTTGCCGGAGCATGACCCTGCGATGCCGTGCTCTGGGCTATCTCACACTCGTGATGGGGGAAGATCAGATCCATCCCTCCCCCGTGGATGTCGAAGGTCTCACCAAGATATTTAGTACTCATAACAGAGCACTCAAGATGCCATCCCGGAAAACCGTCACTCCATATCGAGGGCCAGCGCATGATATGACCCGGAGCGGCTTTCTTCCATAGGGCAAAATCGAACTGTCCCCTCTTCTCATCCTGACCCTCCAGTGCACGGCTGTTGGCACGCATATCCTCAAGAACCCTTCCCGATAGGATGCCATAGGAATGATTGCGATCATACTTCTCTACATCAAAATAGACAGAACCATTAGATTCATAAGCATACCCGCTCTCTATCAGTCGCTCAGCAAGCTGCTGCTGTTCTATGATATGCCCGGTGGCACGAGGCTCAATAGACGGAGGCAGCGTGTTGAGCTTCCCCATTGCTGTATGAAAGTTGTTCATGTACTTCTGTACTATCTCCATCGGCTCAAGCTTCTCCTGCCGCGCCTTGCGACTTATCTTGTCCTCACCCGAGTCCTCAGTCTCATTCTCCAGATGACCTACATCGGTAATGTTGCGCACATAACGGACATTATAGTCCAGGTACATCAGATACCGGTACAGCACATCAAAAGTAACGGCCGGACGGGCATGGCCGAGATGAACCTCGCTGTAAACTGTTGGACCGCAGACATACATGCCGACAAATGGAGGAGCCAGCGGCTCAAAAAGCTCTTTCCTGCGGCTAAGGGTGTTGTATAGATAAAGTGGACTTTTCATTCTACAGGATCTTTATGCAAAAGTAATGCTTTTGAGCTAACGCGACGGGAGGGCTGACATAAAACTGCCCGGGGTTGGTGGAACCCGGGGCAGCGCAGCTGCCGAAAGTGCAGCCGCCTTCGCAAAAAGCGAGGAGTCACGCAGCGAGACTTCGCTTTGAAGCGCAGTTTGGTTGGAAATCTATTAAGCTATTGATTGCAGACAGGTAGCTTCCATTTTGTCACATTATTATCACATTTCTAAATAAGCCCTTACAAAACACTGACTAAAAAAACTTCGACTAAAGCAAAATTAAGAAATAATTTTCTTAATAACCAAGGAAAATTGAAATTATTTACTAATTATTTTGTTTTTGTTTCAATCATTCTGACTTCTGCCAGCCGGAAGACCTAAAACCCACGCCAGTTTACCCAACCTGTGAGGGTAAAAAAGCAATGCTGACAGTGCCGAGCGGCACCCGTACCTGCGCTTCATAAAATCAAATGAGGGAAATAGATCGCCCAGGATGAAGATAATTTTCTTCCTGACACTCTTTATCGATCTCATATTTGCGGTAAACATAGCACGCTGGCTGACCGGTTCAATAGACCCCGGGCAGATAAGCGCATGCATGAACCCGCCGGCTTTCTTCTCCTCATCACTCCCGGGAATGGCTCTCATCCCTGGCGGGGCATTCACTCCCCAGATCTGATGCATGATGGTCATAACCACTCTTACTTCATCACTTATGCCTGCCTGCTCAGCAGCAGCCGGCATGGCATTATTGATGATGCGGCCGCCGTATTTTTTCAAAAGGAGATATATGTCGACCCAGAGTCTTAACTGAAACTCCCCCTTTACCTCATGCTTGCGTATGTGGCTGACCAGATTCAGAAAAGCGGTTACAGGGTCCAGTATGTGGAAAGTGGCATCTTCTCTGGTGATCGCCCGAGACTCCTCAACCGCCCTTTTCGACATATCTTCAGAGCCGGCACCGAAGAGCCGGTAATGCAGATCCACCGACACTCCACCCCGGTGCAACTCAGGCAGATGATTTCCGAGATCAAGCACAATATACCGGTATAAGGGCGACTTCATAGGCATGGAGACGAACCCTTCCCTTATAAGTATGTCTCTTGCCCTCAGGGCGTCTTCCGGGGCAACAAGGATATCGGCGTCACTCATCTGACGGAGGCCTCTGTTGCCGTAGACCGTATGCTCAAGGGCGAGTCCCTTAAGCAGCACAACCCTAATACCCTCATTTTCAAGACTCCTAACTACATCTGCAGCAATATCTGATATAAATGCCACCCTGGCTATAGACTGCATTCGCAGTGCCTCAAGCATGATGCGCTCCGTCGCCGGCACCTCGCCGTCAAGAGATAGATCACAGATATTTTGCCAGACGAGAGCCGCAACGCCATGCTTTACCACCAGGCTGGTGAATAGCTTCCATCCGGAGAATCCATTGACTTCGGCGATAATCTGCTTGCTTTCATCATCATAGAATTCAACCCTGCTGAGCAGCAGCATTAGCCTGACGGCCCTTTCAAGGTCATCGGTCTCCCGCTTCAGCGGAACTGTGTCTCCGCCAGCTGGCGGATCCTTGCCTGCCATTATCATTTCATCACCCTCTGTCATAATTTATCCTTTGCTCTATGCTCTCTGCACCTCGTCAGTCTTCAGTCTACAGCCTTCAGTCTATCAATGCCTGCTGACTGCCGACTGCCGACTGCCTGCTGACTGCCGACTGCCGACTGCCTGCTGGCTAGTTGCCCCATGCCCTCCCGATTCTCGGGACTTCGTCTCCGCCAGCTGGCGGATCCTTGCCTGCCATTATCTATATAATGATTTCTGCCTGGTGAACATTGAGCTGTATCTGCCTCCTGCAGCCATCAGTTCATCATGTGTTCCCTCTTCGGCAATTCGACCGCAATCAAGAACAATGATCCTGTCTGCATCCCTCACATTAGAGAGACGATGGCTGATGAAAACAGATGTACGTCCGTCAGTGATCCGCCCCAGGTCAGAGAATATCTCATACTCGGCATCTGCGTCAAGCGATGAGGCGGGCTCATCCATTATCAGCACCGGAGCCTCACGATATATTGCCCTGGCAATGGCAAGCTTCTGCCATTCGCCCCAGCTCAGCTCCCGGCCTCCCTCAGTCTGATGACCGAGCATCGTCTCATAACCCCCGGGGAGAGCTTCAAGAAGCTCATGCAATCCGATACTGGCTGCAGCGCTCCTGACCCTGACCGCATCAGCCTCTCCGCCAGCGCTCCCCAAACTTATGTTATCACCTGCGCTCAGGTAATAAAGCATGAAATTCTGAAAGACCACCGAGAATAGCCTGCGGTATGCTGCCGGATCTATGTCGCTGACATCTCCTCCATTGACCCTGATAATGCCACTGTCAGGATCATAAAGCCTGCACAGCAGCTTGACCAGGGTAGTCTTCCCTGACCCGTTTGACCCCACGATAGCTATCTTGTCTCCCTTCCTTATCTTCAGGTTGATATCCGCAAGAGCCGGTTGATGGGAACCTGGATAAGTGAAGCTCAGATTCTCAACTTCTAAATCCCGGAACAACAGTGCTTCCGGCAGCTTTGCTTCTCCTGGCATATCGTCCTTCATGTCTAGGTACAGGAACAGATCCTGGAGAAAGAGCCTGTTCTCTGCCAGTCCCGAATAACCGGTTACCGCATCGCGCAGGTACACCAGCGCCTGTCTGAAGGCAACCAGATACATAGCCAGCTCGCCGGCAGTGATCTCTGAATTCATGTATGAAATGGTGGCATATATCAGCACACCGGCAAAAGCCGCCACACGTGCCAACGATGCTATGCTCTCCGGCAAAGCATTCTTGCGTACCGCAGATATCTCCGGCACCCTGGATGCCTTAAAATGTCGCCTGAACAGGTTTTCGAAATATCCTCTCAGGTCAAAAAGCCTCACCTCTCCGGCAGGCTTCTCTCCCGTAAGCAGCCAGCTGAAATAGGCAGCCTGACGGGTGTCAGTTGTGGCTTTCTTTTTCGCCTCATAGAGCCTTGAAGAGTTGCGGGCCTTGATCCACAGAACAGGTATGAACACAACAACGAGAACTGCCAGGGGAATAAGACCAAAATCCCTGAGCACATAACCCATGGCAATGAACGAGATGATACCACGCAAAAGGAGGATGAAATCGTTAACCATTGCTGCAGGCCTCCACGAGATGTCCCTTGCTGCCCTCTCCAGACGGTCGTGGAACGCCGGATCCTCAAAGAATTTCAGTCCCAGACCAGATGCATGATTGTGTATAAGTGATGAAATATGTCCCTCAAGCAGGTACGAATGTTTCCTGGCGATATAATTGCCTGCATATGAAAGCAGATCGTCTGCAAGGAGTGTCAGAGCCATGGCGGCTATCAGCCATGTGATGCCGGCAAGGGATGAAATGCCCGGCTCTCCGGCTATGCCGGTTATTTTGTCAACGTAATATTTGAGCAGAAAAACTGCTATCAATGGCAGAAATGACCTGACTGTCAGAATCATTACGCTGATTGCTGTCTCCTTACCGGAGCTATCGGTCAGCAGCTTCAGCGCCCTCCTTATAATACTCCTATGCGATTGCACTTTTACCATGATATTCACAAAGATAACAAGAAGAGATGTTCAAAACCCGTAACACATTGTTCTTATAAATCCATTTTAATGCTTGACAGTATGATCCGAATACTTATTTTTGCGATAAATAATAACTTGCGCGTGTTCAAATTGTTGCATTATGAACCCCCGTGTATTAACATACGAAAACACAATAGTAACAAATTTCGTAATGATGAAACCTTTGAACAGCAGTAACGTTATAATAGTCTAAAGACCAGTCATGAGGAGAGCGATTCTATCAATAACTATTTTGTGCTTCATTGTACTTGAATCGTCTGCGCAAATTATTGGCATCGGAAACCTTACTAATCCATATACTGGCATAAACGCCGGTGACTTTACCATAACTGGCACCAAGTACTTTAATGGTGATATAGGAGTGTCATCCGGAAAACTTATTCTCAGGCCCGGGGCAAGGCTGATAAGCATCAACAGAAATGCCTGTATACTTATAAGCGGGACAGGTCAGATGGATGCTCAGGGCACCTCCGACAGAAAGATCCTTATCTCTGCAGACCTCGACAAAAACGGAATAGCGGGAGAAACCAAGGATACCTGGGGAAACATAAAAATTACATCCACAAGCTCAAGCATCTTTGATTACTGTACGATAGAGAACGGAGTGCGTGACCGTTTCGGCTTGCTGGGAGGCGCAATTTATATCGGATCAGCCTCGGTAACAATAAGCAACAGTATAATCAGGAACTGCATAGCTCAAAAGGGAGGAGGCATATATGTCGCGGCAGGAACCGCTCCTGTAATATCAAACACACTCTTCGTCAATAATAAAGCTGCCCATCACGGAGGCGCTATCTTCATGGCGGGAGGCTCCTCACCGGTGATCTCCTCATCACTCTTTAGAGATAACTATTCCACTTCCCCCACCTTAAAAGGCGGTGCCATTGCCGTCATCGCCGCTTCCCCCGTCATCGTCAACTCCACAGTGGTCAACAGTACATCGCCTGCTGCTGATGGCAGCTCAATCTATCTTGAAGACTCTCCCGACTCCAAAATTATCAATACCGTTTTCTGGGGCGGCACTTCACATATAGGGCTCTCCGGAACCCCCTCATCTGTCTTTGACTTCTGCGCTATTGAAGGAGTCAGTTACACCGGATGCCTCAATCTTAACAGCAGTAACACAGCTGCTGACGGACCTAACTTTACCAATCCGGCTCTGGATAATTTTAGCCTGACCTACATATCCCCACTGCGTGATAGCGGCACTGACAGCTACACGGGTATAACTATCCCTACGACTGACTTCATTGGCTCAGGACGAGTATTTATTACTGACAGGGGGGCCTATGAGATGATTTACAGTCGCTGGCATGGCGGAACCTCCGTATGGGGCGCCGCCGCAAACTGGGACGGAGGGTTCATTCCAGCTTCAACAAACGTAATCATACCGGCAGGTATGTCAAGTTACCCGACTACTGCTCCCGGACCTGCCTTTACGCTTAACACCGGTCTGGAAATGATCCTTGAGCCTGGAGCCCAGGTAACATTCACATCGCTGACCAATAACGGAACCATTGAGCTCCACTCAGATGCAACTGCAATATCGTCCCTGCTGACAGGCTCCTATTCAGGAACCGCAGGCAATATCAACATCGATCTTTTCATTACAGGCTCATCCACGGAAGACCTGTGGCATTATATATCCGCCCCTGCTACTGTTTCCAAGACCGTATATACCGATATTGAACCTAACCTGCTCGCAGGTTACGATGAAAGCAAAGTCCAGACAGATGTTATTGATGGATGGCAATGGCATGACGGTTACGCGGGAACAACCTCCTTTAGTGAGCTTGAAGCCGGAAAGGGATATGATGTATCTGTTGTCGCTGACACAACTATTGTCTTCAGAAACCTTAAGTCTCTGACTACCACCCTCGGCACCATAAGCCTTCCCTTCAGCGGATCGGGAGGCGACACTACCATCCACGGATACTCGCTCCTTGGCAACTCACTTACATGCGGTATAAACTGGGACCTGGTTACGGTCTCCGATATCAATTATGTCAGAGATGCTTATTATATCCGGACTGAGACCGGTGAGGAAGCATCATACGTCAACGGCGTGGGAACCAACGGAGCCACGGCTCACATACCTCCGCTGCAGGGCTTCTTTGTCAGGACAAGGGCCACGGCAACAACCCTTACTATCCCTGCTGCTGCCCGTGAACACAACGAAGCACCAAGATTCAAATCCACCCAGAAGTTCTCTCTTATAAGACTTGCCCTTTCATCAGCAACGTCACGTGATGAGATGGTTGTCAGATTTGAGCCGCAAGCTACTATGGGCTTCGACAGTGAATATGACGCAGGCAAGCTGTTCACTCATAAGAGTAACGGCGTAAAGATATTCTCAGTCATGAGAGGGGAAGATTACTCCATCAATTCAATACCGTGGCCGGGGAAAAAGATCTCCATACCCCTTACCCTCATTATCCCGGAAGAGGGAACATTCAAGATCAACATAAGCCAGCTGCAGGCCATAGGTAATTATAAAATAGTACTTACTGACCGTATTGCAGGCAGAAATATTGACCTTACGGGATTCACTGAATACGCCTTCACAGCGAAGGCAGGGACCCTGACCGACCGCTTCACGCTGACGGTGTCACCCATTGAGAAAGCGGCCCCGACAATTGCAGAAAAGAAAACCGAAGTCACCGGCAGCTCTCTTAATATCTACTCCGCCACCGGCAGAATATGCATCATGCCGCAGGGTAACGACTGGGACGATGCCGGCGTAAAGGTGAGGATTTACGATATAACCGGCAGGCTGATCATGGCAGCCAACGACGAGAGATTCAACTCCGGCGAGCTTAAGGAGTATTACCCGTCATCAGGCGGCGGACTGCTTATAGTGGAGGTTATGGCCGGGGCAAAAAGATACCTGGAAAAGGTGGTACTGGCAAAATAAAAGATGCCGGAAGCACCAGATATTTCCAGTTGAAAAATGTATAAAATAGAACAAATCAAATATCATATATTTGACACGCAATAACAGTCAGTCGATGAAAGGGAAGAAGAGAAGATATATCAGGCCTGCCGTGATACGGATTGAGCTTGATAACTCAATCTCTCTTGTCATGATGACGTCAGCTCCACCTCACCCTCCCAGAAGAGGTCGTGGCGATAGCAGACCGGACAGTCCATTCTCATCACCATTTTCTGACAAACCATTCAACTAACCTGAGTCATCTGGCCCAGATTCATATCCGATATACTTAAGGTTCAGTATTGGAAGCTTCTCTTGCTTTTTTAAGGAGGAGTGCCCCGGGGGTATTGTCGAGGGAGTACCCCGAGGGTATTGTCGGGGGAGATGGTGGATTTTGATCACCCTCATTTGGCTATAGCCGAAGCTTCCTCTCAATGCAATTATAACAGACCGGGCGTCACCTGCATATAAAACCTTTACTGTATATCCAATGCTTCCTGTCAGCACAGCTATAACAGACCGGGGCACCCAATGGGTGCCCCGGTCATAGTAGTAGAAATCATTTGGGCTATCAGTGCAGCAGGGTTATGTCACCAGCCTTCTTGAATGGTCTGCCGTTGGCATACTTGCCTTCCACTAGCCATACATAGACACCCTGTGCGCAGATTTTACCCTTGTAGTACCCGTTCCAGGGCTTGTTGATCTCAAAGGTCTCAAAGATGAGCGTACCCCACCTGTTGAAGATCTGCAGATGGTATTCAAGCACAGTCTCTCTGATAGGCGGGAAGAAGAACATATCCACGGCCTCACCGCTGGTAGGCAGCTCGTCCATCTCTATAGGCCCGGTTGTATTGGGCTTAAAGACAGTTGCAAAGATCAGATCACCAAAGGGTTCCACAGTGACACCAGGCGACTTCACATAGCTGTCATAACAGCCATTTGAAGAGTAGGCATGAAGCGTTATGTCATAGATGCCCTCTTTGGTGTATTTGTGGAACGGATCACGCAAATGAGATGT
The DNA here is from genome assembly GCA_964418865.1 of uncultured Rikenella sp. GTDB lineage: Bacteria > Bacteroidota > Bacteroidia > Bacteroidales > VadinHA17 > SR-FBR-E99. The sequence goes on from CAYQNT010000072.1 coordinate 11,040, forward strand.
GTCGCCATCGCCAAACTCCCAGATAAAGGTGTCGCCGCCATCGGAAAGGTTAAACAGTCTGACCTGTTCATCATTGACGTACACCTTCGGCGGAGAGACATCAAAGTAAGCCCTTGGTGATGCGTAGACATGCACTAGCCTCGATCTGGTATCATTCCCGCCAGGACCAGTAACTGTCAGAGTGATCTGATAGCTGCCTGCCTGCACATAGGTATAGTTGGGAGTTTTGGCGCGCGATGTATGCCCGTCACCAAAGTCCCAGTAATAATCTGTACCGTAGAGCGAAGTGTTGTTAATCGATATGCTCCACGGCGCACAGCCGGAAGGTATCGTGTCAAAGTCCGCTATAGGCGGCGTAGGAAGTATCCTGACAGTATGCATCACATCGCTCGTGCATATTCCGTTGCTGACCGTGAGAACTACATTATAGTCGCCCGGTGCACCATAGGTATATACAGGTGCAATAGCCGCTGATGTGTTGCCGTCGGCGAAGTTCCACAACCAGGTCCAGTTACCTGCATTAGTGTTGTTCGTGAAGGTAACCGTTGCTGCAGGATAGGTCTGCGATGCCGGTGCTGCTATAAAAGCAGGCACAGGTGTCGGGTACACTACCAGCGGCAGAGTCGTCTCGCTTATACAGCCAAAGAACGATGTTGCCCTCAGCGTGACGTTATAGGTCATAGGATCGACAGTCGGGTTGAAGAAAGTATGACTGATAACGTTCGACCCTGATTCCTGGATACCGTTCTCGAAGGTCCATGAATAACTGAGTGCTCCTGGCATTGTTGAAAACATAACACTCTCACCGGAACAGATAGTATCATCACTTATGGTGAAGTCGGAATTCAGCTCCGGGTAGACAGTGATATTGTTCTCCATTGACGAGACACAGCCGTTGGCAGAGGTAACATCCAGTTTCACCGTGAAGTAAGCCAGCGATGCACTCGCATTAGGATATATATGCGCCGGAGGATTTACTTCTGTTGATGTTTGCGTATCCCCAAAGCTCCACAACACCGAAGTATATCCCATTGAACCGTTGGTGAAGTTCACCGTCAGGGGCTGACATCCGGAAGGAGTGTCAACTGTAAACATGGCCACCGGTTTCTCCACCTCTATGACCAGTGTGTCAAGGCCGACACATCCCTTGCTATCCGTTACCTGGTAGATCAGCCTGTAATATCCGGCCATTGAAGTATTAAATACCGGGTTCTCAATGTTATACTGGCTGAGCGGACCTATATCTCCAAACCACCTGTGGGTTGAGTAGACCAGAGACCCACCTGTCGGGTTACCGTGCAGCTGCGTGGGTACGCCTCCGCAGATAAGCAACGTGTCAACAGGAGCTATCTGTGCAACAGGCCATGCATTTACAGTGAGCAGTGCTTCGCGGGTATAATAGAGTCCGCACGGTCCGGTTATCTCAAGCCTGTAATGCCATCCGTTCATCGCGGTGGTGGCTGACATAATAACCAGCTGAGTCGTCTGGGTACCTTGGTAAAGGGCTCCGTCACTCAGATTTGTCCAGCCTGCTCCCTGATTCACCTGCCATACCGTTGTCTCTCCTGCACCGGTGTTGAACACCTGTGAGTAGAAGATGACACCTGCCAGATTACAAACTTCGGCATCAGACGGCTCGGAAATAATTGAAGGCTCCATGTAAACCCTCAGCGGAGCAAAAGTGCTTATGACAGGGGGTAGGCAGGTACCGGAAACAACCGCTCTCACAAGATAACCGTTCATTGTCAGGTTAAGATTATGTATCGTGAGATCAGGTGTATTGGTTCCTGAGTAAGTAGCATTGTCGGTCACGTTATTAAACCCGCTTCCGGTGTTGACCTGCCACTGGTAGGCCAGGTTTGTTCCTGCAGCCACTACACTGTATGTGGCATTGCCTCCCGGACAACCCTTGAACTCGTCAGGATGATCAGACAGCTCTGGTGCAGTATTTACGGTGAGCACGGCTTCAGAGGAGATCAGATCAGCCGAACAGTCGCCTCCGATTATAACCCTGTAACGGGTGCCGCTCATGATGCGTGCAGGACCGAAGAGCATGAGTGTCGGCGTCTGTACGCCAAGATATATACCCGTGTTAGTGAGATCAGTCCACGTGCCGCCGGTAAAGGCCTGCCACTGGTAAGTGAGGTTGGCACCGCCGGCAAGAGCAGTGAAGCTGGCGGTCATGAACTCACAGATAGCAGCATCAGTCGGCTGTGTATTAATGATTGTCTCAATGGAAACATCAAGCTGCACAGTCTGTGATATTGCCTTCGGAATACATGTGCCTTCAATCTCCACGCGGTAACGGTTGTTATCATATGTTCTCGGGACATTTGTCAGAACAAGAGTATTCGTGGTAGCTCCGGAGTAAACGCCGCCGTTTGCCACCATTACAAAGCCGCTTCCGGTATCAACGTACCACTGGTAGGCCAGTGGGGCTGTTCCCTGCACCGTAACAGTAAACGCGGTGTTGGTATTCTCACAAATATCCATAGGAACAGGCTGTGCCAGGATCTCAGGTGCGGTGTCGATCGTCAGCAGGGCCGCGGTCGAAGTGACCGGCGGCAGGCAGGTGCCTGAAATGATCACCCTGAACATATCACCGTTCATCGTCCTGTGCGTACCGTTAACCTTGAGATTCATCGTAGAGACACCAAAATAAGTTGCTGTCTCAGTGAGGTTATTCCAAGTTGTTCCACTGTCAATACTGCGCTGCCACCTGTAGTTTGCATTTGTGGTTGCGCCCGCGTTA
>CAYQNT010000073.1:0-13512 GCA_964418865.1 uncultured Rikenella sp.
CTGAGATGGAGGCGATAGTCGAAAGCATGACCATATTTCTTGAGAGGTTCGGAAGCTCAAGAGCTGTAGCCTCCTCAAGTGCCTGTTTCATCGAAGTGATCTTCTGGTCTTTCTCCAGTTCTTTGTCATTTTCAAGTGCACGGTAGCGCGAAAGACCTGCTTGCATAACATTTGCAAGTGAACCCTTCTGCTTGTCGCATGATGCGAGAGCGTCTTCGATCCTGTCTTCTGCAAGCATCTGCTGAAGGTTGGAAACAAAAACGTTGAGATTGGCTTTTCCTTTCACCCTGGTAAGAGTGATCCATCTTTCAACAGTATAGATCAGCAGCGTGATGATAACTGTGATAAGTATAGGAACAATAGATCCTCCCTTATACATCAGTCCCAAAAGGTTACCCTGGAGGGGATGGCCTTTTGGATTGCCACCTTCAAAGTTCACTGGGTTACCGAGGACCCTGGAGTAAATCAGGTATGCTACAATAAATGCCAGGATAATTGCAAGAGGTGCAAATAGCGACTGCCATACACCGCTGGACGACTTGGATTTTGTACTCATTTTTGAATTCTTTTAAGTTGGTTTAAAGTAAACAGTGGGCAAAACTAATTAATCTCTGATTCTTTTACAATAGCAAAATTCATTGTATGCATATTTTATGCAACAGATATATGTTATACATGCTATTTTTCAAGGGACGCGTTATACGTTCTCTTTTTTGTAACGGGAACCTCAATCGTTTTATATCCTTTGGCGCTGATGACCAGCGTCGCTGATTCTTCTGGCATTACAAACTTATATTCGCCTCTGGCATTGGTCCACGCCTCTGCAGCAGTATCCTGCACCCTTACAGATGCTCCAGGGATAGGTTCACCTGATGAATCTGATATAGTACCCGTTATCTCGTTGGGATGAGCTTTCGGAATAGCGCTCTTCTGCAACTGGCTTATGTATTGTATTGTTGACTTTGCGCCTTCATTGCCGGGTTCAATAGCGAGGATCTTGTTATTCTGTTCCAGAGCTTTAGCATAATCACCCATTGTCATGTACATGGTACTCAGAGAACTGTATGCCTTGATCCTTAATGCAGGAGAGAGGTTCATCATTCTGCCGTAGTAGGCTTTGGCCTCATCATAATGCTTATCCTGCAGCGCTTTATAGCCCAGATATCTCAATGCATCGGACATCTCTTTAACGTTTTTCACAGAATCAACGGCTGCTTTCTGCAGCAGGGCCTCAAATCTGGGCTTTGCAAGTCCCAGCTCCGAATCGGGGTCTTTTGCTGATGCCGTATTGGCCATCCAGAGATAGCCTTGCAGATTGTCAGGATACTTCTCTATCATCTTACTGAATATGGCTTCAGCCTTATCAAAGGCTTTGTCCTGGTAATAGGCCCTTCCTACCTGGATATAGTCATTCTCACTGTCTCTTCCAGTTTCCAGAAGCCGTGCCCATGTTTCTGCAGCTTCGGCATATAGGTGGGAGTTGTACTGAACAGTACCTTTTTCATAAATAAGGTTGAGGTCTTTCTCATCATTGAAATTGATAGCCTTATCATATGCTGCAAATGACTTTGCAAGTTCAGCTTCAGCATTTGCTATCTGAGCCTTTTCTGCGCTGATTTTAGCCTTCAGTGCATCAATATCAGCCATGACCTTCTCTTTGGCCGGGCTTTTAAGTGTTGCATATCTGGACTGCAGTTTATTAAGCTCATCAACATCATTATCAGTTACTATGAGCTGCTTTGCATAATCCTGGTTCTTTCTGGCAAGAATCCTTGCGTAATAGACGTAGTCTTTTTTGATAATGCGGTCAGCATCAAGATCAGCAAAAAGCTTATCCATATAATTTGCTGCAAGATCAACATTATCTTCCTCATAGGCAGAATAACCGGCAATACGGTTCATGTATGTCCTGGATTTGTCTATGGCAAAGATCTCCTCCACGTTCTTTATCACCTCCTGATACTCCTTGGCGTAGTAGAGGGCGTTGACGTATCTTATCTTGGCAGGTATGTTACCTGCGGTCAGTTCAAGATATTTCTCAAAGTACTTTTTTGATTCACTGAACCTTCCGGCCATTGAGTAGAGCTGACCCAGTTCCCTGTATGCCGGGGCATAGTTCTGGTCAAGGGCAATTGCCTCCTCATAATAAGGTATGGCAGCCATCAGGTTACGTCCCTTGACATAAATGCTTCCTATCTTCATGTTAGCAGTCGGAGATTGTAGATCCCAGTCCTGCGCAAGGTTATAATTCTTAATGGCCCTTGAACCATCGTTGACGAGGATATAAATATCTCCTGCTATGATGTAAACTTCGCTGTTCCTGGGGTCAATACTGAGCGCCTGTCTGATGAAAGGAAGTGCCTTACTGGTGTCAACCTGCTCAGCACGAATATATGACTCAGCAATCTTAGCAAGAGTATATGCATATTCTTTCGGATTCTTGATCTTTGTTACTTTCTTGTAAGGAGGAAGGAGACTTGTAGCTTTCTCCCTTAGCTCTTGCGCCTTTGAATCTTCACCCTTATAGAATGCAACCTTGGCAAGCCCCACATAGTTGAGCGGTTCGAGCGGGTTGGCGCTGATACCTTTATTGAAGATGTCAGCTGCCTCTTTGGCTGCAACAATGAGCGAGTTGGAAATCGTATCGGAAAAGTAGTTCAGCAGCGTATTCTCTCCGTAATGGTAAAAAATGACGCTGTTTGATGGCTCATTACTGACCAGTTTCTGGAACACAGCCTCAGCTTTATCATACTGTTCGTTTTTTGTGAACGTTATTGCCTCACTGAGTGTCTGAGCCTTAAGCCCGGTACCGGAAAACAAGCAGAATACCGCTGCGGGCAGAAAAGCAAGTTTCATACATCTCTTAATCATCGTTATCATGTTTAGTTACTCTTTTTTAACTTTTATAATTCTGATAGGCATTGTTGCCGGAACAAGGCCTGATTTAAGTATTATTCTCTGTCCCTTTTCCCCTGCCACGAAACTCATAAATCCTGATCCGAGTCCTGAAAATGACTCTCTCGAGTGCATGACTACCTCGCGGGTAAATGGATAGGTTTTGTCATATATTGATCCCTGAACAGGAAGGTAGAAGGTTGATTCGTTAAGATAAGCCATTGAGACCGCTGCAACTTTGATCTGCGTCAGTATACTCTGGATAGCCGGGTCATCTGTATCACTGACCCAGTTGATACTGACAATACCAATAGCTCCCGGGCTGTTGGAGACATAGCTGATAACTTCTGGATTGTCATTTACAGCAAAGAAATTAGGGCTTAATTTCTCCGGAAGGTCAAATGTCTCACTGAAATATCTGATATTCCCGGAGCGGATATTGTCAAACACAATATTGATAGGGCCCAGTTTTGATTTGGGATTGATCTGTTTCCAGTCGGTGATTTTTCCGGTGAATATATCTTTTACATTATTATAAGTAAGCAGTGAATCTACGTTACTCTTATTAAGGACAAGTGCCAGTGCGTCATAGGCCACGACAGTTGTGCGTACGACAGTCTGAATGTCAAGGAGAGCCTTTCTCTGTTCTTCTGACGGTGTCCATGATGAGACAATTACTTTTACTGAATCGTTGAGGAAAAACGCAACCAGTTCCCTCTCGGGCATATAAATGGGTTTTATCTTGGCATAGCTGTAAAGTGCTGTAAATGTATCTACCTCAGCATCAACAATCGGCTTGAAAGACTCATCAGACCCGATGCGGATATTTCCTATAGTCGTCGTCTCCTTTAACGCTGCAGTCCCTTTGTTCTTGCATGCTGAAAATGCCAGAAGGAAGGTCAGCAGGAGCAAACCGGCCAAAGCTGATAATATGTATCCTGTTTTATTCATTTTTCCGCCCATTTCAACTAACAAGGAGCCACAATATTACTAATTATCTCTGAATCTTGCTTAATGGATTGATGTAAAGTTTTATTAGTACTCCTGATATAGGAATATGCAAAGCCTGTGCCAATAATATATATGATCATCAGGAGGCTGGTTTCCCTATGCCGGGGAGATGGATTAGTCATCCTGATCATCCCTGGCGAAAAAACTCTCCTTAATTTTCTCATAAGATACAAATGCCCTGTATAATGCATAAATAAATAGAGGTATTGCAAGTATTATCCGAAGGGCTTTGTCAATATCAAAAATTGAGTTTGTCAGCAGAAACAGTGCGAGGCCAAAATAGAAGAAGACCATCACTGTGCCAAAAATGGCAAAAACCTTATCATACATTTTCACACTACTACTCATAATTCAATTCTTAATACCGCAAATATATCATTTATATCATTTTTTGTTAGTGACATATGATGTTAATTGAAAAAGAAGAGGGCCGCAAGGAGTGACTCTCTTCTTTTTGCATTTTCAGTATATGCTATTTAGTGGCACTTTCAAGTCTCTTCATGATTGAGAAGATGAATAGCGCAGAGATAAGACAGCAAACAATGAATACTAACCAGAGCTGCCACAGTTCAACTTTATCCCATAACTTACTACCAACGAACAGAAGCTTGTTCCCTACAGCTGTTGCAAGGAGCCATCCACCCTGCATCATACCCTGGAAGCGTGAAGGTGCTACTTTTGAGACAAATGAGAGACCCATCGGGCTCAGGAAGAGCTCTGCAACGGTCAGTGTCAGGTAGCTGCTTATGAGCCAGTAGGGTGTCACCCTGAGGGCTTCCGCCACCGGTGAGCCGGCAAGTGATATAGGTGAAGGCAGTTTTATTGAAGGAATAAGTATTAAAACAAAGCCGACAGCAGCTATGATCATACCAATACCGATCTTTTTTGGTGTTGAAGGCTCAATATTCTTCTTGTTCAGCCATACAAACACTCCCATTACGGGGAATGTGAGTGACACAATAAAGAGAGGGTTGAATGTCTGGAATACCTCAACGTCGATGGCATTCATCGCGTCTGCTTTGATCACAAAGAAGTAAGCAGCAACAAAAGCAGCAACGAACATGGCCCCTCCAACGAGCCTTGCTGGCAGCTTCATATCTTTCTTCAGAAGCACAATCAGGCCTGCAATCGAGAATATCACAGCAAGAATTGAAGGCAGCGTGAAGAACAGGTTAGTGAAAGGCCCTACCTCTTTTGCGGTGTAGTCTCTGGCAAACATTGTAAGTGTAAGTCCGTTCTGGTGGAATGACATCCAGAAGAATACCACCACAACAAATACGAGTATAAGTGATGAGACCCGTGCATATTCATCCTTTTTGGCAGTGGTAAGTATCCAGGTAATGAATCCGGCGAACAGCCCGAATGCCATTCCTGATGCCCAGCCAACTATGAATTGCAGGCCAAAGGCGAAGATTGCCATGGCAATAAGGGCATATATGAGAGGCCTGAACTCAAATTCAATTGTATTGGAGGAGCCGTCACTTGCCTTGGCTGGTTTTTCCTTGTTGGGAAGATGCCTGTTAAAGAACACATAGACCAGAAGAGAGATTATCATAGCTCCGGCAGCGATGCCAAAAGCATAGTTGTAACCCTGTGAGAACACATTCAGGTAATTCTCTGAAAAAGCACTGAGGTCTGTTACAGGTCCAGCCAGGTTAGCGTTGTCAGCAAGACGTTGAAGTTCTTCAAGCTTTGCGCCTCCGGTAATCAATCCGTCATTGAACTGGTGACACAGGGCCGGAAGACTTCCGTCTCCGGCAAATCCATTTGTCTTGAGCCACCAGTTCTTCATGCCCCTGGCAGCGTAGGGAGCAAAGAAGGCGCCGACATTGATACCCATATAGAATATCATGAAGGCTGAATCTCTCAGTTTTGAATACTTGGGTTCGTCATACATCTGGCCTACAACAGCCTGAAGGTTACCCTTGAAAAGTCCGTTACCAAAGGCAATTGTGAACAGGGCTATCACGGTAAAGGTGAGTGACATGCCAGGAATTGCCATCAGTATATACCCTGCAAACATTATTATGATACCGAACAGTATCACTGTCTTGTATTTTCTGGTTGAGTCAGCCAGAATACCGCCGAAGAGGGCAAGGGCATAGATGGCAAAATAGAACCAGCTATAGATTTCTCCTGCATTTTCAGCAGCTAAGCCGTACTTGGCTTGCAGAAAGAGTACCAGAATCGCCATCATGGTATAGAAGCCGAAACGTTCTCCCATGTTAGCGAAAAAGGCAACCAGCAGTCCTTTTGGATGATTTTTGAGCATAGTTTTATCTGTTTAGTTAGTTTCTTTGATTCTGACGGTGACAAATATATTAATCTTTTCAATTTGGAAAGATGTATTATATCTTAGCGGTAATAAATTTGCATCAACTATAATTTTATATTTGTGTCATCAGTATTAAGCTGAACTATATGAAGATATTCACATCCGCTGAGATAAGAGAGATTGACGCAGCGACTATCCGGCTCGAACCTGTTACCTCTGCCGGGTTGATGGAGCGTGCTGCCGCAACGTTGTTTCAGCGTTTAAAAGACCTGCTTGCACCGGAAAAGAAAATTAATGTATTTGCCGGGCCGGGTAATAACGGGGGTGACGGACTGGTTCTTGCCAGGCTTTTTCATGAAGATGGCAGCCAGGTCAGGGTATTCATTGTTGAGACAGGGTCATCTCACAGTAATGAGTTCCGGTTGAATGCCGACCGGCTTGAGAGGACAGGCATCTCTCCGGTGATCATTGCGGACCCCGGGTTTTTCCCGGCCATAGGGAGGGATGAAGTGATAATTGACGCTATTTTCGGAACCGGACTGAACAAGCCACCTGCTGGTATAAGTGCAGAGGTCATCCGCAGGATTAACCTGTCCGGAGCATATATCATCTCTGTTGATATGCCGTCTGGGCTTTATAGCGAAGATAACGATGGAGTAAACCGTGACAATATTATCAGGGCATCACAGACCATCACATTCCAGTTTCCCAAGCTTGCTTTCATGTTTGCCGGCAATGAAGATCAGACAGGCACCTGGGAGGTGCTGGACATAGGTCTTCATTCTGACACGATAGCAGTAATGCCAACGCCCTTTCATTACATATTGAGAGAAAGTGTCAGGCCTCTTCTTCAGAAGAGAAAGAAGTTTGATCATAAGGGCACTTTTGGCCATACACTTATCATTGCAGGCAGCTACGGCAAGGCCGGTGCTGCTACCCTTGCTGCCGGGGCAGCTCTCCGTACCGGCACCGGGCTTGTTACCGTACATACACCTGTATCTTCAGTTCTGGCCTTGCAGGCCGCACTGCCTGAGGCTATGGTATCACCTGATCCGGGCACAGGCAATGTCACCCTTCTACCTGATCTGACACCGTACGATGCAGCTGTGCTTAAGAGACTGCTTGAGACAACTGCCATCCCACTGGTCCTTGACGCCGACGCACTGAATATTATGGCTCAACACCGTGAACTGCTTGACATCATACCCCGTGGAACGATATTGACACCACACCCCGGAGAATTCAGGAGGCTGGCGGGAACAGACTGCAGTGACTATCGTCTCATGGAGCAGCAACGCGCTTTCGCTTCCAGATACAACTGCATTGTGGTGCTTAAGGGCGCAAATACATCCATCTCCTTGCCTGAGGGAGAAGTATTCTTCAACAGCACCGGTAACCCGGGCATGGCAACAGGCGGCAGCGGTGACGTGCTGACAGGGATGATAGCCTCACTACTGGCCCAGGGTTATGCTCCTTCAGATGCGGCCATAGCAGGAGTATACCTGCACGGACTGGCAGGCGACGTGGCTCTCAGGATACACTCGGAAGAATCTGTTATTGCAGGTGATATACTGATGAATATCGGAAGAGCCTTCCGTGAAACGCACTTCAACAGCTTCAGCATGTACTTATAATTAACGTGATGAGAAAATTTGCATTTATACCTTTCCTGGCTGTAATGGTTTTTGCAGCCGGATGTACAAGCCTGCCAAGAAATACCAGCAGTGATATTTTGGTACTCCCGCTGGGCGGTGAAGTAAGAGTTACTGAGGGAAGCATTGTTTATGCGCTGCCGCAGACCGTGTTCGAGATCGGTATAACCGTCGGGAAGATGATTGAGGTCCCGGGGCCTTATGCAGCCTATGCCGGCGAGATGATCGGGCTTGACAAAGTTATCAAAGCTGAAAATGAATTATGGACACTCACTGACATTACCCTGAGAGCAATCGAAGAGCTTGATCCGGAACAGTTCTATGTCATTCAAGGTACCACGCTGATGCAGACTAACCTGCTCAAGCTGAAAGAGAGCGGGCTTGTGCTTGATATCAATCCTGATATATACAATAACTCAGGACAGTCTCATCTCCATGAAGACGCCGGTTACTATGACCCGCTGTTCCCAGACAGAGGGGCTTATGAATACGCCTCAACACGGACCGACACTGCCTACAAGATTGTCAAGGCCGATACGGCATTCATCCGCGTACCCTATCTTGTTCAGATGAAGAAGGGGATGACAGTTGCACAGCAGGCCAGGGAGGCCGCTGACAGACTGCTTGAACTGCGCGAGGGCAGACATATGATACTTACAGGAGAGACCAACGTTTTCCCCCAGAATGGGGCCGCTATAGACGAGATAAACAGACTGGACAGGGAATATACTGCGCTCTTTGCAGGCAAAACATGGACCGAGACCAGACATTTCAGAATATGGATCACCCCTGACCCATCCATGGCCGGCAGGAAGAGTGTTATCTTCACCTTCTCAGAGACTGGTGGGTTAAGAACCTCAGCTGAGGGTAGCGGCAAGCCGGTAGAGATTGAACTGATACCTTCCGGTAAGACAAGAGAGCTAAACCTGGTGGTACGTCCGGCATCATCGCAGAAAGATCTGGAAGTACATGACAAGCTCTATTACAGGGTTCCTGACGTAGCTGAGATAAGGATTACTTCCGGGGATGAAACGTTGTACACAGCACGGAAACTGGTCTATCAGTTCGGAAACACGGTGGCACTGCCTTCTAACTTCATTATTGGGAAATAAGGAGCTCAAAAAAAGCATTTTCCCGCTTCGAAATGTTATAGTTCTCAGATATCCTCTTCCGCGCATTGCGTCCCAGCTCATCCCTGACAGCTCTGTCAGTGCTGATTATCTCATCAAACCTCTCTATGAGATACTCTTTCCCTGAACTCCGCATTATGTAACCGGTGTCTCCTATAATGTGTGGGATAGCACCTACCGATGATCCCACCGGTATGCAGTGGCAGAGCATGGCCTCACACAGAGCATTTGGAAATCCTTCAGAGACAGACAGCTGCAGTATAAACTGACTCTCTTCAAGGATTGTTATGAAACGCTCACGTGAAAGGCAGGGGTAGAGGGTTAAATTTGCAGGTATCGTGCCCATGCGGGCCTTGATCTCTTCCGTGATACCTATAATAGTATAGGAACATTTATCGTATTTCTCTGCAAGATACAGCACAAGATCAATCCCTTTAACCTTGTATCTGGTCATGTTTGTGACAGAAGCCAGCACAACAAATGTATTATCTGCCTTTCTACCCGGGTCACTATTGAAAAAATCAGGGTCAAATCCGTTATGAATCACCGTGAAGGGTGTAGTTACGCGCGGCAGGAAGTATTTATATCCCTGTTTCGGGTAGTCAGCCTGTTCGAGGAAGCTATAGTCACTTATCACCAGCGAGGCATCAACCGGAAGCAGCTCGCGGCATAGCTGAAAAGACCATCTGATAAAGGTGCGCATCAATGGTTTCCGGAGGCTGCCGTAGTTCAGTGAGGGGAAGGAGACACAGTCTGTTCCGCCGGGGATTATATATACCGGTATGCCGGTCATCTTTCCCAGGAGTGAGGGAAGCAGGGACCAGTATCCGCCAAACATTATAAAGAGAGCCCGGGTTCCGTGAAGGTGTCTGAACAGGAAAAACAACTGCTTAATAAAGTTGACCGGCGTCATGCTCTTCACCCTCCAGTCGTGTCCGGGAGTCACAACATGATATCTCCCTGAGAGAAAATTGATATCCTTTCGGACGAAGGCAGAATCTTCAGGATAAATATATATGATCTTTTCCTTCATGGTCTGGTGCCTATAGCCGTGAGAGGAGAAACCTGAACCTGGCCAGGAGCTTCCTGGCAATAATGTGTGACTTGGGAAGCGGAGAAAGAGTCACCGCACCTTTCTTCTTTAATGTGATAACTGCATAGTCATGCTCCTTGTCAAAGAGCGAATACGAAACATAGCTGATAAGCACCAGGTTGCTGGCGGCGGCATTCTCAAGCAGGTCGGAGGCCTCAATGGACTGATCAACAATCTGGAGCTGGTCAGGGGAGCCTGACCTTATGTAATCGAGCGCTCTTGGGTGTGGTATATGGATGAGAATCACCGACTGGTTATGCATGTGGCTGGCAAGGACATTGAACAGCTCTTTATGCTGGGTGACCGGGATATGTTCAAGCACATCCGGCAGTATGATAAAGTCAAAGAGATCAGGAGCGATAAAGTCAGTCATGTCTGAAACCATGAATCTGACATTCGGGGCATTTGCAAGCCGCTTCTTAGCTATCGTTATAGATTCAGGGCTGATATCAACAGCTACTACTTCTCCTTTCCTGATGTATTTCAGCAGTAATCCAGTCAGAGTCCCTATTCCGCATCCTATCTCAAGAACTCTGTCGCTCTTTCGCAGTCCGGCAGTATTAAGGAACTCCATTATCCTGTAATGTCTCAGGTTAACGCTTGTTTTTAACTGCTGTTCGGCAAAATCGTCATACCATTTGCCTATCTCTTCACGTGTTTCCATTTGAGGCCAAAAAAATACTATCCGCCTTTTGGGGCGGCAGAGCAAAAGTATGATATTTTTTGGTTGAAAGAAGAGCTTTCATCAGTCAGCAGTCATCAGTCAGCAGTCATCAGTCCGCAGTCATCAGTCCGCAGTCAGCAGTCAGCAGTCAGCATGGGGCATGGAGCAGGGAGCAATCATCAGCCATCAGTCCACAGTCCGCATTCTGCAAGACTACAGTACCGCAAGACGGAGTCCCGCTTGCGGGGCGACAGACCCTCAGACCTTGAGACCTTATTGGACTTTGGCCTTAAAAGTTTTCGCGAAATCGTCAAAGCTCTGTTTCTGCCAGCTGTTTCCGGAGAAATAGGCAAGCAAGGGTTCAAACTGCACCGGTGTCTTATATCCTGATACAGGGGTTATAAGTTCACCGTTGGCTGTGAGGAAGACCACGGTAGGATAGCCCATGTTGCCCTGTAGAAGGGCATAGGCAAGCTGATGGGTCTTTCCGAGGCTGCCGTCATTCACGAACTTTCTTCCCTGGAAGGTCACGGGTTCTTTACCTTCGGCATCGAATTTTACCGCATAGTATTGGTTATTAAGAATCTCCGCAATGACCGGATTTGAGAACGTCTCTTTGTCAAGCTTCTTGCACCAGCCACACCAGTCGGTATAAGTATCAACGAATATCGGACGGGGATTCGCCTTTGCAAGCGTTACCGCCTCCTCTATGGAATACCACTTCACATCACCGGTCTGACCAGAAAGAAGTATTGCCGGAGCAATAAGCAAAAGCATAATGATTATTTTCTTCATTTTTTATTGTTAAATATAATTACTGCAATTGTTTAAAATAATTGCGCAAAAATAACTATTCAGTTTGATAACCAAAATTATGCCACAAAGTTCAACTCTTAGATTTTTTGCTTCGGTTATTGGAATGTTTTTTTTTACATTTACACACCTTAATAATTTACTTAACGCTCAAAATGGAAAAAATTCGAAAAACACTTGCTGACTCCAAGACTGCAAGGTGGACTGCTATGGCAGTTGTTGCGTTCACAATGCTATGCGGTTACTATCTCTCTGATGTAATGGCACCGCTTAAGACGATGCTTGAACAGCAATTGTTATGGACCAGCAATGAATACGGGAAATTCACCGGCGCTTATGGCTGGTTCAATGTTTTTCTGGTGATGCTCATCATTGGCGGGATTATCCTTGATAAAAAGGGAGTACGATTTACCGGCAAGATGGCCACGATGCTCATGGTGGCAGGTACTGCCGTTAAATTCTGGGCAGTGTCAACTCATTCCCTTGACGGTCAGATACTTTTTGGTATGAAGACACAGGTTGTGGTAGCCAGTCTCGGGTTTGCATTGTTTGGTGTGGGGGTTGAGACGGCCGGAATAACTGTATCAAAAATTCTTGTCAAGTGGTTTAAGGGGAAGGAGCTCGCTCTGGCTATGGGATTGGAGATGGCAACGGCACGTCTTGGGACGATGCTGGCCCTGCAGACCTCTGCACCAATAGCGAAGGCAATGGGGCATGTATCCATGCCCATCCTCGTTGCGCTGATTATGCTATGTATAGGTGTGATAGCCTTCTTTATCTATTGCGGAATGGACAAGAAGCTGGATGCCTCCATTGCTTTGGCAGATAAGGATCTGCCAAAAGAGGAGGAGGAGAGCTTCAAGTTGTCAGACATCACCACTATTCTGAAGAACAGGGGATGGTGGTATGTAGCTATTCTCTGCGTGCTTTTCTACTCTGCCGTATTTCCATTCCTGAAGTTTGCCTCTGACCTGATGGTTAATAAATTCGGTATAGATCCAGCCACCGCGGGAATAATACCATCTCTACTTCCCCTCGGAACTATGGTTCTGACTCCTTTCTTTGGCAATCTGTATGACCGGAAGGGGAAGGGCGCCACCATTATGATAATTGGTGCTGCCCTGCTAATCTTCGTTCATGCAATGTTCACAATTCCGGCCTTAAACAAGCCCTATCACGCAGTAATTCTGGTAATCATTCTCGGAATAGGTTTTTCACTTGTACCATCAGCAATGTGGCCTTCAGTTCCCAAGATTATTCCTGAGAAACGGCTCGGTACTGCTTATGCCATGATCTTCTGGGTTCAGAACATTGGGCTGATGCTTGTGCCAATGCTTATTGGCTGGGTACTGGACAAATACTGCATTACCGGTACGCGAATGATGGAGGGAACATCGGTGCCAACATACAATTATCAGATCCCGATGATGATCTTTACGGCTCTTGGCGTTGTCGCAATAGTCTTCGGCTTTTTGCTGAAGGCTGAGGATAAGAAGAAGGGTTATGGCCTTGAGATGCCCAATATTGTAAAAGAATAATCAAAACCAATATATTATGAGTGAAATTAAAAATCTTGAACCGAAGCTTTTATGGAATTATTTCCATGAAATAACACAGATCCCGCGTCCCTCCAAGAGGGAACACAGGATGACAGAGTACTTGAAGAAGTTCGGACACGATCATGGTCTTGAGACCATAGTTGATAAGACGGGGAATGTTATTATCCGCAAGCCGGCGACCAAGGGAATGGAAAACCGCAAAGGAATAATTCTCCAGGCTCATGTTGACATGGTTCCCCAGAAGAACTCCGACAAGAAGTTTGATTTTGATAATGACCCGATTCAGACTCTCATTGAGCAGGGTTGGGTGACGGCCAACGGCACCACTCTTGGTGCTGATAATGGTATGGGTGTAGCCGCTGCAATGGCTGTGCTTACTGATCCGAAAATAGTTCATGGTCCTATTGAGGCTCTCTTTAC
>CAYQNT010000074.1:0-13425 GCA_964418865.1 uncultured Rikenella sp.
CTTACCACGGGTGATCCTCAGGGCGTGCTTGAAATATCTTATCTGGGGGAATCCCAGATAAAAGGTGAAAAACAGTCCTGTGCCAATGAGCAGCACCATAAACCACGGATGACCACCAAGATACCCGTCAAGCGTTCCAAGAAAATTATTGAGACCATTCATGAATATGAGCTTTGCTATTAGAATTTAATCACTCCTAGACCATTGAGAAACACTAGTGCTATCGCCACCGGGGCAACAAACTTTATTATGAAGCGGTACAGGCTGTAATATCTTATTTTGAGTGTACCACCATTTGACAGCTCATCCCTGGTCTCACGGCCGGGGAAGAACCATGCCAGGAAGGCCACGATGAGCAGGCCACCCAGAGGCAGGAGAATATTCGCAGTAGTAAAATTGAACAGGTCAAAAATGTTGAGGTCAAACAGCTTAACGTTGCTCATCAGACCCCACGAGAGTGATGCAGAGATGCCCAGAATGAACATTGACGCAGTGGCAATAATGACTGCCTTGCGCCTGCTCATGTTGAGCTGCTCAGAGAAGTAGGCAACAATAACCTCAAGTACTGAAATGGTTGATGTGAGTGCCGCTATTGCCAGCAGGAAGAAAAATGTGAATGCAAACACCATACCACCGGCCATCTGTTGAAAAATGCCCGGCAGCACAATGAATGTTAGAGCCTCGCCGGATGCCGGTGATATGCCAAAGGCAAATACCGCCGGGAAGATTGCTATGCCTGCGAGGGTGGCTATAGTTAGGTCAACCATGGATACCTGTACTGCTGTAGTGGCCAGATTATTATCCCGGGGTATGTAAGAGCCGTAAGTTATGAGCGTGCCCATTCCTATACTGAGTGAGAAAAACGCCTGGCCGAGAGCCATGAGAACGGTGGTGCCTGTTATCTTTGAGAAATCCGGTTTGAACAGGAACTCGAGACCTTTGCCAGCCCCAGGTAGTGTCAGCGACTTTACGCACAACACTACAAGCAATATTAAGAGAAGAGGCATCAATATCTTAGTCGATTTCTCAATACCCTTGCGCACTCCTCCAAGCACGATGCCGGCAGTAGCAATCATAAAGATGGAGAACCAGAGCGCCGGGCGCAGCGATTCGCTCCTGAACGATTCAAACATTGCTCCCATCTCAGCCGGGTTCTTCCCGATGAACCCCCCTATCAGTGTCTGGTAGATATATTCAAGGGTCCACCCTGCAACAGCAGTATAGAATGCCAGTATCATAAATGCAGCTACTATACCCATCATGCCAACCAGAAACCATGGTTTGCCCGGAGCCAGCGCCTTGAAGGCACCGACGGGATTGCGCTGCGACCTCCTGCCAATGACAAGTTCAGACATCATCACAGGAATGCCTATAGCAAAAACAATCACCAGATAGATTATCAGGAAGGCACCGCCGCCATTCTCCCCCAATACGTAAGGGAACCTCCAGATGTTTCCCAGCCCTACAGCCGACCCGGCCGCTGCTGCTATCACTCCAAGTCTGCTCCCAAATGAATCTCTTCTTGAAAAATCAAATCCGCTCATTATATGCTGCTTTGTTCTGCATTAAAATATATGACACACAATCCTGATCAATCCCTAAAAAGGATTTTTCAGCCTAAAGGTGGCAAAAAAGTTATTGAGAGCAATGTTTTCTGTTACAAAACAGAAAAACAGAGGATATGAGCCTACAGCCCGGAAGAGATGCTCAAATCTTCTGAACCAGGCTTAAAACAGTCAGAGACGTTGGGTACAACGTCTCTGACTCTTTATATATCAACCACCCGGAGGTCAATATGATTCTCTCTCCACGTAGTGTGTATGCAGCAGCTCATGCGACTTATGGCCGTTCGGTTCTATGAGGAACTCCTCATAAATAGCCTTTATCTCCGGATTATCATGTGACTTCCTTAAGTCCATATGCATATCCTCCGCGTAAATGGCATCCATACGCTTCTGCCTGATGGCAGCATTTGTGGGTATGGGCTGGCCGCCGCCGCCGAGACATCCGCCAGGGCAGGCCATGATCTCGATGAAGTGATAAGCAGACTTGCCTTCGCTTACTGCTCTGGCAATCTTGTTGGCATTAACCAGGCCGTGGGCGATAGCCACCTTAAGCTCAGCACCTTCAAGGAATCTCCATGCCTCTATTGTACCCTCAATCTTGACGGTAGCTTCCTTGACACCTTCCATTCCTCGTACCGGGGTGATATTCAGATTTTTGAACGGCACCGGTCTTCCAGTCACCAGTTCATAGGCTGTACGCAGGGCGGCCTCCATTACGCCTCCGGTAGCACCGAAGATCACGCCGGCGCCGGTAGAGGTACCCATGATGGAATCGCAATGTCCTTCTTCAAGTGATCTGAAGTCAATACCTGCCTGCTTGATCATCACTGCCAGTTCACGGGTGGTCAGAACATAATCGATGTCCTTGTAACCGCTTGATCTCATCTCAGGCCTGTCAGCCTCATATTTCTTCGCTGTGCAGGGCATTATTGAAACTGAGACCACTTTGGCAGGGTCAAGTTTACGCTTGGTGGCATAAAAGGTCTTGGCCAGTGCTCCAAACATCTGCTGCGGTGATTTGCAGGTAGAGAGGTTGGGAAGCATTTTCGGATACTTGTGCTCTATGAACTTGATCCATCCGGGAGAGCATGAGGTGAACATCGGCAGGGCCGTATCTTTGTCTCCGTCTACCAGCGCCTTTTTGAGTCTTACAAGAAGCTCGGTACCCTCTTCGATGATGGTCAGGTCAGCGGTGAAGTCGGTATCAAGCACTGAGTCAAATCCAAGTTGACGAAGTGCAGTGACCATCTTGCCGGTCACCCGCTCACCCGGGTCATAACCAAGATCCTCGCCAAGGGCAACCCTTACTGCCGGAGCGGTCTGAACAACCACATGCTTGTCAGGATCATAAATGGCGTCCCATACCTGGTCAATATATGTTCTCTCTGTCAGGGCACCCGTCGGACAGCGTATGACACACTGACCGCAGTTGGTACAGACAACATGGCTCATGAGCCTGTCATGGAATGATGATATCTTCATCTGCGCGCCCTTATTGGCAACGGCTATGGCAGATACATGCTGCATCTCTGAACAGGTACGCACGCAACGCTGGCACCTGATGCACTTGCTGTCATCCTTTATGAATGATGGGGATGACCTGTCAATAACATATGCATGATCCTCAACCAGGTCAAGAAATATGTGGTCACCAAAAGCGTACTCGTTAGCCAGTGTCTGAAGCTCACACTTCTGGTTCTTGTAGCATTTGGTACAGTCTGATCTGTGTTCTGATAAGAGCAGCTCCACAATATGCTTGCGTGCATTCCGCACCTTGAGAGAGTTGGTTTGTATGTCCATCCCCTCCGAAACAGGCGTTGCACATGATGCTACAAGCGTGCGTGCCCCCTTCTGCTCCACAACACAAACCCGGCAGTTACCTGCTACGCACAGGTCAGTATGATGGCACAGTGTTGGGATATTTATAGCAAGGTTTTTAGCAGCGGCAAGGATGGTTGTTCCTTCCGCAACCTTCACCTCATGGTCGTTTATCTTAAGTGTTACCATAATAATTCAATAAAAGGGATTAGTAAATAACTTCTTCTCTGAAATTCTCAACAATTGACGTGAAGGCGTTGCCCACAGACTGGCCAAGCCCACACTTGGAGGCTACCTTCATGGTGTCTGCCAGCTTGACCAGTTCATACAGATAGGTTGATTTGGATTCGCCCTTCTTGACCTTCTCTATGCCTTTCAGCAGCTGCTGACATCCCACCCGGCAGGGTGTGCACTGTCCGCAAGACTCTTCAATGAAGAACTCAAGATAATTGTGAAGCACATTGTACATTGAACGCGAACTGTTGAAGAGCTTCATTGATCCTCCTGTTGGTACGCCTTCAAAACCAATGATTGTATCTGCAAACCTCTTCCTTGGTACGCAGAAGCCGGAAGCACCACCAACCTGTACAGCCTTGGTATCTCCGTCGCCAAACTCAGTGACAAACTCCTGAACGGTCATGCCCAGCTCAAGCTCAAATATACCCGGCACCGGCGTATCACCGGATACTGAGAACACCTTCGATCCGCGTGAGTCCTTTGTTCCAAGCTTGACATACTCCTCAGGTCCCCTGGCAATGATCATCATTGCCGTTACAAGCGTCTCAACGTTATTGATGGAGGTAGGTTTTGAAAACAGCCCACTCGTTGTCGGATAGGGAGGCTTATTGCGAGGTTCACCACGGAACCCTTCAATAGACTCAAATAGAGCGCTCTCCTCACCGCAGATATAGGCTCCGCTGCCCATCCGGTATTCAATATTAAAATCATAGCCGATGCCGGCGATCATTTTATGAAACTTATTAAGCTCAGTATATAGCTTTGGAAGCAGGAACCGGTATTCACCGCGCAGGTAGATGTAACCCTTCTTTGCGCCCATCGCCTTACCGGCTATTGCCATGCCACCATATACCTTATATGATACACGGTCAAGAATCTCCCTGTCTTTGAATGTGCCGGGCTCACCCTCATCTGCATTGCAGACAACAAATTTCTCCGGATCTTTTTCAGCGGCAGTGTACCTCCACTTGAGACCGGTGGGGAATCCGGCACCGCCACGTCCCCTAAGGCCTGATTCAAGTACCTGTTGAATGATCTCTTCATTGGTCATGGAAAAAGCTTTCTCCAGAACCGGCTTTGAGTCTATTGCTTCGAAAATAAGGTCAACCTTACTTAATCCTTTCTTTTTCATTTTCAGTGCCTCCCTCTAATTAGCGCATGTAATCCTTAATAATATCTATAACTGCCTCCATACTAAGATCAGTGTATGGCGTATCATTGATCAGCATAGCGGGAGCTTTATGACACCATCCTATACAATTGGTCTCAAGAAGTGTGAATAGCTTGTCAGGCGTGGTCTGCCCCATCCTGATCTTCAGCAAATCCTCAAGCGTTGCAATAATGTCATTCTTGCCCTTCATGGAGCAGGTAATGGTCTTGCAGACCCTGATCACATACTTGCCCCGCTCCTCTGTATCAAGGAAGGTGTAAAACGATGCCGTTCCGTAGACCTCAGCTGCAGAGATGTCCAGCTCCGTGGCAACTGCCACCATGGCATCGTCAGTGAGGTAATTGTGTTTCTTTACAATAGCCTGAAGGATAGGCATGAGGCTCTCTCTGTTACGGCCATGCTTCTCTGCCAAATCCTTCACCATGTTTCCAGTGTGATACATCTTAATAGGTTTTAGGTGTTTATAGTTTAACAATAAAACTGTTTCTTTATTTTCTTGGTTGTGAAATTAATAACAATACTTCGACGGAAACCTTACTTATGTCATGTTTTAAAGCATGTCAAGTTATAATAATTTGTCTCATATTAAGTTTTTTATTGCTATTTTTCCGACAAAGCTGGAAACAATCCCAAAAATCACGATGAAAGTGACTGGGAGGTGTTCCTTTATATGTGTGGACTTATCTTGAGCTTAAAAGTACCTTCCATATCGGCAGGGGATTCAATCATGTATTAGCTCCGGAGAAATTCATAATCCGGCCACAGGACTATGGAAAGCACTAAAGTAAGAAGGTGAAAATAGTTATTGACGAAAATATACCGTTCATACAGGGGGTCTTTGAGCCCTGGGCTGAGGTAACTTACAGTCCCGGCCGTGCTATTGACGCCGCCATGGTTAAAGATGCAGATGCACTGATTGTACGCACGAGAACCAGGTGCGACAGCAGCCTGTTAAAAGGGAGCAGGGTGAAAATAGTTGCCTCGGCCACATCGGATTTGACCACCTTGACACCCTATGGCTTGAAAAAGAGGGAATAAAATGGGTAAACGCCCCTGGATGCAACTCCGGATCAGTGATGCAGTATATCACGGCAGTGCTCTTCTCCCTGGCACGAAAACACTCGCTTAAGCTCTCCAATCTCACCCTTGGCATTGTGGGTGTGGGTAATGTAGGATCAAAGGTTGCTCATGCTGCCGGAGCCATAGGCATGAGAGTGCTGCTGAATGACCCTCCAAGACACAGACATGAAGGCGGCAGCGACTTCCATCCTCTTGAGAGACTGCTTGCAGAGTCTGACATCCTGACGCTGCATGTGCCCCTGACACTTGAAGGTGAGGATAAAACGCGATACCTGATCAACGGGAAAAACCTGCCAGAGCTCAAAAGGAACTGTTTAATCATAAACTCATCCCGTGGTGAGGTGGTCAACAACACAGCACTGCGCGATGCACTCAATGACAGGCTCATCCTAGGAGCAGCGCTGGACGTCTGGGAGGGCGAGCCGGAAGCTGACATCAGGCTTGTGAAACTCGTTGATATTGCCACCCCGCATATAGCCGGGTACTCCGTTGATGGTAAGGCAAATGCCACTATCAATTCAGTAAGAGAGGTAGCGGCAACGCTGAATATTCCCCTCATGGACTGGAAGCCTGCCTCGCTTCCCCAACCCACGGAACCGGTAATAGACCTTACACACTACAGGGGCGATGCAGACCCGCTGGATATCTTGGCCAGTGCTGTCATGCATACTTACCAGCCAGAAGAAGATGGCCTACTGTTCCGTTCAAACCCCGAAAAATTCGAGTACCTTCGTGATAACTACAGGATAAGACGTGAATTCAGCTCTTTCAGTGTAAGAACAACTGACCCAAAGGCAGGTAAGATTCTCTTGGACTTTGGTTTTCACGTAATTAAATAGCTCACTAACTTTATAACTCAAATGAAAGCAGATATAGGACTGATAGGACTGGCGGTGATGGGAGAAAACCTGGTGCTCAATATGGAGAGCAGGGGCTTCACAGTTTCAGTTTTCAACCGCACAACGCAAAAGGTTACCGATTTTATCAACGGTCGTGGCAAAGGGAAGAAGATTGTCCCGGCATATACGCTTGAAGAGCTGATATCCGGTCTAAGCAGGCCAAGGAAGGTGATGCTGATGATAAAGGCAGGCAAACCGGTTGATGACCTGATTGAGATGATCATTCCACTGCTTGACAAGGGTGATATAATAATAGAAGGAGGTAACTCTCATTTCACAGATACTATCAGGCGAACGGAGTATGTTGAGAGCAAGGGATTGCTTTACATCGGTACCGGTGTCTCCGGCGGTGAAGAGGGCGCCCTGCTCGGGCCCTCGCTCATGCCCGGCGGATCAAAGGAGGCATGGCCTCATGTCAGGGATATCTTTTACGCTATCGCTGCCAGAGCTGACGACGGCGCTCCATGCTGTACATGGATAGGCGACAACGGCGCGGGTCACTTTGTGAAGATGGCACATAACGGCATTGAGTACGGAGACATGCAGCTCATATGTGAAGCCTGGCACCTGATGGTCAACACCGGAGCATTTACGTACGACGAGATGGCTGACATCTTTGATGAGTGGAACAAGGGTGAGCTTGACTCATACCTCATACAGATCACAGCAGAGATACTTAGATTCAAAGACAGTGACGGCCAGCCTATGGTCACAAAGATACTTGATTCGGCAGGCCAGAAGGGCACCGGGAAATGGACTGTCGTCAGTGCACTTGACCACGGGGTGCCTCTAAGCCTTATCGGCGAATCTGTTTTTGCCAGATTCATCTCTTCGATGAAGAAGGAGAGAGTGGACGCATCGCCCCTCTACAACTCTCCTGCGAAAAGCATCCCTATAGATAAAAAACAGTTTGTAGACAACATACGGAAGGCCCTGTATGCCTCCAAAATCATTTCATATGCACAGGGATTTAATCTCCTGAGGAATGCAGCTGTGGAATACAACTGGGATCTCAGTTACGGTGAGATAGCCATGATCTGGAGGGGTGGATGCATAATCAGATCGGCCTTCCTCAACAAGATATACGAAGCCTTCAGGCATGATCCGAAGCTTCCCAACCTTATCATTGACGAGTACTTCGTATCCATTCTCAAGGAGAACAGTGAGAGCTGGAGGAAGGTGATAGCAGGGGCCGTGAGAGACGGTGTTCCTGTGCCCGCCATGAGTGCCGCACTCTCATGGTTTGACAGCTACCGGTCAGCCTGGCTGCCCGCCAACCTGCTGCAGGCACAGCGTGACTACTTTGGAGCGCATACCTACCAGAGGGTTGACAAACCGGAGGGAGAACATTTCCACACTAACTGGACCGGCCGCGGCGGCGATACTGCCTCCTCAACCTATAACGCATAGTCAGGATTATCCCGGAATTTTTTATTTATCTTTAGCTTAAATAATAAGAATTATATCATCATGACCAAAAACGTAAACGAACGCGCAGCAGACAATATCAGGATCCTCTCCATGTCTATGGTTGAGAAGGCTAATTCCGGCCATCCCGGCGGAGCTATGGGTGGTGCAGATTATATCCATATCCTCTTCTCAGAGTTCCTTCGGTTTGACCCGTCGGACCCTGAATGGATAAACAGAGACCGCTTTTTCCTCGACCCCGGCCACATGTCGCCCATGCTCTACTCAGTTCTGCTACTGACAGGGCATTTTACCATTGACGATATCATGCAGTTCCGCCAGTGGGGCAGCGTGACACCCGGGCACCCCGAGCTTGACGTTAAACACGGCATAGAAAATACCTCAGGACCTCTCGGCCAGGGCCATACCTCAGCAGTGGGTGCGGCCATTGCTGAACGCTTCCTTGCTGCACGGTTCGGAAGACTGTTCGAACATAAGATCTATACCTATATCTCTGACGGCGGGGTACAGGAAGAAATATCACAGGGGGCCGGCCGTCTGGCAGGCTATCTCGGCCTGAGTAACCTCATCATGTTCTATGACTCAAATGATGTACAGCTCTCCACCATGACATCGGCCGTAACATCGGAAGATACGGGAGCCAAATACAGGGCGTGGGGCTGGCGCGTGATGGAGATCGACGGCCACAGCCATGATCAGATACGCGGGGCATTACGACTGGCATCTGATGAAAATGAAAAACCGGTACTTATCATTGGCAAAACGGTGATGGGTAAAGGCCTTGTTGACGAGGCCGGAAACAGCTTTGAGAGGAAAGTCTCAACACACGGGCAGCCGGTATCAAAGGCAGGTGCCTCATTCAAGAAATCAGTGGCAAATCTTGGTGGCAATCCTGATAAACCCTTTGAGATATTCAGTGATGTCCGGGAGCTGTATAAGGGGTTGCTGGCAGACAAATCAGCTGCTGCTGAGGAATGGAGAGAAAAGAGGAAAACATGGGCAGCCGATGATCCGAATGCCTCACGCATGCTAAACGACTTCTATTCAGGAAAAATTCCTGATATAGACTTTAATGCAATAGTGCAGAAGGAGAATGATGCCACGCGCAACGCCTCGGCCCTGCTCCTCTCCCACTTCGCCCAGAAGATCCCAAACATGATAGTTGCTTCGGCTGACCTTGCTAACTCAGATAAGACAGACGGGTTCCTGAAAAAAAGCAAACCGTTTGTGAAAGGCGACTTCTCCGGCGCCTTCCTGCATGTAGGTGTCTCCGAGCTGACCATGGCCGGTGTCATGAATGGTATGGCGCTCCACGGAGGTGTGATTCCCGTGTGCGGGACATTCTTTGTCTTCTCCGACTATATGAAGCCCGCGGTGAGGCTGGCTGCACTGATGCAACTGCCGGTGAAGTATGTCTGGACCCATGACGCCTTCCGCGTCGGCGAGGACGGACCCACACACCAGCCCGTTGAACAGGAGGCCCAGATAAGGCTGATGGAACATCTGAAGAACCACCACGGAGAGAACAGCATGCTGGTACTGCGCCCTGCTGACGCACAGGAGACCAACATAGCATGGAAGCTGGCGCTGGAGAACAAAAAAACACCTACGGCACTGATCCTTTCAAGACAGAATATAAAGATGCTGCCATCTGAGGGCAAGCCCCGGATAGAGGCCGCAGCCATGGCAAACAAGGGTGCATATGTTGTTGCCAATACTGCCGGCAAGCCTGACGTGATACTCGTTGCCAGCGGCTCGGAGGTTGCCACACTGGTAGAAGCTTCTGCAACGCTTGCCGCTGAAGGCATTAAGGCAAGGATCGTTTCAGCTCCATCAGAGGGGCTGTTCCGCATGCAGGATGAGAAATACAGGCAGAGTGTCATCACTAAGGGAATACCGGTATTCTGCCTGACGGCAGGACTGCCGGTAACAATGCTCGGATTTGCCGGATCAGAAGGAAAAGTATACGGGCTTGAGAGCTTCGGATTCTCAGCCGCATATGAAGTGCTGGACCAGAAGCTGGGATTCACCGGCGAGAACATAGCTAAAGAGGTGAAGAAATTCCTGAAAGGCTGAAATAATCATACCCATATTTGTACGGCCCCGGAAGAGGCCGTACTTTTTTTATATTTGCAGACAAATTATTACATATGGATTACGACATTACCCCAGGGGTAAAAGGACTTATATTTGATCTTGACGGCACCCTTGCCGACTCCATGCCATGGCATTACCAGGCATGGCAGAAAGCCTGCCTCAGATTTGGAATTGACATGGATACCGCCTTCCTGCAGGCACATACAGGTGTCCCCGGATGGAAAATAGCCGAAGAGATCATTGAGCATAACGGAATGACAGGGAAGGTCTCTCCCGAAGAGATAATGCAGGTTAAACTTGATGAGTACTTAGCTATACAGCACAACGTAGCCCGCATAGAACCTGTGATAGCGCTGGTAGAGAAATACCATGGCATTATACCAATGTCAGTTGGGACAGGAGGTCACCGCGATGCAGTGGAGAAAACGCTTGAGATAGTAGGTGTCAGGAAGTACTTTGATATCATCGTTACTGCCAATGATGTAAAGATGTATAAACCGCATCCTGAGACATTCCTCAAGTGTGCAGAGCTGATGAATGTACCGCCGGCTGACTGCGAGGTTTTCGAAGACGGCGAGCTGGGTATTGAGGCTGCAAAAAGAGCAGGTATGATTGCCACTGACGTGCGTACGTGGTATGATTCAAAATGGATCCGCAAATTATAGTTACAGCAGACGGCTCCCACACGCTTTTTGTGCCGGAGATGAATGAGCACTACCACTCTCATTTCGGTGCAATAACCGAATCACAACATATCTTCATCAATGCCGGGCTGGCATATCTCACTGACAACAAGGCCGCTCACCACGAGATAGACCCAGGCATAGGGCTTAATACTCACCCTGAGATAGACTCGGGGGCAGGACATAAGGCTCTTCTGGAGGTTGGCTTCGGCACAGGGCTTAACGCTCTCCTGACAGCACTCTATGCTGAAGATCATAAAATCAAAATAAGCTATACATCACTGGAAAAACATCCCCTTGCAACTGCCCTTATCCGGCAACTGAACTACGGATCGCTTACCGGTAGTCGCGGAGCCGTTCTCTTTGAAAAGCTGCACGAGGCACCCTGGGGTGAACCTGTAGAAATATCGGAGTGGTTCACTCTGAACAAAATACAAACGGATCTCACAGAGGAAGATCCCGCAGGTCTCTTTGACCTTGTCTATTTTGATGCCTTCGGTCCTGACAAGCAGCCTGAAATGTGGAGTGAAGAGGTGTTTCGCAGAATCGCCGACGCAACACATGAAGGATCAGTTTACGTCACATACTCGGCAAAGGGAAGCCTGAAACGTATGTTGAAATCTCTTGGATTTGATGTGACCCTCCTACCGGGGCCTCCCGGAAAAAGGGTGATGACAAGGGCGGTGAAAAGATAAATATTGAAATCTCTTGGATTTGATGTGACCCTTCTGCCGGGGCCTCCCGGAAAAAGGGTGATGACAAGGGCTGTGAAACGATGAAGTAGCGTGGACTGATTAGTTAAAGAGTCACGTATTAAATCTGGAAAGAAAACCTATTTTTGTAACCCGGTTGTCGGGGAAGGGGGAGCAGTTCATTAAATCAAGTGTGATGCTCCCATTAACACGGCGCCGGCTATCTGTTTTATAAACTTAATTACTTACTCATGCAAACCAGCAAAATAATACTTATTGTGGCGGTATCAGCCATGACAGCATTCACCGCAACAGGGCAAAAAACGAAACTGGTCACCTCCGAAGACTCACTCTCCTACTCTCTTGGTGTGGCTAATTACCAATACTATGTTTCTGATAGTATCAATATCAACACCAAATTATTCGGCAAAGGTATGACAGATGCTTCGAAAGCAAAGGCAAGCATGAATGATACTACAGCCAGCGCATTCATTGTCAGCTATATGAAGAGACGGGAGAACACACGTCGCATGGCAGAGTACAGTGATCAGGTCAATAAGGGAAATGCATGGCTCGCAGAGAACGGAGCCAAAGAAGGCGTGGTGACCACGGCAAGCGGACTACAGTATAAAATAGTCACTCAGGGTACAGGAGAGAGACCCGGCCCCGGTGATATAGTAAAGGTCCACTACACCGGCACCACTCTGGACGGTACTAAATTTGACTCGTCACATGACCGTGGTGAGCCTGCCCAGTTCAGGGTCAGCAATGTCATCAGAGGATGGGTTGAAGGGTTGCAGCTTATGAATGAGGGCACCACAATGATGCTCTATATTCCATATAACCTCGCCTATGGCGAGAGAGGGGCCGGAACCATCATCAAACCCTTTGAAAACCTCATCTTTGAAGTCGAGCTCCTACAGGTAATAAAAGAACAATAAAAGCCTCATCTTGAATTCCAAAATGCTATCTTTGCCGAAATTTAAATAAAAAATAAACAATGAAAATCAAAGGTTTAGTTATCCTCGCTGTTGCAGCAGCTATGATCGCATCATCATGCAATACCAGGTCTAGTGTTACAGGTACAAAAGTGAAGAGCCCGGAAGACTCTCTCGCATATGCATTAGGTATTGCGAACTATTTCTACTACATGACCGACAGTATTGATATTGACCCGGTGATTCTGGCCAAAGGCATGCTTGACGCCAAATCAGGCAAGAACACCCTTGAAGAAGAGGGAGCTCAGACTTATGTCATGACATACATGCAGAAAAGGCAGGCAGATCAAATGAAAAGCATGTACGGTAAGAATGTTGATGAAGGCGAAAAATTCCTGGCCGAGAACAAAAAACGCGATGGCGTTCAGGAGACAGCAAGCGGACTACAGTACGAAGTTATAACAATGGGTACAGGCCAGAAACCAGCCCCACAGGAGATGGTAAAGGTTCATTACGCCGGAACGCTTTTAGACGGCACCACGTTTGACTCATCAGTTGACCGCGGCGAACCTGTTGAGTTCGGAGTGAACCAGGTTATCCCGGGATGGCAGGAAGGTCTCCAGCTGATGCCGGTAGGATCAAAATTTAAATTCTATATTCCTTACGAACTTGCTTACGGTGAGAACGGTACTGGCCCGATCCCTCCATATTCAACCCTCGTTTTCGAGGTTGAGCTGCTTGATATCGTCAAATAATGAAAATTGCTGAAATACATACTCCTAAGGGAGTGATGAAGGCAGTCCTGTATGATGATGAT
>CAYQNT010000075.1:0-6088 GCA_964418865.1 uncultured Rikenella sp.
TCAAACATGGTATGGTGATAGGTGTCAAGGCCTACCTCCTCAAGATCATTGTGCTTGCCTGATACACGCAGGCACTTCTGAGCGTCAGCAATCCTTTTGTACACTGCCGGCTGGTTTCCTAGAAAGATATCCTTGAACTGGTTCATCCCTGCGTTCGTAAACATAAGGGTTGGATCATTCTTGATAACCATCGGGGCCGACGGAACTATCTTGTGTTCCTTTGATTTGAAAAAACTGAGGAATGCCTCTCTTATCTCATTTGCCTTCATCTTAAACCCTCATCCAGTGTTGTTATTCACATTTTTTTAAGGTCTGTAAAATTAATGCATTTATTTTACGTTTGTTAGTTGTTAGCCAAAATTAGTGTCAACCCACTAAAGTACTGATGCTGAAAAGGAAAAAGTTCGTTTTTGATACTGTCAGCCTTCAATTCCTCCATCACCGGAGAAACTGGAGAGAAAAGTTCATCAGGTTTTCTGTGTTCTTTGGCATATCTATCATACTAACAATCTTTTACAGCTTTATCTTCCATAGCCTTGCCGGACATCCCAAGCAGGCTCTCCTGAGTCAGCAGATTGATGAAATTAAGCTCAAATATGCTCTTATGGAAAGGAAGATCGATTATTCAGCAGCCACTGTGGCTGAACTGCGTTCATCCGATAACTCATCATACCGTGCCATTCTTGACCTTCCTCTCATTCCTGAAGACATATCTGAAGGAGGTTCGGGAGGTATCTTCAAGTTCGGAGATCTGTCGGGTTACCTGAACACTGAGATGATGATCTCATTGAGATCAAAGTTTGAAGATCTGAAGACCGAGACCAACATACAGTACAATTCCCTCGCCGATCTTACGGAGGAAGCTGCCGGGTGGAAGGAGATGTGGGCACACTTGCCATATATCAGACCGGTAAATGTCACTATGAGACTGGGTGATGGCATGAAGTTCCGTGAGAAGCATCCTGTGCTTGGTTCACCAAAATGGCATTTTGGGCAGGATTTTCGTTGCCCGATAGGTACTGAGGTTCATGCCACCGGCGCTGGCATTGTCTATTATTCCGGCAATCAAAATGACGGATTCGGCAATAAGGTTGTGATTGATCATGGTTATGGCTACAGAACCATCTACGGTCATCTGAGCGAGATGAAAGTCAGGAAGGGGCAGAAGGTCACCCGCGGTGATTTCATAGCTCTGTCCGGTAATACAGGAACATCAACAGGGCCGCATCTCCACTATCAGATAGACCTCTTTGGCGGACATGTGAACCCGCTCTGGTATTTTCAGGATAATCTGACAGAGGATGAATATTTCCAGATGCTTGACTTCCTGACGAGACCATGATAGAGACACCTGTTTTTATCTTCTGAATCCTATCGTTACTTTTTTTGTATTTTATTTATTAATTCTTTATGTTTGCAGGGCATTCATCATGCCATCATAACAGATGTCAAAGACTAAATACAAGTTTAATCACGAGACTCTCAGCTTTGACAGGATAAGGCTGGGGATCAGACAGACCTTTCTGCGTCTCTTTGGGTATTTCGTAGCATCGCTTTTTCTGGCCGGCATTTACGGTTTCATCTTCGCATTTATTTTCGACTCCCCTCAGGAAAAGGCTCTCAAGAGAGAGATAGCACAGCTTCAACTGCAATATGAGCTAATGAACCGTGAGATGGAGAATGTTGAGAAGGTGGTTGAAAACCTTGAGGAGACTGACGATAACCTGTACAGGACCATTTTTGAGGCTGAGCCTGTTCCCTCATCATATCGTAGAGGAGGCATAGGCGGTATTAACAGGTACGAGGAGCTCGAGGGTTTTTCAAACTCTCAGATGGTGATAGAGACAGCTAAAAGACTTGACAGGATCAGGAAGAGAATATATGTGCAGGCGGAGTCTTTCGACGGGCTGATAGCTATGGCCAGGAAGAAGGAGGAGATGCTTGGCAGTATCCCGGCAATACAACCATTGTCTAATGATGACCTCAAGCGTACTGCCTCAGGCTTTGGATATCGCATACATCCCATCTACAAGATTTTGAAGTTTCATTCAGGCATGGATTTCACGGCCCCATCAGGTACCGAGATCTATGCAACGGGGAATGGTACTATCAGCATGGTCAAGTCTGCCCGCCGCGAGCTGGGCAACCATATAGTTATTGACCATGGCTTTGGATACCAGACCGTATATGCTCACCTTAGCTCTTTCAATGTGAAAGTGGGTCAGAAGGTCAGGCGAGGTGATGTTATTGGCTTTGTTGGCAGTACAGGTCTCTCTACTGCACCACACCTGCACTATGAGGTGCTGGTGAACGGAAGCTATGTTGATCCTGCAATGTATTACTTCAATGATCTCACACCCGCGGAATATGACCGGATGCTTGAGATCTCAAGCAAGAGCGGACAGACATTCGACTGATTCACTTAGCTCGCCATGCCTTACAGGGAAAGAAAAGTAGAAAAGCTTTATTACCAAATCGGGGAGGTAGCCGTGATGTTCTCGGAGCCTGTTTCTACCATACGTTTCTGGGAAAAGGAGTTCGATATTCTCCGTCCGAAGAAAAACAATAAGGGTAACCGGCTCTTCATGCAGGAAGATATCAGGAATCTGAAGCTGATACATCATCTGCTCAGAGAAAGAGGCATGACTATTGACGGTGCAAGAAAATACCTGAGGAATAACCGCGGGGAGACTGATTACCGGCTTGAGATAGCCGAAAACCTGCGAAACATAAGAGCTATGCTCATTGATATCCGGGATGAAATCAAATGAAATTATGGCAGTCACCCTTGGAGAGTTTGTGCGATGGCTCGAAGAGCTGATCCCCCTTGCCTTTCAGGAGCATTATGACAACAGTGGGTTGCAGGTAGGTGACCCCTCTTCTTTGATTGATTCAGTACTGCTCACCGTTGATGTGACGCCTGAGGTGATTGCTGAAGCTGCTGCCCGTAGATGCAATCTTATTTTATCTCATCACCCGCTGATCTTCACTCCTCTGAAACGGCTGACGGAAGGGAGCAATGCCGAACGGTGCGTAGCTTCTGCCCTGAAGAATAATACAGCTGTCTATTCCGCCCATACCAGTTTTGATAATATTGAACACGGAGTAAGCCATATACTTGCCGAAAAGGCAGGCCTTGAAAAGATCAGGGTACTGGTGCCCCTCAGTGGCAGGCTGTCAAAGCTTGTGACCTTTGTGCCCGATGCTCATGCCGGTAGAATCAGGGAGGCTCTCTTTGCTGCCGGGGCCGGACACATTGGCAACTATGATCATTGCAGCTTCAATACGCAAGGCGAAGGCACCTACCGTGCCGGTGCGGGCGCCAATCCGTTTGCCGGCGGCATAGGAGAGGATCATTCTGAAGCTGAGGTGCGCATTGAGGCTGTCATGCCGTCACATCTCACCGGCGCCTGCGTGAGGGCTCTTCTGGCAGTACACCCTTATGAGGAGGTGGCTTATGACATCATTGCCCTGGAGAACGAGTATCAGGGCGCCGGCGCGGGCAGCATAGGCGTTCTGCCTTCGCCGCTGTCAGGCAGCCAACTGCTTGCACGCCTGAAAGAGCTTACCGGCATACCATGTATTCGATACAGCGGCGATCCGGGGCGCATCATCACAACGGTGGCCATGTGCGGAGGATCAGGATCCGGATTTGCCGGTGCTGCTGCCCGCGCCGGCGCCGATGCCTTCATAACAGCTGATATCAAATACCATGCATTCGCCGAGGCTCCACCAAACATGCTGATGGCAGACATAGGCCACTATGAAAGTGAAAAATTTTCTTTGGAGATACTCTACAACCTGATTCAGAAAAA
This sequence comes from uncultured Rikenella sp., assembly GCA_964418865.1. Taxonomy (GTDB): domain Bacteria; phylum Bacteroidota; class Bacteroidia; order Bacteroidales; family VadinHA17; genus SR-FBR-E99. The sequence continues at coordinate 3,816 of CAYQNT010000075.1, forward strand.
ATTTCCTAACTTTGCACTCCGGTTTTCCGAAATAAAAACAAATCGCATTAACTATTACCAATAAGATGACACCCACATGTTTTGCAAACACAAACACCTATTTAATAAAGCATCATTAACAGGTGGGTTCTCCCGCAGTTGCGGAGCAGGTTATTATACCATTTAAAATAAAATTGCATTATGATAAAACAGGCCAAATCAGTTGAAACTGAACTTACAATAGAAGAGAAACTTAGGGCACTATACTCACTGCAGATTGTTGATTCAGATATAGATAAGATCCGCACTCTCAGAGGTGAGCTTCCATTGGAGGTGCAGGATCTGGAGGATGAGGTAGAAGGTCTTGAGACCAGGATTGGCAATCTGAAAAGTGAGGTTGACGAGCTTGAGAAGTCCGTGGTTGGCAAAACCAACGAAATAACAGCATCACAGGCTCTGATCAAGAAATATGAGGAGCAGCAAAACAATGTACGCAACAACCGTGAATATGATTCTCTCTCGAAAGAGATAGAATTCCAGGCACTGGAGATGGAACTCTCTAACAAGAAGATCCGCGAGTTCACTGCACAGATTGCTGACAAGAAAGAGGTGATGGCCGAGGCTCAGGCCTTGCTTGATGAGAGAAAACATGACCTGGACGGTAAAAAGTCGGAACTTGACGATATCACGCGTGATACCCAGAAGGAAGAGGAGAATCTAGTCGGAAAATCGGAAGAGCTTCGGACAAGAATTGAGGAGAGGCTTCTCACAGCCTACAGGCGTATACGCACCAATGCAAGAAACGGTCTGGCAGTTGTGTCAGTTCAGAGGGATGCCTGTGGCGGATGCTTTAACCAGATACCTCCGCAGCGCCAGCTTGACATCAGGTCCAGGAAGAAGATCATCGTATGTGAATATTGCGGACGTATACTCGTTGACGACGAGATAGTAGGCGAGCACAAGTAATTGTAAGATAAGTCTTAAATGACATATGTGGAGACGTTGCACGCAACGTCTCTTTTATTTCTAATTACCTGGCATTCAGCCAGGGGCGTGCAACGTCTCTTTTATTTTTAATTACCTGGCATTCAGCCAGGGGCGTGCAACGTCTCTTTTATTTTTAATAAACTGGCATTCAGCCAGGGGCTTGCAACGTCTCTTCTTTTTTTAATACACTGGCATTAAGCCCGGAGCATGCTCCGGCCATATATTCTGCAACGCACTTTGGGGAGTTTGCCAAAGTGATTAAGTTTGTATTGTTGAATTTAACTATTTACCATGAATGATTTTCAAAGAGAGATCTCCGAGGGTATTCCGGGAGCTCTTCCCGCTCCCGCCTTCTATGACCCTGCCGTCAACCATGCCCCGCGCCGTTGTGACATACTGACGCACGAAGAGAAGAAGCTTGCTCTGCGCAATGCCCTGAGGTATTTTCCCCCGCAGCTTCATAGAGTACTTGCACCGGAGTTTGCCGGTGAGCTTCGTGACCGTGGCCGCATCTACATGTACCGTTACAGGCCGTCATATGAGATGAAGGCCAGACCGATAGGAGATTATCCGCACCGGTCTGTTCAGGCTGCCGCCATCATGCTGATGATCACCAACAACCTTGATCCGGCCGTGGCGCAGCATCCGCATGAACTCATAACCTACGGAGGCAATGGCGCTGTCTTCCAGAACTGGGCTCAGTACCGTCTCACCATGAAGTATCTTTCGGATATGACCGATGAACAGACGCTGGTGATCTATTCGGGCCATCCTTTAGGGCTCTTTCCTTCTCACCGGGAGGCGCCGAGGGTCGTTGTCACAAACGGCCTTGTGATACCCAATTACTCTTCGCAGGAGAACTGGGAGAGGTTCAATGCCCTCGGGGTGTCGCAGTACGGACAGATGACTGCCGGCTCATACATGTACATTGGGCCCCAGGGGATAGTACACGGAACAACCATCACCCTTCTCAATGCCTCCCGCCGTCTGAAGAGCTCTCCCGATGCAGCAGGGAAGAGCAGGCTTTTTATCACATCCGGACTTGGAGGCATGTCGGGAGCACAACCAAAAGCAGGGAATATTGCCGGAGTGGTCTCAGTCATTGCTGAGGTTAACCCCAGGGCCATCAGTACGCGTCATTCACAGGGCTGGGTGGATGAGGTGCATGAAGATCTCACCGTCTTAGCCGCCCGGGCAAGAAAGGCCTGCAATGACGGTGAGGTTGTGTCACTGGCTTATCAAGGCAATATTGTTGACTTGTGGGAGAAATTTGCTGACGAAGGGTTGTGGGCTGACTTGGGTTCTGA
>CAYQNT010000075.1:6098-12713 GCA_964418865.1 uncultured Rikenella sp.
GACATCGCTGCACAACCCATGGTCGGGGGGGTATTACCCTGCCGGCCTGACCTTTGATGAGTCCAATGCTATGATGGCAGATGATCCGGAGAGATTCCGCAGTATGGTACAGTCCTCACTGCGCCGGCAGGTGGAGGCCATCAACAGGCACACCGCTCACGGCACCTATTTCTTTGATTATGGAAATGCATTCCTGCTGGAGTCATCACGTGCAGGTGCCGACATCACTGACGGTCATGGCGGCTTCCGCTATCCGTCGTATGTGGAAGATATCATGGGTCCCCTCTGTTTTGACTATGGCTTCGGGCCCTTCAGGTGGGTTTGCTGCTCTGGCAACCCTGCTGATCTGGAGAGGAGTGACGCCATTGCTGCCACCGTTCTTGAGCAGCTGATGAATGATTCACCTGACGACATCAGAGAGCAGATGTCTGATAATATTCACTGGATACGTGAGGCAGCGCGTAACAGGCTTGTTGTGGGTTCACAGGCCCGCATACTATATGCTGATGCCCGCGGCAGGACGCTGATAGCGGAAGCCTTTAACCAGGCCATTGCTTCAGGAGAGATCAGCGGACCGGTAGTTATTGGCCGTGATCATCATGACGTCTCAGGTACCGATTCACCCTTCAGAGAGACCTCTAACATATATGACGGGTCGCGCTTTACGGCTGACATGGCCGTACAGAATGTCATCGGCGACGCTTTCCGCGGTGCCACGTGGGTCTCACTGCACAATGGCGGAGGAGTAGGCTGGGGCGAGGTTATCAATGGTGGGTTCGGCATGGTGCTTGATGGCACGCCGGAGACAACAAGGCGTCTCAGGTCAATGCTTTTCTGGGATGTCAATAATGGTATTGCACGCCGTAGCTGGGCAAGGAACAGCGGAGCCGTGGCAGCCATGACAAGGGAGATGGAGCGTACACCCGGACTGGTGGTTACCATGCCGGCACAGGCTGATGACAGCCTGATAGATTCGGTTCTGGATTAAATATTGTCAGGAATAAGATCTGAGAGAAGGCATACCGCCAGTGCGACGATACCCTCGCCGCGGCCCGTGAACCCCATCTTCTCAGTGGTTGTTGCCTTGACAGAGAGAGCGTCAGGAGAGATGTTTGCGATGGCGGCCATTGTGGTACGCATGGCATTGATATAGGGTGCCAGCTTCGGTAACTCAAGGCACACGGTGCTGTCAATGTTCACTATCCTGTAACCTTTCTCAGTGACCAGCTGCACTGTCCGCTTCAGCAATATTTTGCTGTCAATACCCCTGAACTCGTCTGAGGTGTCTGGAAAGTGATATCCTATGTCATTCAGTCCCGCTGCACCCAGCAAGGCATCACATACCGCATGTATGAGTACATCACCGTCGGAATGGGCAACGCATCCTTTTGGGGAGTTGATGCGCACTCCTCCCAGCCACAGTTCAAGACCCTCCTCAAGGCGGTGGAAATCTATGCCCTGCCCTATCCTTTGATGCAGTGCCATTAACTGGTTAGTTCTGAGTCGTTTTACGCATTGAGTCAAACTCAAAGCTGAGAGAGAATCTAAGTGTGTTGGCAAGAGGACTTTTCTGTGTTACAGGAAGAAGATATGAGAAGTCGATTGCGAAGACATTCAGCCTGAAACCAACACCTGCTGTGAAGTATTTCTTGTTACCTTTCTGCTGCGCCTCATTGAAGTATCCTGCCCTGATGGCAAATTGCTGGTTATACCAGTATTCCAGGCCAATTGATTGTGTAAACTCCTTCATCTCTTCTTTGAAGCCGCCCGGCGCATCGTAGAAAGACTGGAAAATTGCAACAGGCACTGAGACATTCGGATTCTTGCCGGCAACAATACTATCCGTTGTACCATAATATTTGGGAGGAGTTGGCACAAGCAGCTTGTTGATGTCAATGGATATGCCCAGGGAATTGTATTTGTCAAGGTTGACTGTGAATGTAGTGCCAAGCCTCATGTTCATCGGGATAAAGTCAGGCTCTTTATCGGAGGTATAGCTAATTTTGGAGCCTATGTTCGAAAAATTAACGCCGAATGAAATATTCCCTGTTTTTGAGCCCAGGTCCAATCTGTTTGTATAATATGTTGAAGCATCAGCTGCGTATGCAATGCCGGCTTTAGTCTCTGTGTTGTCAACAGTGATGCCGCCGGTAAGGTTTGAAAAGATAAACCTCATTGCGACGCCTCCTGACCAGTGTTCTGAGAAGAGCCTGGAGTAGGCCAGATCAACAGAGAACTCATTCGGGATATAGTCACGCTGGTGGTTACCGTAGACGTCCATGAATTTTATATCGCCAAGGTTCATATACAATAAGCTGCCTGCGATCACCTGTCTGTTGTCAATCCTGTAGTATCCGATAAGAGAAGCGATATTCATATCCGGGACAAGCGCCCTGAGCCATGGTATATATGATATTCCAAAGCCACCGTTACCGTCGATGAAGGCATATTTGGAAGGGTTCCAGTGCATGCTGTAAAGGTCGGGTGAGGTCGCCGCACCAACATCCCCGAGGGCTCCGGCGCGTGAATCAGGCGCTATGGTAAGAAACGGAACTACAGTCTGGATGACGTTATATGTGTCATCACTCTGTGCTGTTAGGGGTAAGGTAAATGTAAACAATAGCAATATTATGCTAATATTCAGCGCCTTATTTTTCATATGTATTCAGGTTCATGGTTTGTGCAAATATAAAACAAAAAAAAAGGCAAGTTATTGTATCGTTTTACAAAATGATAATGCGTCCTGTTGCTACGCTTTCCTCCCCTCCGGAGGTAACTGCTTCAACTCTCCACAGATAGATGCCACGCGCAACCCTGCCTCCGTTTGCGTCACACCCGTCCCATGGTATGTCAGGCAGTGCATATCCGGCAGTGTTTGCCTGTTCTCTTATCACACGAACAGCCCTGCCGTCAGGGCTGAAGATAGTGATGGTTATATTCAGCTCAGAATCAGGTCTGTTATGACCGGCAGTGAAACGTGTTCCGTCGGTAGTCGGATTAGGCATGAAAAGCAGGTTTGTCAGCCTGAAGGCGCCGTCAGTCTCAACCACAAACCTTAAGGTGGAGACCGATGGATTATTAAGGTTATCCCATGCCCTGAGAGAGATGGTGTGTTCGCCTTTATCAGCGATGAAAAGCGGATAGGCGAGACTTCCTGAACTGTGCACACCAATATCAGCGCTGTAAAGGTTGTTGAGAACCACAGGGTGAGAGATGTCATCATCTATCCAGACTATGATATCGTGCCCTATGCCTGTGCCTGTGGCATTGATCCCTGACCTGTCACTAAAGAGAGAAAGCAGGGTCGGGGAGTGGTCTGTGACACCCCCTTCCCTGAAAAGAGTGTCATTCATGAACAGCCTTATGTCAGGCCCTTCCGTATCATCGGTGGCGACATCTGAGAATCCACCTACTACAATCTCTTTGAAGCTTCCGTTCATGTTGATCGTTCCGTTATGGGCATAATAGCTTATACTCCCGCTGCCGAATGAGTAGTTTATGTCAAGGGGTACGATGAACGAGAAGCTATAACTGCCGTTGGTGACGCTTGTTGTACCCCTGAAGATCACGTTACCATCGACGGGATAGGTCATCGGTGATCCACCGTCATTAGCCAGAGTGGTGACATGTCCGGGTTTGTCAAGCACGGAAGACTCTACTGTTCCGTTGAAGCCTGTCAGCAGGTTGCCGTCATTATCTTCAACGTGACCACTTATGGTTATCATTGACAGAGCTTTAAGGGTGTCAGTGGGAAGGGTAACCGCAACTCCATTGATGCTGTCGGTCACCACCTTGCCCTCGACGGGCCATGCCAGCCTGAGGGCGGGGTCTCCCAGCAGCAGGAAGTTGCGTTTATTCATGCCTGTACCCGAGCTGATCTTCGCCAGGCGGATGATGTCACCGAGCCTCATAGCCTTGCCGTCAGCAGCTGTACGGAAGGCATAGTCATAAATGTTTCTGTTCAGGGTGTAGTTGGGGGCTGAATAGACCACCCTGGTGGTACTCATCAGCGCCACACCCCCGCCATCAGGATTGAGCAGGACCATCTCCCCGGCAGATGTTCTGGCAGATATTGTTCCTGTTGCCTGGTTGATATCCACATCGTCAAACCTCGAGAACTCGCAGGTGGCTGTTATGAAGAGCGGGAGCATGCTGCTGTTCTTCCACGAGTTGATGTTATCAGTTCTGATGACCCTCTCATGAGCGAGGCCTGTCTCATTGCCATGTCCGACATAGTTCATGATCAGGCTGCCTGCCGCTATGCGGTCATCAATGGCCTTGACGGCATCGGGGTATGAACTGCCGGTAACTGTTGTCACCTGCCGGTAGGCGTCAAGATAGATCTTCTGAGTGGTCAGTGGAGGAGCTTCGGCAGAGGCGGTTTTTGATAGACCCTCTGCATCAAGCATGTGAATGTTTGAGTCTTCGTCGTCAGCGATGATGGTGAGTACATTTTGCCACGATCCCTTTGTTTGGCCCCTGAGGTAAGAGGCTGTCTTTTTTACCATGATGCCTGCCGAGACTGTATCTGAGGCAGGTAGGCGTCCTATCCCGATATCAAGATATCCGTCGGCCTCACCTTCGCCTTCGTCAAGAAGACCAAAGAAATCATCAGATGTGAACGAGAGTACCCCGACATGTGAGTTGACCGACTGCCATGTGGGGATGAAGGCGTTATTACGGGGAGCGGGAGTCTTATTTTCGTAAGATCCATCGCCAAAAAGAAGCAGGTACCGCAGGGATGAGCCGTTACTGCCGCTTCTGTCATAGATCATCTTCACAAAATTCCTGATAGCGGCGGCATCGGGTATGCCTCCTGAGAATTCATTATAGACCTGTTCAGGTGTCGCAATAATTGAAGTGGTACCGTCGTCAGCCAGGTGGAGCTCCGCAAGTTTCCGGGCATAGCTCTCAAACAGAGGATGGGTAATGATGATCATGTCTGCCTGGTCTATCCCGTGCAGGTTCTGGTTGGCGACATCAACAGAGGTTTTCACGGGTTGTTTCAGATTGCCGGTTGTATATGCTGCGAATTTTCTCAGACTGTCAGTGGCAGCCATGAAAAGCGTGTTTCCTGAGACAGTTGAGGTCTGGATTATCTTCGGGGCAAACGGGTCAGTCACGTCCCACACTCTCAGTGAAGAAGATCCTTCGACAGTAAAGCGTGTAATGGCCGACGCTCTTGCTGTCCGGCTGTCACTTATGAAGAGCTGTCTGTTACGAAAAACGAGCCTGGCTCTTGCCATAAAATCAACGTAGTCAATATACCCCGTTGCCGCCAGGTTGCCTCCGTTCTGGAAGGTGAGGCTGAATGATGGCGCTGCCGAGGCCGGAAAGCATGAGTCAGCCACTTCGGCAATAGATGCAAATATATTGACGTCTGTCATGCTTACAGGTGTGATGTTTATCGTTCGGAGCCCTTCTGTCCCCTGCCTGAGATTGAAGGAACCGCCTGTATCGGAGCGTCCCAGTACCCTTGTCCTGTACTTTATCCTCTCTGTAGTGATCAGGTCGGTAAATACCGGACTAAGATTGTTCTGAACGTTAGGGATAACCTGCTGGTACCATTCCCTTCCTGACCTGATAAGGTTTACCTCCTCGCGTTCATGGCGGAGGGTCACATCTGTGGCAGCGGATGTGCTGTTATAAGGCGCTGCCGGTGCCGTCTCTGTCACCACCATAGGCGGACCGCCAGGCTCTGAGGTAAGAAAATACCATGCAGTATCTGAATAACAGTGCCTCAGAAAATCATACCTGCCTGTTTTACTGTCATAGATATATCTGTGGGTGCCCTCAGCGTAAAAGAGCATATAGTCACCTTCATTGAAGATGCCGTCGGCGCCCTTCTCATGACTGACGGCGATCTTCCTTAAATCGTCAGGGGCGCTGCCGTCGTTATAGAAAGTGAGCTGCCCGGTGTTGTTGCCATAAAGTACTGCTGTGGAGGGGTTAGTAATGCCCATCTCCCTGATGCGCGAATAGTCAAGCCTGTATATGCCATCTTCAATGACGGCAAGCTTTACCCATTTTCCCGTTCTTAGAACTGATACGGGAGCATAGTCCTGCGACAGGGCTGACAATGCCGGAAGCAGGACAATGATGGAAATGAGCAGGCTTTTCAGTTTCATCACCGCAAAGATAGTCAAGTAGGTTATCTTTGCTCTCTGAATGACCCTGGCATGGATAAAATAATACCCCTGACAGGTTCGTTGATATTGCTGGAACATAACCATGAGGCTCAGATACAGTACGCTTTTTGCAGGACTGCTTTTTTCTTTTGCTGTCGTCACCGGCCAGGATACCTGGTACGGATCCGTGTCAGGCATGCAGGGGATGTATAACCCTGCCTGGACAGGCACGGCAGAGTCTCCTGCCCTGAACATCTCCGTCTACTCATTTCTTCCCGGAAACGGTTTCGGCATGAAATCGGTATATGCCTCTTATGACGGCTATATCACTGCGCTTCATGGTGGTGCAGGAATATGGGTCGCTGACGATATCCTGGGCGAGGTAATGAATGACCTCAGGGGCGGGGCATCATATGCTTACCACTTCCGTGCCGGAAGAGATCTTTATATCACAGCAGGTCTTACAGCTTCGCTTATCAGCCGGGGG
>CAYQNT010000076.1:0-11725 GCA_964418865.1 uncultured Rikenella sp.
GTATTCGTGCTGACGGCACCGTAAACCGTGACGATGATAAGGCCGGCTTCTGGAAATGCCCCTATCACAACAGTCGCATGTGCCTGGAGATCATGACCCGGAGCAAGCAAAACTTAATCTCCTGCACTGCCGTATAATATAATACCAGAAAATTTGTATCTATGAAGCCCACGCCACATGAAAAGCTTTTTTCACTGCTGAATTCTCTTTATCCACTTTCGGAAGAGTTAAAAACGGCTCTCTCGGAATCAACACAGCAGGTATCCCTTCCAAAAGGGACCTGTCTGTTTAAAGAGGGGATGGTTGCCTCCAATGCATATTTTGTTGCAAAAGGAATGGGGCGTACATATTATTATAAGGAGGGCAAGGAGATAACAAATAACATATGTCCTGAGAACCGTGTTTTTATTTCCGCCAGCAGCTATTATACTGGTCAGCCCTCGTATGAAACGGGCGAGCTGATTGAAGACTCTGACCTGATTGTGCTATCGCGTGAAACAGTTGAAAGACTTTGCCATGAATTTCCTGACCTTAATCTCATGATCAGGAGGCTGGTAGAGATGTTTTATGTCGTACTGGACCAGCGAACCTATTTCCTTCATATGAAAAGTGCCCAGGAACGCTATGAATCTTGCATGCAGCACTCCCCTGATTTCTTTTTGCGTGTTCCGCTGGGACAGATTGCATCCTTTCTGGGCATGACCCAGGAGACCCTCAGTCGCCTGAGAAATAAAGCACATCATTAATAAAAACAGCAGAACTTTTTGATCTAAATCAAAAATATAATGAATATTTGTGATTAAGTTTATTTTATTAATTAAAAACTTAAACATCTATTAAGTAGCTAGGTACTTCAAATACACAGCTGCCTATTAAATAGCTGATAATTGCTTCTTGAATATATAAGCAAACCACTTCATAATTAGCCTATTTAGCAAAAAGAATGTCAACCTTTCAAAACTGCCAAAAGCTTGTATTCATCAGCATTCTGGCCTTTTCATCAATTGCCGGTTTAGGACAGGATATTGGGAATTTAAAGGGTCAGAAGCCATTTACCATCAACGGGACACTTGGTGGAACCCTCATGTTTTACGATGTTCAGGGCAGGGATGCCAACCGCCAGCCCTTTGTATGGATGCTTACCGGCTCACCCACCATCTCGCTTTACGGAATACAATTTCCCTTTTCCTTTGTGGTCAGTGAACAGCAGAGGGATTTCCGTCAGCCTTTCAATAAATACGGAGTAAGCCCTTACTACAAATGGGTAAAGCTTCATCTTGGTTACAGGAGCATCTCATGGTCGCCCTACTCCATGGCCGGGCATTCCATATTCGGTGCCGGTGCTGAGCTTAACCCCGGTAAATGGCAGATAGGGATACTCTATGGCAGGCTTTTGAAAGCAGTGGATCCGGGTACAACCGGTATGGGGCTCAACGATTCGTATATACAGACTCCTTCCTTCTCCAGAAAGGCCTTGAGCATGAAACTTGGTTACGGAACGGAAAAGAACAATGCAGGAGTTATCTTTCTCAAAGGTTGGGATGATCCCGGGTCCCTTATGTCTGATTCCATTCCTGCATCACTTATGCCCGCGGAAAATATAGTGCTCTCTTTCTATACTCACCAAAGCTTTTTCAAACACATGATATTTGATATGGAGATAGCCCAGTCGCTATACACTGATAATATCAACTCAGCTGAACCCGACAGCAGCACATACGGGGTGATGGGTCTCTTCTCAGGTCTATTTTCAACCAATGCCACCACCTATTCAAGCCCTGCCATTGAGTCCTCGCTGGGATATGCAGGAGAAAAGGCTTCACTTATGCTCAGGTTTAAGCGCATTGCTCCCGGGTATCGCTCGATGGGAGCATATTTTTTCCAGAATGATCTTCAAAACATAACAATAGAACCATCATATCGTTTTGGGGATCAGAAATACAGTGCCAGTGGTAGTATTGGATTTCAGAGAGACAATCTCAAAAACGATCTGCCATCAACTACTCACCGAACCATCGGCTCATTCAATTTCAGCGCAACACCTTTCAGGCAGTACAATCTTAATCTGAGTTATTCAAATTATGATATGGGGCAATCAAAAGGCATGTCACCAATAGATTCACTGTATGAAATATCGCAGACTACACATAATCTCTCCCTGAGTCAGAATCTGAATTTCAACAGCGAAAAATTATCCCAGAATATTATGGTTATTGTCAATCTTCAGAAACTGAAAGATAAAAACGCCAATACCGAAAACTTTAATTCCTATACATCTACCATGTTAATGGGGAGCTACATGGTATCATTCCTGAATCTTGGTCTGACCGGCTCCCTGGGTTATAATTATACCCTCTTCAGCCTTCCCACATCTGAGAACAAGATATCAGGGCCTGTTATCTCTCTCTCTAAAACATTATTTGACAGGAAGCTATCATTATCATTGTCAGACAATTATTTTAGGAATGAAATTAAATACTCTACTAGTGAAGAAAACCGTGTTTCAGGAATTAATCAGATTTCATTCAGGGCAGGGTATAGCATTTCAAAAAAGCACCGCGTCAATGTCAAGCTTTATATTAAAGATAGTAAAGCCATAACATCGAATTTTACCCCCTTCAGCGAAAGGAAAGGAGATATAAGTTATGTGTACACATTTTAAGGGAGCAGGTACCATCCTGCTCAGTCTGTTTCTATGCCTCACTTTTGGCAGTCTGAAGGCTCAGACTCCCATAGTAAGCGTTAATACCTTATTACTATCCCCGCCATATACCGTTCCTCTGGATGAGCTGCAGGATAAAGTGAGGATTACCATGCTTTCCAATACCAGCATGGAAGGAGTCTATCTTACCCTGGCCATTACAGGCGATAACGGGGTGCGGATACAGAGCAACATGAATCAGATAAACAGGTTTTATATTGAAGCAGGTGTACCATTGGTGATACCATCGCCAGACATAGATATTAATTCTCTTTTCCAACGATCAAATCTTAATATAACTGGTGTTAATTCTTCAAGCCTGTACGATTATGGTTTACCCCCCGGAAATTATCAGTTTTGCTTCAGGCTATGGAGAACATTAAGTGGTGCCCCCGTACCACTTTCGCCTGATATGCCGGCTGGTTGCGCCAATCTGAATATTCCTGCTCCTTCGGTAAATATTACAACTATTGTAAGGCCTCCCTGGGATGCAAATTTTATGGAGTATTACGATAAAACAATTGTTACTGTTTCCTCAAATCAGTCTGCTCAGTTATACCTCCATATGAAGCTTAAAGGGGATAATGGAATTCAAATCAGCACTACCCCGGGGTATATACCTTCCACGTTTCTTAACATGCAGGCAGGAGTACCGATGATGCTTACTGAAAGTGATCTCTATGACCTGTTTATACCTGATGTAATGGTGTTCTCCGGAATAGGATATGATGAGCTGGCTGACAAAGGATTGCCGGCGGGTACTTACCGTTTATGTTTCACGGCCTATGACAGGAACGGAGTACTGGCATCTGCGCCTGACCCGTCAGGTTGTAGCAGTCCTTTTTCACTCCGGCTCCTTGACCCCCCGACAATTATTTCTCCTCAGTGTGGTGCGAAATTTTCAGCCACATCAGTACAGCCGCTGCTCTTTACCTGGGCACCATCACCCGGTGCTCCGCCGCTTACTCCTTATACCATACGGATTGTGGAGATGCTTGATTCTTCCGTCCCACCCGGCGATGCCCTCCAAACAGCTACCACCCCGGCTTTTCTGGAAGAGACTGTTGCGGGGACATCATTTCTGTATGGACCTGAACAGCCCATGCTCGAAGAAGGGAAGAAATATGCTTTCCAGGTTATTGCCGGAACAGAAGCCTTGAATATTGATAACCCGTTCGATTTTGATGCGGGTAAGCTGCGGTTTAAAAATCAGGGTAAATCTGCACCCTGTTACTTCATATATGGAGATGGCTTGCCCGAGATACAGGTTGACGTGGTAAAGCCATTTAAGCCTGCAGGGCCTGAAGTAAGTGCAATATCTCCTGATATGAATATCCTTCCCTTTGCTATTGTAAAGGGGCAGTTGAATTATAAGTTCAAGTATTCTGCGGCAGAAGGAATGGGAATTCCCCATTTAGGTGGAGGATCATCAGGTCAAAACTCTTCCGGTACTTCAATAGCTTCTCAGGTAAGCGTTGTTCCTCAAACAACATCTGGTAGCAGTAATGCCGGAATCTCACAGGTTGGCACTACTGCGGCTCAGAATATGCAGGCTTCAATGCAACCATCACAGGTAAATATCTCTCCTGAATCCCTTGGTTATATCAATCCTGCAAACTCAAAGCCGCTGGCAAATGTATCTGTTAGCCTGGTGGTTAAGTATATTCTGATCTCAGGACATATTGGCTCACTCACATCTTCAGGAACAGTTCTCGCTCAAGAGATGGTATCGGGAGCTGTCAATGATTACGCTTCCAGCTTCCCGGATAACGGTAAAATTCTGCAGACAGTTAATACAAGTTCCGATGGCAGTTTCTTATTTTCATTTCCCATGACAGATACTACTCTGGGGAGAATTACAAATATTGAAAAACTGCAATCAGTGGAGGTCGATAGAACAAGTTCGGGCAAAGTGCTCAAGACAGTGCGTTTAATAGTTAATAATAACTACTACTGCAGTCCGGATGTGAATTTCTTTATCAGGCCCTGGGAGGAAAACGATTTTGGGACCCTGGTCTCATATGTCAAGAGTTACAATCTGCAGGTTAATGTCAGGTCAACCACTTCTACCTTCTATGATCAGACTATGGGTATGGGGACTCCGCTTAATGATGTTGAAGTGTCTGTGTTACGAGCTAATATAATCCCTGGTGTGCCATACGATGAAGGGGAAATTAAAAATAAGATACCTTCTATGGCGGGATCAAAAAAGAGAATCGCTTCAAATAATACAGGATTAAATGGTACTACTATAATTACCCATTTGGTCATGCACGATCCAAATAATAATGGCGATCGCTATTATATTGATTGTAAAACCTCAAAAACATCAGGCAATATCAATTATAAGGATATTGAAAAGCGATACAGTCCGAACAATTTGGCTGATAAAAAGAAATTTCCCTTTAATAATGTTGTGATTGATCAGCAGGAAATGTCTGCTGCCTATAATTCATCATCACTATTAATTCTCGAGCAGAACTTTACTTATGGTTCGGATGCCAGGTACAATTCAGAATTTGAGGTGCAGACCTATGATTTATCAATAAATATGTACCCGCAGTTACCAAGGGTTTATGGTCAGGCATTTGTCACCGGGATGAAAGACATGGTAAACTGGGGAGATACCATGGCAGATACAATCAAGCCAGGTGTAAGAGTTCTTCTTTTTAGTCAGTGGGGAAAGTCAGAACGTATACCTGCCTCAGAGAATCCTATTGGATTGCTCTCTATCCAGGACACTTATACAGATGCCCAAGGCCGGTACAGTTTTGAGAACCTTCAGCTGGAACTTAATATGGCTGAATGGCTAAAAGATCCTACCGTAACACCAAAGGTGGAAGGCCCCAAACGCTGGCTTTTAGCTAAGCCGGGTGGATTTGGGTTGATTGAGAAAGACCTTTTCATCCCCAAGTTTGGCGAACAGATTGAGGCTAATTTAATGTTTCAGCCTGATGGTGTAGCCATGGGATATGTTGTTGACGAAGAGGGTAAGCCGGTACCTTCGTCTGTGAAGATTGAAACTTGTCCGGCGGTCAGTACGGGTGAATTAAACCTTGGCACTGCAATGTTCCTTTCCAGCCAAAAAGCCATTGGAAGGGAGAATATACCATCAGGTTCACAGGTATTTGTATTTCTGGCACCCTCAGGTACCCGGAAAATGAAGATCATACCGAATGATCTCAGCTCCTATGACCCTGTTGATACGATAATCACAATTAGTAAATCAAAGGATCCTGATAATCCCGGTACCGTAACAAAATACGTTGTAAAAAAACGGATGCACCGGGCAAGATTCAAAGTAGTCGGAAACTATAATCTTCCAAATTCACAGAGCTTACAAGCACCGGTTAAGGGTGTAAAGGTTAAGGTAAATAATATCGTTGGAATTGTTGAAGGTGTCACCGATGATAAAGGGTATGTAATACTTCAGTTTACACATTCCGAAAGCAATTTTGTTTTGGATATCATCCCACCTGACGACTCTGATTTTGGGATCAGACAGAAAAGTTTTTACAGTACCCCGTCAACGGAAGTAAAGGATAAGCCTCTAATTGTTCTTCAACCAGCTTTTAAAATAAGCGGAAAAGTAACGATTGGAGAAAACAATGATAATGCCGATTCGGTAAAAATATATGTAGACGGTAGTCCTGAGATTTTCACATATTCCAAAAGCGACGGGACTTTTCTCCTGAGAAAAATACCCGGGGAAATGAAGAGTTGTGTGATCAGAGCGGAAAAATATAATCCGAATGTTGCCATCATTGGCGATGCTTCTGGTGTTATTGTTTTACCTTCATCGGCTGCGGTTAACCTGCATCTCGATATTGTGCCAGGGATGCCCTCAACACTATATGGGTTTAAAATTGCCATAAGCTCACATAATATAGAAGGTAATTCAGCAACCATTTCCGGTTCCTTGGCCGATCTTTCCCAGCTGGATAACAACAGCTTCCAGGTAAAGTCACCTGAGCAGCTGCAGCTTGATTTCTCCAATGTCAAAATGATCCGTAAAGGTCAGGAATTTATCCCGGAGGTGACAGATATTCCACTTGACGCGACCAAACTTGACCTTATAGTGAACGGAAGCTATATGGCGGAGCAAACGCCTTCTTCAGGGAACCTCATTGTGATCAGCAAGTCCGTGAGTATAGGCGGGCATATAAATGGGAAGGTGCGACTGAAGAATTCTTTTGGCTTCAATTCAAGCCTGTTCACTTTCCATGAAGATGTATGGCTTAAGGAGCCCGGGGCATCAAATAATATCATTGCGGTATTTAGCACCGGACTTAATATTGATGTAGTAAAATCCACAGGAGCAAGTAAAGTATCTGGTTCCTATGCTTCTTCCGTCTCTTCAACTTCTCTGGCTTCTTCGGTGTCTGCCGTCTCTTCCACTTTACCTGCTTCATCCACTTCATCTGCCTCGTCATCAGGAGGGACTTTCGCACTTACCAGTGCCACAGGGGCTGATATTCCTGTCACACTAAAGGGTTTTAGCGGTGTGTGCAAAAGTACCGGTAGTTATTTAAGGAGAGACACTTTGGCAGTGTCGTTAATTCTCAGTACGAACGAAATGGGAAACATCAATCCATCCAGAATTACCATTAGTCTTCCTGACTTGAAGCTTACGAACGCAGGAATGCAAACCGTTGAAGGAAAGCAGGAGATGAGCTTCAACCTCGAGAAATGGAAAGTAGTATCAAAAAACTGGAAGTTATCTCAGCAATCAAGTGGTTTTGAACTCAGTGAAGCCACCCTGAAAACCGGTATAGTAGAAATGCCGGTAGATAAAATCAAGATCACACCGGATAATTTCCACATCGGACAGGTACAATTGAAGGAAATGTCCCTGGCTGGAGTGGCGCCGATCACATTGGAGACACAAAATTTTTCTTTTGGTTATTTCCCGTCTATCGGTAAAGACCAGAAGGGCCATTGGCGTCTGGCGGTGGTTGGGCTGTCAGGTCAACCGGCTGTCACTATCTCAGGGCTCCCAGGCCTTAAAGCCGGAACCAAACTTTCTTTTGGTACATTTTCGCTCCTCAGTAATGGAGAGCAATCGCTCGATTTTATTCAGACCGGAGAACCTCTTGAATTCTATAATACTCTGAAGGTAAAACCCATTGCCATATATCCTTATGATGGCTACTTTCTCTTAAGTGGATCCATGGACCTTGGAATACCTCGTATTGAAGCCCAGAACGGGAATATTCGTTACTCGAAAAGCGGGAGTGCCATTAAATTTGACCTGATGCCCCTTAATATGGAATTTGAGGGGCCGGGCAAAGTTCATTTCTTCGCAAGTCAGATTTTCGGTGATCAGAAATTTGAAAATGGAAATTTCATTGCCCCCGGAACCATCCGCGATAAAGAAGGTATTGATTTAAAGGGCAAACTTCACCGTACATTGACAGCTATCTGGTTAGAGGTGGATCCGTATAACCAGATTTTGCCCATAGGCAGCAACAATACTACCCGCCTAATTGACGTGAGGGGTGAGATGCGTGTAGATAATCAGAAGAATGATTGGAATCTGTTCAGCTTCGAGGGCACCATGGAAGGCCTGAAAGGCATGGAAGGCGATAGAAAGAAGAAGTTTACGATTTACGGAGATATTGTGGCTGATAACCAGGATGTTAAAGTGACAAATATCAAAACCGGATTTGGGAATCTGAACATCACCTTCGATTATGCAAACGGGCGTATGATAGGAGATATGGACATCAATCAAAGTATTGGAGGTATGGCAGTTCATGCTGTTGCCAATATGCTTGTTGATCGTGATGGATGGTATTTCCTGGCTGGAGGTCAGTTGGATGTGCCAAGCCTGGGTGGGATACAGGCAGGCTTTATGATAGGCGACTATGCCTTAATGCCTCCCGAAGTGACGGGTAAGCTTATGCAGTTTGCTTACGACAAACATATCCCTGCTTCATTCAGCAACCATATTTCCGGCATGTTTATTACAGGAAGATGGAGCGTGCCAATTGTTAATATCCCTAATGTGAGCGTTGACCTCGGGATTCTAAGCGCAAAATTTGGGGCCGAAGTAGGATTGGATGCACGTCTTTGGATGGGCTTCGAGGGTTCAGGAAATGAATACGGCATCGGCTTGATGGCCTTTATTCATGCCTACTTTACTGCCAGCTCCATAACATGTACGAAGCTCTCAGCCGACGCAAGAGTTGAACTTGGAGCCAAAGGATATTACAATACCGGTACCGGTAACTTTACATTGGAAGGGTGCGGAAGCTTTGGTCTTGGAGTAAGTATTGAACAGTGTTTCCCAACCCTGGTTGCCGGTTGCCAGGGCTGTATAGGCACTAGTATTAGTAAAGCCATTAAGGCAAATGTGATGATTAATTCAAGCGGGCAAAAAGATATCAGCCTTGGGCTCGGAAATTGTAGCGGAGCGACAACCATGACTTCTGGCTGGTGAGGAAATGAGAAATGAAGTTGAAAGGAAAGGGCTATGATAGTGCTTTTAAGAATGAACCGGGGAGTTCAGTAACGAGCTTATTAATAGTTCTAAACCCTGATTAACCGGCGATAATGGTAAGCAAATTTTAAAACGGATGGAACGAATATCTTTTCATAAAAGCAAAGCAGAGCCGACAGGCTTAAGATCTATATCCCTGCATACAGGTTTACAAGGTCGCATGGCACGTACACTATTGTTCCCTGTGCTTCTTCTTGCCCTTATGCCACTACGGGTAACCGCTCAATACCCTTTGGCCGCAGGATCGCCCCATGGGAATTATATTTTCCTCGATAACCAGATACCCAAAGACGGAGGATTTGAAATCTTCCGGTCAGAAGATAAAAAAAGTGATTTTCAAAGTATTGGTAAGGTAGAAGCTCCTAAAAGCCTGGATGAACTTATAGTCAGGATAAGATGGTACGATACACTTTTCACGGATATGGGAAAGTATTATGAAAAGGATATTATCAGGATGTGGGAGTATATATCACAATATGCCTTAATTGACACCCTACCTCCGGTTAATTACCCCATAATGCACCTGGCTGCAGGAACGGCATTTCTGGATAAGACCGCGAGAAAGGGAATTCTTTATAAATATAGAATAGAACGGCTATCGGAAGGAAGTAAGACCAGTGGAAAGATTACAGAGGCAGTTTCATGGCCTGGAAAGCCTGCTTTGCCCATTCCTGAAGTGAACAGTACAAATACTGACCACAAGAATGTTTATATTGACTGGCATATTAGTCCTGACCCCCATTTATATTCATTCTCTGTTTATCGCCGGCAAAATATGGCAGGTGAGTATCTGAAAATTCCTGCTGAAAAAGGATTTTATAGTAGGGGCGACTCTATCTTTATGGTAATGAATGATCGAACAATTCGTCCAAGGACATCTTACGAATACTTTATTAAACCTTTGGACAGACTAGGAAATCCCGGTGCGCCCTCAAAACTAGTTCAGGTTGCAAGTTTCCTTGCAAGTGATGTGCCTGTGCTTACTAAATTCAATGTCACGGAAGGAGATCAGGCACATCAGATGGATCTTACCTGGAGGTATAATAATCATGATCTGGTAAGAAGCATTAGTATCTTCAGGAGCGATAACTGGGATTCTGCTTTTGTCAAAATTGCAGAAGTTCCGGCAAAAGACTCCCTTTATACGGATAATTTACCTCAGGCTATGGAGAACTACTATTATTACCTGGTGTTTGAGGGGATTATGGACAGAGGATACCAGAGCGCTAAAGTGGGTTGGCACGCTACAAATAATCTGGAGCCTGACCCGCCATCAAATATTGCTGCCAATCCGGTTGAGGGTGGCGTTAAGGTATACTGGGAAGGCCTAGGCACTTTAGCAACAGGATATTATGTTTTTCGTGATCAAGGAAGGAATGATTCATTGTATCAGATTTCAGGACTCATTCCTGCTGCAGCTGAAATAATGACATTTGTTGACTCTTCGGCAATGTTAAATGGTAATCTCACCTACAGATATGCATTGAAATCCATCAACGATGGGTATGTTTTAAGTGCTCTTTCCGAAACCTCAGCAGCCAGACCTGGAATTAAGACTTATGTAATCTCACCATCAAATCTCCATGGCGGTTTTTCAGATGGGAAAGTGATCCTGGTATGGGACAATATGCTGGAGACTAATGAGTTTCTGTACGGTTATAACATCTACAGAAAAGGAAATGATGAGAAAGATTATAAGAAACTGAATGATGAGATTATGCTTTTTAGCGAAAACACTTTTACTGATTCAGTTTTACAGGACAAAGCACTGTTTTATCATTACGCGGTAAGTGCTATTGATGAATCAGGATCCGAAAGCATTTTATCAGATTCTTTTAAAGTCACGGCCCCCGAACCTGCTCCTGCGGTATCCCCACCGTCTGGATTAAGGTTAACGCAAGGGGCTGATGGTCTCTATCTTTCATGGTCAGTGGAGGAGGATAGTAAAAGCGGGTATAGGGTGTACCGTTACACTGCAGGCAAGGGTGCTCAAAAAATTGCTGATCTGCCAGCCGGGACCTTTAATTATATAGATGCGTTAGCAGAAAAAGATATGCTCTATTTTTATTTCCTCACCGCTGTTTCCCCGGCGGGCTTGGAAAGTGAAAGGTCTGCTGAAAGGAGTATTAGGTACTAGGTAATAAGATAGTTTTTCAGCAGGTTTATAATTCAATCTGTCTGGTTATTTCTTAACTTGCAGGACTATCACTAATAACAAATAAAAATCCGCTGCTATGATGTATGTAATTATCGGTTTGTTCGTTCTTCTGATCTTCTTCAGTGGGATCAGGATTGTTCGTCCTACTCACAGGGCGCTTATTGAGCGTCTGGGAAAGTATTTCAAGTTTGCCAATCCCGGCTTTCACTGGATTATTCCGGTCATTGACAAGATGTATCAGATCAATGTTACCGAGCAGATGGTTGATGCTGAGCCGCAGGAGATCATTACCAATGATAACCTGAATGCCAGTGTTGATGCGCAGGTCTATTTCAGGGTCAGGCCTGAAGAGGAGAGTGTAAAG
>CAYQNT010000076.1:11735-12641 GCA_964418865.1 uncultured Rikenella sp.
ACAACGTCAATAACTTCAGGTATCAGATTGTCAACCTGGCCAGAACAACATTGCGTAACATCATCGGCACCATGACGCTTAAGTCGGCCAACAGTGAGCGCGGTAAGATCAACGCTGAGCTTTACAATACTCTTCATACTGAGACCAAGGGTTGGGGAATAGATATTGTCCGTACCGAGCTTAAGCAGATTGATCCGCCCAAGGATGTGCAGGAGACAATGAACAAGGTTGTGAAGGCAGAGAATGAGAAGATAGCTGCCATAGACATGGCATCTGCCGCTGAGACTGTTGCAGACGGTATTAAGAGGGCTAAGATCAAGGAGGCTGAGGGTGCAAAGCAGGCGAAGATCCTTGAGGCTGAAGGTGAGGCCGAATTCATCAGGCTCGTTAATGAGGCAGCCGAGAGGTATTTCATCGGCAATGCTCAGGTACTGCGTAAGCTTCAGGCTATGGAGACCGCACTGCAGCACAACACGAAGGTAGTGGTGCCCGGTGGCAGTGATCTGGTGAATGTCATTGGTGAGATGGCCGGTATAGCTCCACTGCCAAGAAAATAAGGCAAGAGTCTCTCTTATTACTTTGCATTTCCTCGCCTGAGACAGGCGGGGCATGGCTCTAGCCGTAGCCAGGGGTCGGTCTGACATTAACCTTTATCATGAATTTTTGATATAGACAAAAATTATTACTTTTGCACCCGAAATGGTCGGTTGGCCGAGTGGTCAGGCATCGGTCTGCAAAACCGGGTACGGCGGTTCGAATCCGCCACCGACCTCAACAAAAGTCCCCCCTGAGCGAAGCGAAGGAGGGATTTTTTGTTTACAGACCGACGCTCGCTTGCGAAGCGGAGGGATGGAAACAAAAAAGCCCAAAGCCCGTCGCAGACGGGCAGGGGATTTTGTTGCAAAG
>CAYQNT010000077.1:0-12601 GCA_964418865.1 uncultured Rikenella sp.
TCTCTGTAAAAAGCTTTTCAATCCCCCTATGCTGATAGCCAAGCTGTATCTCAAGATGCAGCACCTTTTCGCCATTACAGATGAATCTGAAATGGCCGGGCTCAATCACACCGGCATGTATCGGACCTACCCCCACCTCATGCAGCTCTTCACTCTCAATTTCGTAAAAAGGATAATTATCCATGACACTGAGCCTGTCTGCCCTGTCATGCGGATACCTCAAAGGCTTGAGCCAGGGATGACCAATGAATTCTACACCGAAAGCTTCATGTATCTCACGTTCAAATATATGCATTGCGTAAGAGACCACAGTCAGAGACTTCAATGGGAAACCATCCCTCTTCATTTCATGGCTGAATATCATGATACTACCCGTTTCGTCTCCGGCAATGCAACAGATAAATCTCAGATTATCATGTAATTCAAGACAATAGTAAGACAAACAGTGATTTAATTCACTCTTAAGCTGGCTGCTTACTTCTTCATAAAAGAGGTCGTAGTCCAAAACAGGGATCTCTTTGACATCAGCCGGGATGGAATTATTTTTTATCTCTATGTAGTTCTTCGGGCTCATCATTTCTATCTCGGCAACATAGCAAAGCTTTGATTAATCATATCTACCAGAAAAGGAGGCTGATAGAAGCATATCGTA
This sequence comes from uncultured Rikenella sp., assembly GCA_964418865.1. Taxonomy (GTDB): domain Bacteria; phylum Bacteroidota; class Bacteroidia; order Bacteroidales; family VadinHA17; genus SR-FBR-E99. The sequence continues at coordinate 653 of CAYQNT010000077.1, forward strand.
ATGACTATGGCCAGAAGTATAAACTGGCTGACTGTCTCCACCGGGTTGACGGAACCTGGCAACGGAAGGCCTTTTTCATTTCTCGGAGCCGAGAATGTGATATGCATGATCCTTGTGCTCATTGCATAAATTACGAAGCATAAAAGCATGATCAAGGCGATAAGGACAAACCACTGACCGTTAGCGGTAAGCCCACGCAGGATCATTAATTCGGGAATAAACATCCCGGAAGGTGGTATGGCAAGTATGCAGACCATCCCCGTCAGAAGCACCATTGCCCCGGCGGGATATAGTTTCATATACCTGCCACAATCATCAAGTTGAAATGTATGAAGTATCCGGGAGAGTTGCCCCATCTGGTAGAAGAGACTGGACTTGGCAAATGAATGAAGTATTATCAGCAAAAGGGCAGCATAATATCCAGCCCCTCCCACCCCGATAGCTATCGCGACAAGACCCATATTTTCAAGGCTTGAATAGGCAAGCATTCTTTTCAGATGCTTCGCCTTGAGCATGTATCCTGCAGAGACCAGCAGCGACAACAATCCAGCCAGGATAAGGACATGATTCATGAATGGCAGGACGGATGTTGAAGAGAAGAGGGTATATACACGGAAGATAGCCAGAAACCCGACATTCATCAGGGTGGTGGATATCAGTGCGCTGATGGGCGGTGGCGCCACCGAATGCGCATCAATGGTCACGGTATGCATGGGGAAGAGCCCCATCTTGGTACTGAACCCCACCAGAACAAAGATAAAGGCGATCTTCAGGTACAGGGGACTGGCATTGCTGATGACATGCGAGAAGGATGAGAAAGTGAGGTTTGGAGCATCACCGCGCTCATAAATAAATCCGAGGAATAAAATGCCGAGGTAAGCCAGGGCAATACCTGTTGAGCAGATGAAGACATACTTCCATGTAGCCTCAAGAGCTATCTCCGTCCGGTCATGATAAATAAGCACCGCCACCGCCAGTGTGGTTGCCTCCACAAATATCCACATAACGGTCATGGTGTTGGCCAGATAGGCGCCTGACATGAAGGTCATCAGAGCTATCAGTCCGGCGTGGAAAATATTATATCTTTTTGTGCTGTCACCTGATGTATAGATAAACCCATGGTAAACGGTGGGCAGGGCCAGAATAGTCAATACTGTAAGCAATAATACTCCCGTACTGTCATAGGTAAAGTAAGTCAGCTCCGTCTGGTTCAGATTGGTCCATGCATAAATGGTGAACAGGATGAGCAGCACAGCATAACTGAGGGCGATTACCCGGGTCACGTCCCTGTTCCTGAACAGTAACGTCGAGGCACTCAATAGCAGTGATATGACTAAGAATAGCAGAATTATCATTTCTAGTCTTTTAACATATTCAGCTCGTTTGTATGCGGCTTCAGGCGCAAGCCGAAGAAGCCCAGGATCAGTACTCCCACAAAGAGGTCAAGCAGTATAGCTATGTTGATAAGCATCGGCATCTCACTCCCGACGGCCAGAGAGAAGAAAAATACTGCATTTTCTATTATCAGAAAACCCATTAGGTGGGAGATTATAAGCCTATGGGTTACGATAAGCAGAAGTCCGGTGAAAAGTGTAAAGAGAGCTATTGCCAGGTAGATGGTATTTATGATTGGATTGATAAGTATCTTTGCCAGCATAACGCTGATCATCAGCCCGAAGATTGAAAAGATAATCAGATAAAAGCCGGGCATGGCCTGACGGTGCACTTTCGTCACGCCTGAGCGGTGAATGATCTTGTTTAACAGGTATGGCAATACCATAGCCTTGACAAATAATGTCTCTGCAACAATGAAGAGGAGGTTCGCAGTGTTGACCTCCTTGAGTTCAAACACGGCTAAGCCGCAGAGCAGAAGACCCTGCATGGCTATCAGCCTGACATATGTAGCCAGCCTGCCAGCTGAGGAGAAATATATCAGCGTGATAGCGAACAGGACTATGAGATAGTTTATCATTTCCTTTCAGGCCAGTTTATCTGTCAGAATTATAATTACTGTAAACGCTATCCATGCTATTGCCGATAATGTCAGTATGAATTTCGGGTTCTTGTTCATCTTGTTCCGTGCTCTGAATGATTCTGTCAGGCCAATTACGATGGCGAAGAGTGTCTGTACGGCAAGGAAGAGACCTATCTGGAGGGCTGTGTTCCATCCCGCGGGTACGATGAGGTTGTATATCAGTGAGCCATAAAGGGCAAATTTAAGATAAGAGCCTATATGTATCAGCGCCTTATCAAATCCGCTGTAATCAAGTATCATTACCTCATGTATCATGGTCAGCTCCAGATGTGTCTTTGGATCATCAACGGGTATCCTGCTGTTCTCAACCATAGCGATCTGGACAAAAAGGTATACTCCTATGATACTGTATATCATCACATAATCATTGCCAGTGATGAAGAATTGGTTAAATATCACCGAGAATGAAGTGTATCCGGTGAACATAGCAAAAGTGGCCAGGAGAACAAAAAAAGCTGGTTCTATCAAGAGCGAGAAGAAGGCTTCACGGCTTGCTCCCATGCCTTCAAAACTGCTGCCTGTGTCAAGAGCGGCAATCACTATAAAAAACTTACCAAGAGCCAGCAGATATGCGAAAAGCACAAAGTCGCCTTCAAATGAAATCAGAGCCTTTTGTTCAGAGAAAGGCAGCAACACAGCAGCGCAGATGATTGTTGCCAGTGTGACGGCCGGAGCTATCTGAAATATCAATCCTGTGGTGTTGCTGAATACACTTCCCTTTTTCAGCAGCACTATAGTATCCTTCACCGGCTGGAATAATCCCGGCCCTTTGCGTCCTGACGCCATGCTCTTCGTCCGGAGTATTATGCCGGGGAAGAAAAAGGCTGTAACTACTATCAAGATAAATCCTGCCATGATCAGAAAATATTCAGTACCGAGAGAAGTAACACAATGAGCATGAAGACAAATGCATACAATATATAATGCTGTATCTGTCCGGTTTGCATTACAGCAATTTTTTTAAGTAGAGATGAGACCCATTCAACAGGTTTGTCAATCAGCAATTTCTTGAAGATATCGTCACTGTGCGAAACGAAGGTTCTCTTGCGCGGAAAAATCTCATCCTCCCTGATCTCATCCATCACCTTGGTTGTCTGAAGCACAGGTTTGGCCAGATGGTTATAGTTATATGCAAATGAGGTGGCAGTATACTGTTGCCGCGACGTTCCGGCAGTATATCCGCATCCCCATGTGGGGCCACTCTCCACCGGTCTCTTTCTGAGATGATAGTGACGGTAAACGAGCAAAGCGACAAGGATTACCACAAAGAGGCCGCCCATAATGCTTATCTGAGCAAGATTAGACATAAAAGCGCCGGATACCATTACCGGATTCGTTATCCCAAATGCCTGAACCACAATGCCAAATACCGGCTTAACTATCAAGGGCGAGCCCAGTCCAATTATTAGTATGAGCGCCACAGTCACATACTGGGGGATGATCATGCCCCGGGTTACCTCGCATGCCTGCACTGCCTTATCTGACCGCGGCACACCAAGGAACACTATTCCGAATGCCTTGGTAAAGCAAAAGATTGCCAGACCGCCGATAAGAACAATCGCCACAAGTATAAGAATTGAATGATAGAGGGTGGCTCCGGAAAGAGTATTGAACATACCCATGTAAATGAGGTATTCGGATATGAAGCCATTGAATGGAGGAAGTCCGCATATAGCCAGCGATCCGATCAGGAAGAGTATCGCCGTATAAGGCATACTCTTCATCAATCCTCCGAGATGTTCCATGTTTCGTGTATGGGTGGCCTGATAGACAGATCCGGCGTTGAAGAAAAGAAGTGATTTAAATAGTGAATGGTTGAGCACATGTAACAGGGCGCCGGCAAAACCAAGCAAGGACAGGGCTGGGTTGCCCAACGCCAGGCCGATCATCCCCAACCCTATGCCTATGCCAATAATTCCTATATTTTCTATGCTGTGATACGCCAGCAGTCGCTTCAGGTCATGTTGAACAATGGCCATCATCACTCCCATGACACCAGAAATCAGTGAGACAATCAGTATGATGATGCCTGTCTCAAGCAGGTCTGACTGCATTGACACAACCACTCTGAGTATTCCGTAAATACCCATCTTGATCATAACACCTGACATCACCCCTGAGACGTGCGACGGTGCTGCAGGGTGCGCTTCCGGCAACCAGGTGTGGAGAGGGATGAAACCGGCTTTAATGGCAAACCCCGCAAAGAAAAGCAGAAAAAGAGGCAGGTTACGATTGCTGGAAAAATATTGGCCTAGTGCATCAAAGCTCATCCTGCCAGTAGCCTTCTCAACAAGTAGAAAGGCTATCAGGATGAAAAACATGCCGGCATGCATCTGTATCAGGTAATTGATACCGGTCTTCAGAATTGATCTGTCTTCTGCATCAAAAATTACAAGGAAAAAAGATGAGAGAGCCATTATCTCCCATACTATCAGGAATGAAACCCCATCACGTATCATTACTACCATCAGCATTGAGAGCCATAGCCACAGGTAGGAAAAATAGTGTATTGAAAAACGAAGGTTGCTCTTGACATTAAGATATGGGGCAAGATATCCTCTGGCGTATAGAAAGCCAATGAGGACTGTAATGTTAATTACAATGATGAAGAATGCCGAGAGCCTGTCGACGGTAAGTATAAGAGTGCTACCGACAGCCGGGGTAAACAGTGGTATTTCAAGAAATAAGTCGCTGCCGGTAAGCAGCCGGACACACCAGACAGAAGTCAGGATGACCCCGGATAAAAGCAACGACAGAACAAAATGATATTTGTAAGGCCCTGGTACATAGAAGACCAGAACAGTAAGAAATAAAATAACCAGAAATATAATGGTGCTTAACATTAAATTGGCAATTTGCCCGCAAATGTAAAAAATATATTATCCGGATATACTGATAAAAATGGTGTTACGCGGAATCAGAGAAAAGAACTCTTTTTGTTTTTAAGACTAAACCTCAAGCTGGTTTGCGTTTCCCTTTACATCAATCACTTTAGTATTCCCACCCTGTAGAAGGTTAGGGTCAAAAGGCCTGTTGCCAGCCCATAAACCGCATGTGAAGTCAGGCACGTCGATTGACGACGATCTGTTTGCCACCGACCATTCACTCAGTGGAGTGATGACGCTCCAGAGGGCAGCATCATATACATCCTGATCAAGTGGCAGTCCGTTGCGCAGGCAGTCTATCAGCCTCCAGTCCATGATGAAGTCCATGCCGCCGTGGCCGCCAATGGCTTTTGCCATAGTACCCACTCTTCGCACAATCTCAGGGGTGTACTTCTCCTGCAGCACTGCTACCTCTTCCGCTGGCAGCCAAGAGTGGCCAAGAGCAATCCTTGACGGTGAGGGATACTTTCTTGCTGCTCCCTTAGTACCGCTGATAAGGTGTATTCTTGAATAAGGTCTTGGGCTTGACACATCATGCTGTATCATGATACTCCTGCCCAAAGCAGTCTTTATCAACGTGGTATTCATGTTGCCACGGTATTTCTTCCCGGCGAAAGATTCATAGAAAGGATCCTCCTTTGCCAGCTGGGCAAGATCTGCTGCCATTGAAAAGTCATTTGTAGATAGTGAACTAAGATAATCCATCCGGTCGCCCCTGTTTACATTCATTATCTGGCATACCGGGCCCAACCCGTGTGTGGGATAGAGGTTTCCATTACGCTCGTTCTCCTTCAGGCGCCACATGTCAGCATAACCATTCTTGTCATAGGTAAAATCCCACCGCAGGTCATGGATATATGCACCTTCACCATGCAAAATATCTCCGAAGAGCCCCTGTCTTGCCATATTAAGGGTAAGCAGCTCAAAGAAGTCGTAGCAACAATTCTCAAGCTGCATGCAATGTCTCTTAGTCCGTTCCGAGGTCTCCACGAGTTGCCAGCACTCCTCAACCGTCTTTGATGCCGGTACCTCCACAGCCACATGTTTGCCTGCTTCCATTGCATAGACAGCCATCGGAGTATGCCATGCCCACGGGGTACATATATAAACAAGGTCAATCTCCGGATCATCACACAATCCTTTCCAGGCCTCCTCGCTGCCGCTGAATGCTTTTGCCTGAGGCAATCCAAACTTGGAAAGCATAGACTGCATCTTGTCAACCCTGTCAGGATACTTGTCACAAAGAGCTGCTATCTCAACACCTTCAATGTGCGACATACGTTCAACTGCTCCCGGGCCGCGCATCCCTAAACCTATAAAACCAATGCGCACCGTCCCAAGAGGGGTGGCACCATAACCTGACATGTTGAAGAACGAGGTGTGGGTGGCCAGAACGGCCTCTCTGACCTCCGGCATTAACTCTGCTGATCTCTCACGACGGGAACATGATGCTGCAGAGGCAACCGTAAACGTACCTGCTCCGGCAACTGCTGCAGTGCGGAGAAAATTTCTGCGATTGGTTTTCATATTAATCAGGTTAGGTTCGGAAATACATTATGAATGCAATATACAAACTTCCCTGATTGACTCTTCAAAGAGATAGTCAGCTATCTTCCTGTTTTCTGCTCTTTTTTCTCTTTCTGATTATATCCTTGACAAGAGAGCCTGCAAGGAAGCCAAGTACCGCAGCCCAGGGTACCATCAGGTACCAGTTTGATTTTATCGCGCAGGTCCCTGACTGACAACCTACATATTTCCAGTAGAGGAAGCCTCCTACTGCTCCAAGGATAGTGCCGATGATCTCCGGAAGATATTTTTTAAAAAAAGTACTATTCATTTTTTCGATTTTGTTTAAAGTTTACTGCAACAAGCTGCTATGCACCGATCTGCCAACTGACCGGGAGCCTCACGAAGTCAACCACAACTGCGAATCCGACGGAGTCAACCGCACCTGCGAGCCCGACGAAGTCAACCGCGCCTGCGAGCCCGGCGAAGTCAAGCGCGCCTGCGAGCCCGGCGAAGTCAAGCGCGCCTGCGAGCCCGGCGAAGTCAATGCGCTCTCATGATTGTATAACAACTCTAAAGAACTCTTGTTCCTTCACCTTCTCTTTTTCCCAGTTCAGCTCCTCGCGGGCTGCCGGTACCCTTTCCCGTAATGCCTGAAGCAGGCCCCGGTCATCCCTCAGTCTCTTCAGCTGGCCCGCTATAGCTTCAGGACTAACCTCATCGAGTACAAGGCCACATCCGTACCTCTCTATGATAGCTGACACTTCCGGCAGCGGAGATACTACTGCGGGTATTCCGGCGGCAATATAATCAAAAAGCTTATTAGGAAGACTATAGCGCTGATTGATACAGGTATCTGTATCGAGTGAGAGCCCTGCATCACAACACATTGTATATCTCATCATCTCTTCCCATTTCATTCTGGGGAGGAAGCGGACTTTACTGACGACTTCGTCCTCACGGACTGACATCCGCAGACTTTCAATTATATCACCTGACCCGATAATGACCAGCCTGACCCCCTCAATACTGCTCATGGCTGCAATAAGCTCAACTGCTCCTCTCCCTGGGTTAATTCCGGAACCCTGAAATACAACCAGCAGCTCATCCTCTTCTGCTCCCAGCTCAACTCTGTCATGAGGCACCAGGTGAGCTACTGACGGAGCAACATTCCTTACAACCAAGGGATTCACTCCGTATTCATTGCGGTACAGTTCTGCGATTGATTCACTGACAGTGATCATATAGCGAATCCCCGGAACAATCATCTTCTCCGCTCTCTTCCAGAGGGCATGCCTGATCTTCTTTTCTGCAAGACCGTGCTGGCCGGTAAAATACTCATGGGAATCATAAACAAGTTTCTTCCCTGACAGGCGTGAGACTATATGGCAGGGTATCAGCGTATCAAGATCACACGCTACACAGATATCATACCTTTTGAAGAGGAGGCGAATGAAAAGGAAAAAATTGAAGAGCACGTACATGGCCGGCCCCTTCCTGAAGAACACCTTTATCCTGTTTATTTTCACCCCTGGCATGTCAACATGAAAATGGCTTCCTGAAGACCTGCAGATAACTGTCACGGAACATCCCTCATCTGCCAGCAGCAGGGCCTGCTTGCGGACACGCATATCAGTCGACATATCGCTGATGACAGCTATCACTACTTTTATTTTCACATGCATCTTTTCAGTGGCCATATAGCTTGTCAGGCCTGAGCAGGTTCACCGCCATAAAACAGATTTTGTTGCTCTGCTATTGATGAATGATAAAGACAAACAATAGGCCCTGTCAGGGGGGATGAAAGGTACAAAAGATTTTTTTAGCTATGTTTGCATATTGCAACAGATGCGATGAGCACACCCTCCCACAGAAAAGTTGTTCACCTGGTCAGCTTCAACGTTCCATACCCGCCCGATTATGGCGGCGTCATGGATGTTTTCTACAAAATCTCAGCGCTTAATAAGCAGGGAACAGGAGTAATCCTACACTGTTTCTGTTACGGCCGAAGCCGCTCCAGAACTCTGGAACGCGAATGCCTTAGAGTGCATTACTACAAGCGCGAGCTTAACCTTTTTCACATTTTCAGCAAGGAGCCCTTTATTGTTCTCTCGCGAAAGAATGATTTGCTGCTAAAGAATCTTCTTATCGACAATAACCCGATAATCTTTGAGGGTCTCCACACTACCCATTTCCTAGATCATCCAGCACTTAAAGATCGGGTAAAAATGGTGCGTACACACAATATTGAGCATGTTTACTACCGCAATCTTGCTTCCAATGACAGTAATCCTCTAAGAAAAGTCTTCTACAACATGGAAGCGGGAAAGCTTGAGCGTTATGAGACCAAACTGTCAAAAGCAACCTGCCTTCTTGCAATTTCTCCGGGTGATACTGACTATTTCAAATCAAAATATAAAAATGTTCTCTTTGTAGGGCCCTTTCATCCCAGTGACAGCTGCCAGTCTGTTAGTGGTAAAGGTGATTATGTTCTGCTTCACGGCGATTTCTCAACAGCTGAGAACAACGCTGCTGCGATTTATATCCTGAATGAGGTAGCTCCGCACTGGAAGCATAAGACAGTTGTGGCCGGCAAGCGGCCATCTCATGAGATATTCAGGATTGCCTTGTCACTCAGCAAGGTGCAGGTGATTCCAAATCCGTCAATGAAAGAGATGAGCCAGCTGATCACCAAGGCTCAGATATGCCTGCTAAACGCCTCCCAGCCAACAGGCATGAAGCTTAAACTAATTAATGCCTTATGTGCAGGCAGACATGTAATAGCCTCCAATGAAGTTGTGACCGGCACAAATCTTAAAAGCTTGTGTCATATAGCCTCCAGCCCTGATGAGTGGGTCAGTCTGACCAACCGGCTGATGAATGAGGAATTTACTGATGACATGATAAAAGCCCGTAACGCTATTCTGCATGAGGTTGCAGACAACGCCGTCAACGCAGGGCTGATCGTGAAAGCACTCAGCTCATGCGACCAGTAGTAGCTGCATTACCTATTCCTACTTGTATATTCTTCTCTTATTGAGCTCACGCCTGTATGCTGCAGCATACCTGTTGTGCTCAGACAGGGTACGTGAGAAATGATGATAGCCAGACCCGTCGGGTTTTGCTACAAAATAGATGTATTCATGGTTCTCAGCATTCAAAACAGCCTCAAGCCCTGATCTTGAAGGGCATCTTATCGGCCCCGGCGGCAGGCCCCTGAACAAATAGGTGTTATAGGGGGAATCGACCTCCAGGTGCTTGTTAAGGATCCTGCGGAGAGTGAAGTCATTGACAGCGAACTTAACTGTCGGATCAGCCTGCAGCGGGATGCCTCCTCGCAGCCTGTTGATGTAAACACCTGCTATGCGCGGCTTCTCATCTGCCCTCGCGGCCTCCTCATCAACTATGGAAGCCAACACCGCCACCTCTACAGGTGTCAGATCAATAGCCTCTGCTTCAGCCAGGCGCTCCTTGTTCCAGTATGCCCTGTACTCCTTAAGCATACGACGATACAAGCCCCGGGCATCAACTGACCAGTAAACCTGATATGTGTCTGGTATGAAGACAGAAATGACAGTACTGATGTTAAATCCATCCGCTGCATAGTTAGCTTCATCAGCAAAGAATTCCGACAGTGAAGCAGAATCTGCTTCTGTCTGACCGCCGAGAGCTCCAGCTAGCTCATCCAGAGTACGGATATTGTTAAAAGTGACATTCACAGGAGTCTGCAGCCCTGACAGAAACATATTAATAATCTTGTTATTACTCATCCCCGGCTTAATAAGATAAGAGCCGGGTCTGGCGTTGCGGCCATAAGATTTCAACCTTAAGGTGGCGATGAATGTACGTTCGCTCCTGAGAACCCCGGTATTAGTGAGCGTGTCAGCCAGGTCATCAAAGGTTGATCCCGTCGGAACGTTTATCCTGACAGGACTATCAGCCCTGACATTATCACTCAGAACAAAGGCCCAGGAAATGACCATGCACACAAAACATATAGTAAGAAGTATAAGTAAAAATGTCAGTTTGTTTTTTTTCATCGGGAGCATATTTAATAGAGAGGGCCGAAAATGCGTGCCAGTGACTCCTTGTACCTATCTCTCTTCTTCCTTGTCTTCCATTCTGACAAAGTAACCTCACTGCAATTCTTCAGGTCTTCAGCAAAGAGTACCCCTAGCCGGAATGCAAATTCCTCATCATATATGAGTGCTGTGACCTCAAAGTTAAGGTCAAAACTTCGTACGTCAACATTAGGAGAGCCCACTGAAGAGAACACATTATCAACCAGCAGGTACTTGGAATGGATAAACCCGTTCTCATAGAGGAAGATTCTCACTCCGGCTTTGAGCAGCTCAGTAATATAGGAACGGGTGTTCCAGTTAGCTATGATCGAATCTGAATTTTTGGGGAATATCATTCTGACATCTACTCCGCTCAATGCTGCCGTCTTCAGGGCAGTGAGCATGCTAACGTCAGGACTGAAATATGGCGATGTCAGATAGATGGATGATTTTGCCGTGGCGATTGCCGAGAAGTATACCTGCATTATCGTAGCCCAGTCGGTATCGGGGCCGCTTGAGGCTACCTGCACCAGGCATCTGTTGCCAACCTTCCCACCATGCTGCGGGGGGCTCTCTGGCTGCAACTCTTCCCCACTCACAAAATCCCAGTCGGAAATAAAGACTCTGTCAAGCGCCGCAACTGCCCCTCCTTTGACCTTCAGATGGGTATCAACCCAGGGGCCCAGACCAGGCAGTCCGTGAACATATTTATCTGCGATGTTCAGGCCGCCCACAAACCCTACCGTGCCGTCAACAACAAGTATCTTCCTGTGGTTACGGAAGTTGACATGACTGGAGAAACCCGGGAAACGTACCGGCATGAACGGATATATATTAACTCCTGACTCCCGCATCTCCCTGAGATAGCGCTTATTGATATTCCAGCTGCCCACATCATCATAGATAACCCTGACCTTTACCCCTTCGCGAGCCTTTCGCTGCAGCAGATCACGGAACTCCGTCCCCAGATTATCAGGCTCAATACGGTAGAACTCAAGATGAATGAAATTCCCCGCAGAGGCAATGGCATCAAGCATGGCTGGAAAAGACTCCCTGCCATTCACCAGCAGGTCAATCCTGTTGTCAAGAGTGAGAAGCGACCTGTTGTTTTTAAGCATCAGGTGAATAAGGTGCGCCTTTGACCTTACAGCATCGCTTTCCTCCGCCAGCACTTTTGGCAGGAGGTGTACCTGCCGGTCAACATGAGCAGAAAGCCTGACACTGTCAGCATGGCCTTTACGGGAGTATATTTTCTGTTTGCGGTAGTTCCTGCCGAAAAAGAGATAGGTGATCAGGCCTACAAAGGGGATGAGGATGATTACCAGAAGCCATGAAAGCGTTTTTACCGGGTTCCTGTTCTCAAACACAATCATCAGGCAAATAGAAATGATCGTGACCAGGTATAAAACCGCGAACACGTTCTTAAGAATCGGGAATAAGTTTCCGGCAAGAAGCATTAGTC
>CAYQNT010000078.1:0-12582 GCA_964418865.1 uncultured Rikenella sp.
GCCGGCCTATGAGCCAGACGGGTCCTGTCATAACCATCTCCCGTCTTACCGGATGTGATGGGAGGGAGGTTGGGGCAGAGCTGGTGGCACAGCTGAATTCCCGGTACAATACAGACAGGTGGAAGTGGGTTGACAAGGATATAATCTATCACGCTGCCCATGAACTCAGGACAGATCCGCAACGTATAGAGACATATTATCAGGGATTCGGTGTGACCGATATTTCGCAGATGATTATGGCTTTCTCGGGTTCATATGTAACAGACAGCTCGGTTAAGAAAGCGGTCAGGGAGGTGGTGCTTTCAATAGCCCGTGACGGTTATGCCGTATTAATAGGCAGGGGAGGCGTGGCTATAACACGTGATATGGAAAACGCGTTGCACGTCAGGCTGGTGGCTCCGCACCTCTGGCGGGTGCAGAATGTGATGAAAAAGAAGGGAATGACTGCTGATAAGGCAGAGGCATACGTTGCTGATATAGACGCAAAAAGAGATAAAATGGTTATGAGTTTCCTTGAGGGGAATCCTCAGTCACTCGAGTCCCACTATGATGTGACATTTAACAGAAGCAGTTTTACTATGGATCAGATCTCCTCGATGATACTGACCATGTATGAGGCAAAGCTCGGCATCAGAGGCAGGTGATATCAGCAATCCTCTTAACATGTTCCGAGGTGCGTTTTTCGAGCGTTTCCCTGTAGGCATCCCAGTCCTTAATTATGAACCGTGCTACCCCGCTTTCCATCGCAGCCTGTGCAACGGCTGAGGCCACCCTGGCTATGAGCCGCGGGTCAACAGGCTTGGGAATGATATACTCCCTGCCGAACTCAAGACTGTCAAGGCCGTAGGCCTTCAGCACAGACTCGGGCACAGGTTCCTTAGCAAGGGCTGCAAGTGCCCGTGTGGCTGCCAGCTTCATCTCTTCATTGATGGTGGTGGCTCTTACATCAAGGGCTCCCCTGAAGATAAAGGGAAATCCCAGAACATTATTTATCTGGTTTGGATAATCTGACCTGCCTGTGGCAAAGATCAGGTCATCACGTGTTGACATGGCATCATCATAGCTTATCTCTGGATCAGGATTAGCCATGGCAAAGACAATAGGATACGGAGCCATAGTGCTCAGCATCTCTTTTGTGAGCATGTTCGCGACTGACAGCCCCAGGAACACATCAGCTCCACTGACTGCCTCTGCAAGCGTATTTATGTCGCGGTCAGTGATCCACTCTTTCTTGTACTTGTTTATGTCATTCCTCTTGTTGTTGATGACTCCCTTGCTGTCTACCATGACAACGTTTTCTTTCTTAACGCCGAGTGCAACATAAAGACGTGAGCACGAATTGGCGGCTGCCCCGGCGCCGCATACCACTACTTTAAGATCTTCCAGTTTCTTGCCGGAGATATCAACGGCATTGAGCAATCCGGCTGATGAGATAATTGCGGTGCCGTGCTGATCATCATGAAATACAGGTATGTCAAGCATCGCCTTAAGCCTGGTCTCCACCTCAAAACATTCAGGTGCCTTGATATCTTCAAGATTAATGCCTCCGAAGGTGGGGGCTATCTTTGCACATATCTCTATCAGCTTGTCCGGATCTTTCTCGTCAATCTCAATGTCAAACACGTCAACGTCAGCAAAAACCTTGAAGAGAAGTCCCTTGCCCTCCATCACCGGCTTGCCGGCAAGAGCTCCTATGTCACCAAGACCGAGGACCGCGGTGCCGTTCGTTATGACTGCAACAAGATTTCCTTTGGCAGTGTATAAATAGGCATCCTCAGGATTTTTCTCAATCTCAAGGCATGGGTAAGCTACGCCCGGCGTATAAGCCAGGGCAAGATCAAACTGAGTAAAGTATGGTTTGGTGGGGATCACTTCAATTTTCCCCTTGCGGCCTTGACTGTGATACAGGAGCGCTTCTTCTTTGCTGACTTTATGCATAACGGCAGATTATTTGATTTATAATGTTTGCGAAAAAGAGATTAATATGACGAAATTAAATCATTTCTCAGTCTGCTCCTACTTTTTTTTAAGAATATACTGATTTCATTTTGCACTCTTTGGGAAAATAGATATTTTCATCGCCTCAAGCCAAGACCACAGAAAACTCATTATGAACTTTTCCCTTCAGAATATCGCCATAGGCGTAGATATTGGCGGCAGCCATATCACTGCCGTAGCCGTTGATATGGCGGGGCACCATATCATAAAGGGCTCCCGTGCGGAGAGCCCGGTTGATAATCAGGCCGAGGCAGATGAGATCCTTAAGGTATGGACTGACACTCTGGAGAGGGTGCTGAGGGGGATGCAGATATTCAACCTCCGCGGCATTGGGTTTGCCATGCCCGGGCCGTTTGATTATGTCAAGGGAATCTGCCTGATAAGAGGTGTGCCCAAGTATGAAAAGCTCTATGGTGTTAATGTTGGCAAAGCTATCAGCTCAAGGCTGGGTCTGCCGTGCGACTGCAGGGTAAGGTTCATGAATGATGCCAGCTCTTTCGCTGTAGGTGAGGCATGGGCCGGCAAGGCAGCACGATGCCGGAAGATGATGGCCATAACTCTCGGTACAGGCCTCGGATCAGCTTTCGTTGAAGACCGTATTCCGGTTGTAGGAGGTGACACGGTTCCTAAAATGGGATGTGTTTATCACCTGCCCTTTGGCAGCGGCATTGCCGACGACTATTTCTCTACACGGTGGTTCACCTCCAGATTTAATGAGGTGACAGGAAGAAAAGCTGAAGGGGTTAAAAAGGTGGCAATAGAAGCAGAGACACTCCCTGTTGTACGGGATCTGTTCACTGAATTCGGGGCCGGACTAGGCGCTTTTCTGGCTCCCTGGCTTGTGAAGTTCGGGGCAGAGATGCTGGTCATTGGTGGCAATATATCACACACCTACGGACTCTTCGGTCCGGCATTTGAGAATGCGCTGCAACAGGCGGGGTGCAGATCGGAGGTGGCTGTCTCCGAACTGAGGGAGGATGCTGCCCTGCTGGGCAGTGCCTATCTCTTTGACGAAGGATTCTGGAAGGCTGTACAGCCGGTACTCCCGTTAATGTAAGACTGAAAACTCAACCAATGATGAATGAGAAAAAAATTGAGATGAGACTGGTGGTGCCGGTGCTCCTCTCTTTCTTCGTAATGAGCTTTGTTGATCTTGTGGGGATTGGCAAAGACCGCGTGGCAGGCGACCTTGAACTTAGTGAATTTGTCCTCGGTATGATACCCTTTGCTGCCTTTGTCTGGTTCTTTATCCTATCAGTCCCGGTGGGAATCCTCCAGGCACGTGTGGGTAAGAAAGTGATGCTGAATATCGGGATGGCAATAACAGGCATAGGATTGTTCATCCCTTTTTTCATATACAACTTTACTATGGTTATAGCAGGCTTTGCCCTCCTCGGTATAGGTAACACCATTGTGCAGGTCTCTGCCAATCCGCTGCTGGTAGACGTTGTGCCCGGCAGGAGAGCATCAAGCTTTCTCAGCTTCTCACAGTTCATCAAAGCTATAGGCTCGATGATAGCAGCGCCCCTGGCAGTTCTTTTTGCCAGCCGCTTCGGAGACTGGAAAGTACTCTTCCTTGTGTATGGGATAATCTCATTCATCAGCGTTTTATGGCTGAGCACGGTGAAGATTGAAGAGACCGCAGTAGTTGGCAACAAGGCCTCACTGGCATCTGCCTTTAAGCTCTTAAAAAACTCGTACGTTCTCATGATGGTTTTGTCTATCTTCCTTGTTGTGGGCATAGACGTCGGATTCAACTACTTCTCCGGGAAGTATCTTACAACCAGATTCGGCTTCCAGGAAGTGACTGCCCAGTCTGGACGAAGCATTTATTTCTTCGGAAGAATGCTGGGCACCTTTGCCGGAGCACTGATACTTACCAGGCTCTCCTCCACGAAAGGGTTTCTCTACAGTGCCATCCTCTCCATTATATCTATCTTACTGTTTATGTTCATGCCTGCAGGCTCCAAGGCTGTTGTCTGGGCGCTCGTGTTCATAATCGGCGTTGGTGTAGCCAATATCTTCCCGCTGGTCTTCTCTCTCACGGTACAGAAGTATCCGGAGCGTAACAATGAGATCTCGGGTCTCATGATGATGGCTATCTCCGGCGGGGCGCTGATACCCCCTCTCATGGGCCTTGTGAGTGACTCCATGGGTGTGGTTGCCGGCATGGGCGTACTACTGCTCTGCGCCCTCTACCTGCTTATCGTCTCATGGATCATTATCAGGAAAAGCATTGTCACAATATGACAGAAAGACCCGTATCAGTTGCCGGATCATAAAAGCCACAATAATTAATAATCAGACTAAGATGAGAAATATCGCTCTTTTGGGTGTGGCTCTGATGCTGTTGTCATGCAGCAGGCAGGAGCCCGTTCAGCCGAACATCATTTTCATCATGACTGATGACCATGGCTACCAGGCAATAAGTGCCTATGGCAGTGAGATCAACAGTACTCCCAACCTTGACCGCATAGGTGATGAGGGTATTATCTTCCGCAACAGCTTCGTCTGCAACTCCATCTGCGCACCAAGCAGGGCAGCCCTCCTGACGGGAAAGCACAGCCATGCCAACGGGCACATGGATAACAGGAACAGGTTTGACAGCTCCCAGGTCACCTTCCCTAAGCTCCTGCAGCAGGCTGGTTACCAGACCGCTGTGATAGGCAAGTGGCACCTTAAGAGCGAACCTACTGGCTTCGACTATTGGAACATACTGGTAGGGCAGGGGAGTTACTACAATCCTGACTTTATTGAGATGGGCCGCCCCTATCGTGTGCCCGGCTACGCCACCACCATTATCACTGACATGTCTATCGACTGGCTTAAGAACCGCGACGCTGGCAAACCCTTCTGCCTGCTGGTGCATCATAAGGCCCCTCACCGCAACTGGATGCCTGACTCAGCTGACTTTGACCTCTATGACGGCACAAAATTCCCTGTTCCTGAGAACTATTTTGACAGTTATGAGGGCAGGCTAGCCGCTTCCCTTCAGGAGATGAGTGTTATCAAGGATATGCGGATGGCCTCTGATCTGAAGGTGACAGGTACTGACGGCGATTCATTGTCACAGTCGGAGAAAGACTACCTGTGGTACCTCAACAACCGTATGTCGCCGGAGCAGCGGGCTGCATGGCTGAGAGAGTATGACAGCATTAGTATGGCCTTTAATGCAGATCCTCCTACGGGCGACTCTCTGGCGTTGTACAGGCTTAACAGGTACCTCACTGACTATCTCAGAACAATACAGTCAGTAGACCGTAACACTGGCAGGCTGCTTGATTACCTTGCAGAGGCCGGGCTGCTTGAGAACACACTTATTGTATATACCTCTGATCAGGGCTTTTACCTGGGAGAACACGGCTGGTTTGATAAACGGTTTATGTATGAAGAGTCATTCAGAACACCCCTCATGATGCGCCTGCCTGAGTCGCTCACCGCACGCGGTGATATTAATGAGATGGTTCAGAATATTGACTTTGCACCGACATTACTGGAACTGGCAGGGGTAGAGATACCGGCTGACATACAGGGCGTCTCACTGGTGCCGCTCCTTAAAGGAGAAAAACCGGCTAATTGGCGTGATGCACTTTACTACCATTATTATGAGTTTCCTGCAGAGCATGCTGTCAGAAGACATTACGGCATCCGTACAGACAGGTATAAGCTGATACACTTCTATAATGACATTGACACCTGGGAGCTGTATGATCTTCAATCTGACCCGCACGAGATGCATAATCTTATTGATGACACCTCATATGATAAGGTGGAGAAGAAGCTCCGGAAACAACTTGACGGGATCCGTAAACTATATAAGGTGCCCGCGGATAATAGCGACAATACCTGATCCGCTGCGCGGAAGCATTAGTCGTTTGCATCTGGGCTACAATACCTGTAATTCTTAATCAGCCTCGCTGAAAAGCCTGTCATTTGTATCTGGGCTGCAATTCCTGCAATTCTTAATCCGCTGCGCGGAAGCTATCAGATTGAACACTAAGATCTAGTGCCGTGCAATTGCAGCTGTCAGCAGAAAGAATGTGTTCGCGGCAGTCTCTTTCTTATCATCCGGTGAGGTGCCTCTCTTTTTTATCTCCCGGAAATCGGCTACAAATTTTTTCGCGCTGCCCCATTCGGTCTGAAGTATCCCAGCATACCTCTCCCTGGTAGCCTTATTGGCAGTTGAGATGAACATCTGTGTGTTCTCAAGCTGTTTGAGAGCAACTTCCGGGTTTCGCCATGGGCAGGTAAGCACGGTAAATCCTTTTAGTGCGAACATCACTGCAGTGAGGTCAGCTCTCTCATAATGCCAGTCGCAGATGACCACATCCTTGTTTATCATGTCAATTGCACGGTGGGTGTTGTTCGTGCTTGCCTCCCACATACCATAACCGGAACCGCCCATCGTTCCGTCAATCAGGCGGTCACCCCATATCCACAGCCTGCAATCCTTGTCCGCAAGGTAATTGCGGATAAGGTTTACCTCACCTGCAAAGAGCTCAGACTTGTCTCTCCCCGAGCAGCGGGGGCACTTGCTGTCACCTATGTAAAAGACCTCATCCATCCCGGCATGGAAAGCCTTTGCCTCAAAAACATCAACAAGCTCACCAACAACCTCCAGCACAACATCATGCACATCAGGATGCAGCGGGCAATAGCTCTTGCAATAAAGGCCGTCATCATTAGGCCATTTATATTCTACGGGCATCTGAACCCAGGGGGTTTCATCAAACTGGGGATAAACCTCCAGAAGCTTGCCGGTACTGTTTGCCCATGACTGGTGCCCGAGCAGATTAACCTGTGGAATAAGATTAATGTTTAACTTTCTGCAGGTGTTTACCAGAATTTTTATATCTTCCCTCGTCAGCGGATTATCTCCTCTCAGTTCCGGGTGTGTGGTGTATTCATAGTTCCAGTCTACCCTCAGCACCAGGGTGTTCACTCCAAGAGGAGCAAGGTCATTGGTGATAAAGTTGTCAAATTCCTTTACAAATTCATGTCCGGGTGCTTCTATACAAAGACCCAGGATCGGAATCGGAGGCTCCTCAGCTTTTAATGCCAGTACAGTTAAAGAGAGCAGGATGAAAAGAATTGAAGTTCTCATTTTTGGTTAGTTACTTGTTCATAGATACCCATGAGGTTATAACCCGACAATTTAGTCAAATATTTATATTTGCCGTTCAATGAAACATATTTGTTTATGGATCCCAGATCTCTTGCAAACACAACCGAGCTTGCGAACCTTTCAAGGTTGATCATAACATTGGAAATAAAATTTTACTACTATGCATAAGGAAAAAGTAGACCGGCGCCGGTTTTTAATCAGAAGCACTGCAGCGGGCCTCGGCCTGACAATTATACCACGTCATGTGCTGGGAGGAAAGGGATACCTGGCCCCCAGTGACCATCTCACAAAAGGTATCATCGGTGTTGGCGGCATGGGACTTGGTCATTTCGGATACGAAAACACGCGTCTCCTTGCCGTTTGCGATGTTGATGCCTCTCACCTCAGAAGGGCCCTTGAGAGAGGCGGCAGCGGGGTGAAGGGCTATCACGATTTCCGGGAGCTTATCGCAAGGCCTGACATTGATATTGTTCACATTGCCACTCCTCCTCACTGGCATGGCATTATTGCGAAGATGGCCGCTGAAGCCGGCAAGGATATATGGTGCGAGAAGCCGATGACACGTACCATTGGCGAGGGCAAGAGACTTGTCGAAGCCGTCAGGGCCAACGGTAGGATGTTCCGGCTCAATACCTGGTTCAGATTCTCAGACCAGTTCTACGGACTGGGAACAACAGTTATGCCACTGAAGAAGATAGTCGACAGCGGCGTGCTCGGATGGCCGCTTAAGGTCACCATCAGCGGCATTACCGGATATGACTGGAAATTCTACTGGAGCGGCCTGACGGATCTGGCCCCTGAGCCTGTCCCTGCTGACCTCGATTATGACTTCTGGCTCGGACCGGCTCCGATCAAACCATATAACAAACTCAGGGTGCAGGAGAACTTTCGCGGATACTGGGATTATGACGGGGGAGGACTGGGTGATATGGGTCAGCATTATATTGACCCTGTACAGTATTTGCTGAACAAGGATGACACCAGCCCGGTCTCCGTTGAGATTGACGCCCCTCAGCAGCATTATGACGCTGTGGGATCATGGAGGAGAATAACCTATACATATGCCGACGGATGCCAGATAATACTCGACGGCGAGAATCGTGATAAGGATGCTGCTTACATTGAAGGACCAAAGGGAAAGATATTTAAGGGTTTCGTATCTGACATACCTAACCTCCCTGACCTGCTAAACGAGCTGCCTGACCCGGCACCGCAGATATCAAATTTTTCCGAGTCGGTGAAGACAAGAAGACCCTTTGCACTTAATGAGGGAAATGGCCACAGGTCATGCACCATAGTGAACATGGGCGTGGTTGCCTTAAGGCTGGGAAGGAACCTGAAGTTTGACCCGGTAAAGCAGCTCTTTATTGATGACGATGCAGCCAACGCCCTGATTGATCAGCCGATGAGAGGCGAATGGCATATGTAAAACAGTAAAAATGATAATCATGAACAAAATCAGAACAATATTAGCTGTCACTGCCTTCCTGTTATGCGGTGCAGCACTCAGCGGGCAGGATGTTAGAACACTGGAGACCAGGGTGGCAGACCTGCTTGCCGGGATGCCGGCTGACAGCAGGGAGCATGCCTCAGCTCTCATGGAAGAGATGTATTCGCTGGGCGACGAGGGCACAGCAATGATCTGCAGGCAGGTGGTACCTGCCGGACAGGGTGATGATGTAAGGGCAAGATATGCCATCTCGTCTCTCACGGCATACCTGTCAGGCGATAAGGACGAGAGCAGGAAGAGAGTATGGGAGAAACAGTGCATCAGGTTCATGGAAAATGCACCTGACAGGGAGGCCAGATCCTTCTTCATGCGACAGCTTAACCTGATCGGCTCTGATGTGGCCGTTAATGCCCTGAAGAGTTATGCCGGCAGCAGTGAGATGTGTGATGATGCCGTTATTGCTCTGCAGTCGATAGGCAGCGATGCCGCACTCACTGTTCTTGCCTCTTTGCTTGAGGCTGAGAAATGCCCGTGCGCTGCACAGGTGATGGTGGCCCTGGCGGAGAGACAGTATGCCGCAGCGGTTGATAGTTACATCTCATGGAGCGCCCGGGGAACGATGGCTGAGCAGGCAGCAGCACTATATGCCATGGCTTCAGCAGGTGACCCCAGGGCAGAACGGACACTGATGAACGCCGCAGCAAAGGCATCATATCAGTGGGAGCCGGGAGGAGCAGTGCAGTCACTTCTTCTCTATGCCAGAAACAGAGGCCTTGCAGGTGATGTCAAGACGATGGAGAAAATAACCAGCCAGGTGATCACTGCCAGTAAGACCCCGGCAACAGCCAACCAGAGGCTGGCAGCCATGAGTGTCATAACCACGGTGAAGGGCAGCAACGCCATCAAAATGCTCCTTGCCGCTGCCGACGATCCTGATGTGGCTATACGCGGCGGAGCACTGCGGCTGGCCGTAGCAATGCCGGGCAGCGCCCTGACAAAGAAATGGATAAGCAGGTATGCAAAGGTGAGTCCGGTGGCAAAGCCTGGGATACTGTTCATGCTTGGCGAACGGGGCGATGCTCTTGCCGTGCCCCTGATGAAGAAAGTAATGTATGAGCCTTCACAGGAGGCAGCAGAGGAGGCCATGGCTGCACTGGCAAAACTGGAGGGGAAGAATGCTGTCGGACCTCTTCTCACATGGGTACTTCAGAATGCCAACGAACAGGGTCATCGTGCTGCCGCCAATGTTCTGACAACAATACTTGACAGTACTTCCATACCGAAGGTTGCAGAGATGCTGCCTTCCTCCGGCGGAGCAGGCACCGTCACCCTTATCCAGCTCCTGGCATGGTCACATGATAACAGATATTTCAAGGAGGTATACCCTTATGCCACCTCGGGAGACATAGCGGTCAGAGCCACAGCACTCACCTCTCTGGCATCACTCGCCTCCTGTGACGATCAGCAGCAGGTAATATCATTACTTGAACAGACAAAAGAAAGGGCTGAAGTAACCGAGCTGCAGCGGGCACTGCTGAGCGCTGCCATGAGATGTGACCACCCATCAGAGAGATCAGATATAATACTCAATGCTCTCGACAAGAGCAGCGATAAGCTGAAGCTCATTCCTATACTGGCCGTCACAGGAGGTGAGGCGGCTCTTAAGAGGGTTGCCTATGAGTTTGAGAACGGTGATGCCATGACACGTGATGTATGCTTTGATGCATTGTCACACTGGTCTGATCATACTGCTGCCAGAGCTCTTTACGATATTTGTGCATCAGGAAACAAAACCTTTGGCAGGCCGGCTTTTGACGCTTACCTGAGTATGGTCTCAGTGGCACGACTGACACCGGAAAGAAAGCTTCTGATGGTCAAGGATATTGCTCCGTATGCAGCAGCACCTGACGCAAAAATAGCGTTGATTGACCTCGCCGCCTCACTGAAGACACGGCCTGCGGAGTTATTCATCTCCTCTTATTATGATGATCCCTCAGAGAGCGTGGCCTCAGCAGCAGTTGCTGCAGCACTGTCAATGGAGCTGCCTGAAGAAGAGGCTGTTGGTGAGCCCAAAACGACTGAGTACATCCTCACACAGAAGGAGAAAGATGAAGGATTCATTTCGCTCTTCAACGGAAGGAATCTTGACGGGTGGGTAGGTGATAAGGTATCATACACGGTGAAAGATGGAGTGATAGTTGTCAGTCCGGGTGACGGCCACGGTGGCAACCTCTTCACCGCAAAGGAGTATTCTGATTTTGTCTTCCGGTTTGAGTTTCAGCTTACAGAAGGCGCAAATAACGGCCTGGGAATACGCACACCACTGGAAGGTGATGCGGCGTACGTTGGTATGGAACTGCAGATACTTGACAACACAGCATCAATATATGCCAACCTCAAGCCATATCAGTATCACGGTTCTGTTTACGGTGTCATCTCTGCCCGAAGAGGATTCCTGAGACCTGTCGGCGACTGGAACTATGAGGAGGTGACTGTCAGGGGAACAAAGATCAGGGTGGTGCTTAATGGTGCAGTCATCATCAACGGAGATATCGCCGGGGCAATAGAGAACGGGACGCTGGACGGCAAAGAGCATCCGGGGTTGAAAAATAGGAGCGGACATATCGGATTCCTGGGTCATGGTTCACTTGTTAAGTTTCGTAATATCCGGATAAGGGAGCTCTGATTTTTAGTCGTGACCTGATTGTTGCTAATCAACGATTTATCAACACAGGTCAAAAAGGCGCGTTCTTTTCTTTGATTGAAGCATAAAAAGAGTCAATTTTGGCAACCTTAATAATTTAAACCAGTATAAAGCGTTGTTCATCTGTCAGGTAGCAGCGAACCTAAAATTATGAAGATACTTATCTGTGAAGATAATCAGCTGGCATTAAAGGCTATCTCAGTTGTGCTTGAGCGTGAGGGGTATGATACTGTAACTGTTAGTGATGGTAATGAGGCCATCAATATTCTCCGCACGACTGATTTTGACCTTGCCATTGTTGATATTCACCTTCCATATCACAGCGGACTGGAAGTAATAAGATTTCTGAGGACCGAGCAGAAGAAGCATACACCTGTACTCATTGTCTCAGCTTTTAGTGACCCACAGATACAGCGTCAGGCAGCAGAGATGAAGGTTAGCGGTTATATAACAAAGCCTTTTGATCCGGATGACCTGATACGGAAGATTAAGGCAGTGACAACAATTATCTGAGAAATGCGTAGCTCCGGTTATATATCACTATTGTTTGTGCTGGCCGTCATGGTCTTGACAGCGGGTGCCATACATGGTCAGACGGTTGCTGATCCTGAGCAGGAATATGCCAGGATAAGATCATTGGCCATGGCAGGGGAATATACAGTTGCTGAGCCTGCTGTTCGTGCATTGCTGAAACAATATCCGGAATATGGTGATGCCCGCGTGCTGCTTGGCAGGATACTTGCCTGGCAGGGTCGTTATGATGAGGGGGCTGCTGCAATAGATACGCTCCTTATGTCGGATCCTGATAACAGTGATGCTGCAGAAGCGCTGCGCGATATCAGACGCTGGTCGCGTGACAGGTCACAACAAAATACTCCTCCCACGGACATAAGAGCCGGCTATCTCTTTGATACCTACTCTGAGCCCTATGACAGGCTGTGGCAGGTATTTAGCCTGGGAGCAGGCCACCGCTTTTCATGGGGCAGCGCTGTGGCAACGGTAAACATGGGCCACATCAATCTAGGTGCACCTATTGACATCACAGGGAATAGCCTGCAGATTGGCGCAGAAGCATGGCCTGAACTGACTGCAAAGAACTACGCATACGTGGCCTATGCATACAGCCCCGGCCAATATTTCCCCCGCCACAGGGCAGCACTGGAGGTGTGGCAGACGCTTCCCGCCGGATGGGCGGTCTCAGCAGGGCTCAACTATTACTACTTTGATAGAAGTATTTATATCGCAACAGCCTCGCTCGAAAAATACACAGGGAATTGGTGGTTCTCAGGAAGAGGTTACTTCTAC
>CAYQNT010000079.1:0-12311 GCA_964418865.1 uncultured Rikenella sp.
CTTTATTTTAAGCATTCCCGGGTTTTGCAGATATAAGAGTTTCTGCATGGCCATTGTCATAACTACTTTTGCCGGGTTGCCTATTATGACTGAGTTTTCCGGGAACTGCCCCCTCACGATACTGCCAGCTCCAATTATGCAATTATCGCCAACAACAGTATTCGGCAGGATGGTGCAATTGTTGCCAATAAAAACATTATTACCGATTTTTATTTTTCCGAAAACATCAGCATTCTCAATCTCTTCACGAAAACACCATATAGCTCCGTCGTGAGTTAAAAATTCGACTCCCCCTGCAATTGCCACATGATTCCCTATCTCAATCAAGTATGGTTCTGTGCAAAAGGATACTGTATTTATAAAACAGTGTTGACCTATTTTTACACCTTGCTTTCGAAAATATCTGATTTTGCTTTCATTTCCGGACTTTTGAAGAATGGTCAGTCTAAGGTGTAAGAATTTTTGTTTTAGATTCATTGAGGATCAGAATTATGCCGCAATTAAACTATTAATCAATCTTTAGTGAAATAACATCAATAATAAACTGACCGAAAAGTTCTGCGACCCGGGCTGAGAACTCCTGGTTTGGATGTGAGTTTTGAGGTGAGACTGCATTCTTCTCTGCCAGATATAATCCTCCTTCAGTTTCAAGTTTATAGAAATCCCAGACAAATATATTGTCTCCTTTTTCGTCCCATTCGCTGACCATCCAGTCGTGGAACTCTTTCGTTCTCAAACCTTCTGCTTCTGTCATAAGGGCCTGCGTCTGTACGGCAGGAGTCCAGAGAATGAATTTATTGTCTGGGAATTGCCTCATCTTTTCTTTCAGTGCATCATACTGCAGCTTGTAATTTTCAATACTTTTTACAGGTGAATTGATGTCAGGAAAACCTGTGTCTTCCTGAATATTGCTGACAGGGTAGCAGTGCTTGTAAATGATGACATCATATTCTTTTGTCAGCATCTCAAGGGTAGGCTCCTCCATATAAGGATTGCTTCCGCCATTTTTTACCCAGATATTGTAATAATCAAATGGATAATTATTCCATCCATATGGAGTACTCTTAGGGAATATCTTTTCATTGATCACATATCCGGTTTTATTTTTACTGTTATATCTGGCAAAATACTTTTGTACATCACCTTTACCGGTCAGTCTGAATAAGTAATTATTGGTCTTCCCGACCCATACGGATTGTCCTGTGCTGTGATGAAGGAATACGATCTTTTTCATGTTGTCGTGATTTGACTCGCAACTTGTTAACAACAGTACGATTATTATTAATAAGTTTCTCATATTTAATTCATTCAAAGATAGTAAACTCTGGTTTCTGTGTAAATATACTGCAGCTTATGAAATTGAACAACAGGATCTGATAAAAGGTTCATTTAAACAAAAGGCTATCCTGTAAGATAGCCTCTTTCGTGTTAACATAAATATTGTCAGTCTTTAACGCACCTGACAGATTTACCTGCACGTTTGTAGGTTCCGCCTTTATAGACCTTGTCATTGTCTCCATCCAGTCTGCGGTATGCTGCTATGTCTTCATTCAGATCTGAAGCTGTCCAGAAGTAGGTGATGAGGCCTATTCCTTCTGATATTCCGGTTATATATGATCTGTAACCCGTAGGTAAAGCTGAGAATCCGCTAGTGTTTGTTCCGTTCTGCCCTGTAGCCCAACCGGTTGTATTCTTTAGCTTTTTGCCCTGATCGGTTCCACGCCACTCAGTTCCTTCTGCTTGCGGAGCGGTCATCCCGAGGCTCATTTCCATTGCTGAATATTCTGTATCTGTTGGCACATGCCATCCGGTCGGACATATCTTTCCCCCTTCAATAGCATACCAGTTATAAAGAGCTCCGTACAGTGACTTATAGGTGGCCTCGTCATTCTGAACCCAGCAATAAGCATCTGATGTCAGCGCAATCCAGTCTGTATTCACCGTAATGTTGGGGATGATTGCATCATCATTGTACCTGGTGGTTTTAAGATTCTCAGCCATCCAGACCTGAGTGCCTATAGCTGCTGTCATATAAATATTCCCTTCAATATCTGCTACAGGAGTGATAAGCTGTAGCTGCTGGCCATAGGTGGTTCCGGAGGTGTTAGTAGCATAAGCACGGTAATAATACACAGTCCCGTTAGTAAGGGGGGTAAGTTCACTTGTGAATATTCCCTCGCCAGCCCCGTTGACTGTTTTATTACCGGCAACTGTCGGGTTAGATGCTGTACCCCAGCAAACACCTCTGGCCGTTACATTGCCACCGCCAGTCCCTGTTACATTGCCTCCTGCAGTTGCTGTAGTTGGCATTAGAGTTGTCGCTACCGTTGTTGTCAGTATTGCACCGGTAACCTGATTTGTGGTAAAGGTAACCTCATTCCCGTATGCCGTGCCTACGCTGTTGGTGGCATATGCCCGCACATAATAGAGTGTTCCTTCCGCGAGACCAACCAGATTGCTGATAAAACTATCTGATCCTTTTCCATTAGTAGTTTTTGAATTAGCAATTGTCGGACTTATCGCGGTGCCCCAGCATACTCCTTTTTCAAGGATATCTTCACCGCCGTCCTTGGTAATGGTTCCTCCGGAGATTGCCGTGTTGAGGCCTATACTTGTAACCGCAGCAGTGGTCAACTCAGGAACTGTTGCTTTTTTACATCCCTGAAACATTGTCATAACAGCAATAATGCTAATTACAACAACAAGGCTTATACTTTTTCTCATAATATTTTCTTAATAGTTTAACTTACTCTATGACTTATACTGATAATTATTGATATTGTTGCTTCACCTGCCTGAAAAGTAAGATGATTAGTTCTTTATGCATCGAATATACTTTCCGCCTTCTTTGGAAGTGAAAAATCTGTAAACATCACTGTTTGCCCCGTCAAGGCGTCTGTACCAACCATATTCAGCATTGAATTCAGAACCCCACCAGTATGAAAGCATCCCGATACCGTTGAAAGCGCCTGTTTTGGCCCATCTGTAACCACCAGGCAGACCAGAGAATCCGCTGCTGTTTGTGCCGTTCTCACCGGTAGCCCATCCTGTGGTACTCTTCATTTTCGTCCCTTGGTCTGTGCCCCTCCATTCGGTCTTGTTTAGTTGATCGGATGCCATACCAAGTGTCTGCTCAAGTATTTTGTACTCATTATCCGTCGGTACATGCCACCCGCTCGGGCAGAGCTTCCCGGTATTGACCGTAAACCAATTGTATAGTGCTCCGTAGATCTCCTTATACTGAATGTCATTACGAATCCAGCAATAAGCCGGTGTTGAGAGGACTATCCATTCTGCATCATCTGGCACATTTGGAATATCAGTATTATCGTTGTACTTAATGGTTCTGAGATTTTCAGCCATCCACACCTGTGAGCCTATATTTACAGTCCTATAAAGGTTCCCCTGGATGTCAGCAACTTTTGTATTAAAGGATACCTGCTCTCCGTAGACCGTCCAGCCACTGTTTTTTATGTATGCCCTTACGTAATATTTTGTTCCGGGCAGGAGGTTTGGCAAAGTACAGGAATAGGTATCCGTACCAGTGCTGACGTTGGTGAAGGAATCCTGAAGATCCGGGTCAGGTGTTGTGCTCCAGCAAACACCTTTCTCAGTAATGACCCCTCCTCCGCTAAAGGTAACAATGCCACCACAAATGGCGCTGTTGTTTGTAACATTAGAGACCTGTCTGGTGTTAACTGTTGGAGCAGCTACTGCGGTAACAAACGTCACCTCATTGCCGTAGGCTACACCAACACTGTTTTCAGCATATGCCCTTGCATGATATTCGATATTGGGATTCAGACCTTCAATGGTGCAGGTGAATTCTCCCTTACCTGTACCGGATGCTTTGAAACTGTCATCAAGTGTAGGCTCAGCATCAGTGCCCCAGCATATCCCTCTTGCGGTTATTACAGCTCCTCCATCGTCAGTGATCTTGCCACTAATTATGGTAGAATTTATTGTTATCTCCCTTGCTTCGTCGGTGTTTAATATCGGCAGGGTTGGATCTTTTTTACAGCTGTTCAAAAACAGCGTCCCGGTCAGAAAAGACATTAAAAGAATTATCTCTGGTATTTTTATATTGCCTGACATTATCAGATTTGTTTGTAATGATAAATATATATGTACCTAAACGAAGAAACTATTATAATAAGTATTCAACAAATGAAATTGATGACAGTTCTTTTATGCAAAGTAAAAACGGTTTTCAGTTTTTGACAAAATTATTTTGACTAAAATGACTAAAAGCTCGTCGAATAGGATAATTGTACAAAAACATAGATGAGAGAGAAAACAGGAAAATGACTGGGCAATATCAATATTTAATGAACCTTTTGGTTGTCAGGATTCTGCTATGGTCAGTGATCTTTAAAATGTAAATTCCGGGTACAGCATCTCCCATGTTGATTCTGAGTGATGTCTCTTCTGCTGTCATGAGCCCGGAATAAACAGTTTTCCCTGTCATATTTATGATAAAAAGCTGGATTTCTTCATTGATCTCAGTCAGAGGAGTAAAATCTATTGTAAAGATGCCATCGTTGGGACTCGGATAGAGATTGACCAGATCAGGATATTCTCTTTTTGCACTGAAGGAAATTATTACAGGAGTAGATGTGGTAGTGGCATTAAGATTATCATAAGCTATCGCGGTTATCTCAAAAGTGCCTGTTGTGTCACATTTGAATGTAAAAGAAAAAGGTGGGTCAAGGCTCTCGCCGATTTTTACTCCTCCTAAAAAGTATTCGACTTTCGTGATTGAACCGTCAGGATCTGATGCGGTTGCTGTTAGTGTAATTGACGCCGGTGCTTGAATGGAAACGTTAGTCAAAGGAGATGAGATGGTTATTGCGGGTGCCAGGTTGATTGCAGAAGCAGCTTTCTCAACTACAACTGAGACTGCGCTGGAAACAGTTCTGGAATTTGAATTGTCTGTAGCTGCAGCAGTGATGACATAGGTGCCTTCCTGAACTTCCTTCCATGTGAAGGACCAAGGAGCTGCTATACTTTCTCCTAGTTTAAGAGTACCGTTATAAAATTCGACTTTGACTATAGTCCCGTCAGGGTCAGAAGCTGTTGCATCTATGGTAACAGTGGCAGGTGCCACGAAGGCAGTGCTTTTAGCAGGAGAAGCGATGCTAACGGTTGGCGGTTGATTGACCGGAGCGCCGCGCATGTTTGTCACGGTTTGTGCAGCGAGAGTGGCAGCTTGCCCTCCGGCTGGAGTTTGCAATGGATTGGCTGATGGCTTGGTATAGGCGACAGTAACGGCCTCACCATATGCCACCGGGCTTGTGAGAGTAAGAATAATTTTGGTTCCAGATATTGCTACAGAACTGACTCCCCTTGTAGTTGCACCAACCCTCACGGTGAAGGAAGAAGTTGCAGGCGCGATATTTGCCAGGGCAAGATTATAGTTCATTTCCAGCCTCGAGGGAGTGGCATTTTCAATGATGGAGCTAACATAAGCCGGAATGGCTGGCGCCACATTATTCGTCACAGTCTGTGCCGCGAGAGTAGCAGCTTGTCCTCCGGCTGGTGTTTGTAATGGATTTGTTGATGGCTTGGTATAGGAGACAGTAACGGCCTCACCATACGCCACAGGGCTTGCGAGAGTAAGAATAACGTTGACTCCTGAGATTGCTACAGAGCTGACACCCCTTGTAGTTACACCGACCCTCACGGTGAAAGACGAAGTTGCAGGGACGATATTTGTCAGTGCAAGATTATAGGTTAATTCAAGCCTTAATGGTGCGGCATTTTCAATGAGAGAGCTAACATAACCCGGAATGGATGGTGCTACATTGTTATTCACAGTCTTAGCAGCGAGAGTGGCTGCTTGTCCTCCGGCAGTAGTTTGCAATTGATTGGCTGATGGTTTAGTGTAGGCGACAGTAACGGCCTCACCATACGCCACAGGGCTTGCGAGAGTTAGAGTAACTTTGCTGCCTGAAATTGCTACGGAGCTGACGCTCCTTGTAGTTGAATTGACCCTTACAGTAAAAGCCGAAGTTGCAGGGACGATATTTGCCAGGGCAAGGTTATAAGTTATTTCAAGCCTTGATGGTGTGGCATCATTTATAGCTGAACTGGAATAGAGAGGTATGGGTGGAGGCTCAGAAATAACCTCTTTATAGATTACGGCTCCCACTTGCCACTTTCCATTTTGCATTGCGGTTTCAGGATTCGTTACTCCCCATCTGGCATTCACCGAGAGACCTTCAGCCATGGTAGATCCGAGGTCCTTCCCATAGTCGAGCCGTACCGCCGGCGCAAAATAGACGAAGTCCTTGAAATTCGGATTGATGACTTTGGAATGAGTATCGTATCCAAGCGCCTGCCACTGCTCAAATGTTTTTATGGAACCGCAGTAGAAGAACAGAGGCGTCCCTGATTCGCAGTAAAAAATATTATAGTCGCTTTCAAATCCGGACAGACAGGCGCTAGTAATGCTTATATTCTTAATACTGTTTTTTGTATAGAAGATATTGTTGGAGATTTTGGTGCCGGTTGCCGAACCTGCGGGAGTAACGCTCGGATTTTCATAAATATCAATCAAAGAACGGTTTGATTGCGAGGTGGTTAAGGAAGTGTAAAAAGTATTGTTATAAATTCTTACTCCATTCATGCCCTTGACCACAACCCCAATTCCTGGATCTTTTACAATGTTGTATGCTACAACCCCAGAAATATCGGTCATCCCGTTGGATTTCCGGATTA
Organism: uncultured Rikenella sp.; assembly: GCA_964418865.1. Lineage (GTDB taxonomy): Bacteria > Bacteroidota > Bacteroidia > Bacteroidales > VadinHA17 > SR-FBR-E99. Next base: position 6,721 of record CAYQNT010000079.1, read on the forward strand.
TTGCCATCGGCACTCTGTTAAGGTAATTGTATTTTATATTGACATTGATATTGTGTCCTGTAAAAATGCCATGCGGAATGATGTCAATAGTAGGTGTTCCGTTCCATGTGATTACATTTCCTGTGATAACAGCCCCATCAAGATTGTTGTTATAAGCCCCCGGGACCTCATCTCCTGCTGAAAGCAGATACCCGAATCGGTTTATGGAAGTGATAGCGTTATTTCTGAAAATAAGTGCGGTGGGTTGAGTACGGGCAATATTAACTCCATACCAGGTATCGTCTGAATTTGTATAACTCTGTCCCTCAATGGTAAGGGGGGTCTGAGCGTTGACAGTTATAGCAACAAAAAGAAAGAAAAGAGGTAGGGAATATCTCATAAGCCCATATTTGACAAATACGCCATTTAGTTTGACCAACACATACATTTGAACGACGAACAGTCGTTTTTGTTACACTCGCCTGGAATAAATCCGAGGCAAATATAGCATTTAGCCTTCACTATTTACAAAGCTTTTGGTATAAGTCAAATTTTATGGCACGTTCGTCAAAAAAACCGATAGTTTGACGAATGGTGCAGTTAAGGTTGTTAATGTTTAAACTAAGCAGATGAGTAGTTGTTTATTGTTGGTTGAAAGTCGGAAAGAGTGCAATCATAGAGGGATATAGATATACTACCGTTTGAAGTCTACCGTTTCTTTATGTAAATTCACACTTTGAATATAATATGCATTGCCTTGTCGGACCAGGCATCTTTTGACAAATAATGACTGAGAAAATAATTGCAATAAGGTTGCAATTAAGCTCATTTAATGTCGCTTACAGAAGGAGGCAGCTGGGACTGACGGGGCGGGAGCACGCCCTGACGGCAACGAAATGGGATTAAATCTATAGTTTTTGCGTTACCGTTTTATCAAATTTTAATACTGTTTAGACAAGGATGACAAAAGAATACCCGGCATGGATACTTTACCTGAGGAAGAAATCATTTGACTTCTTCAAGAGGCACTCCATGCCTAGATGGATGGTATTCGTAGGTGATACGACAGTTGTGTTCGTAGCATTTATTGTCGCTTACCTACTGCGCTTCAATTTTAGTATTCCGGAATACAGACTGGGACTATTTATTTACCAGGGGCTTACTGCTACGGCTGTATATGCCGGGTTCAGCCTCCTTTTCCGCTCTTATTCCGGCCTTATTCGCCATGCGACCCTAACTGATATAACACTGCTGTTTGTGGTAACCACATGCTCAGTTGTAACTCTGCTGCTGTTCTCTTTTATCAGCGGATTTATTCATAGTGCGGATATTCTGGCGACTCCTCCATCTATATTGCTTATACATTATGGGGCTGTCAGTATATTTTTATTCTTTGTCAGGTTATTGATCAAACTTCTTTTCAGATTTGCTACTGAAATATCGATAAGTAAAAAGAGAGTATTGATCTATGGAGCAGGAGAACTGGGATTCGTGGTTAAAAGAGTCATCCTTAGTGATTCACGTTATGGCTTTCATGTATCAGGGTTTATTGATGATGATAAAAACCTTCAAGGGAAAAAGATTAACGGCATACCTGTCTATAGTGATTCGGTGCTGACACCTGAATTTTTAAGTGAGAACAATATCGATAGTCTGATAATTGCCATAAAGCAACTCAGTGTCGACAAAAAGGGCAGCATCATTCGATCGTCTGTCAATATAGGTCTGGAAGTACTTGATACTCCGGAGGTTGATAAGTGGGTTGCCGGACAGCTCAGGATGCCCCAATTTAGGCGCGTTGCCCTTGAGGATCTTTTGGGGAGGGCCCCGATCAAGCTTAATATCAATCTTATCAAGAAAGGACTACATGGCAAGACCATCCTGATTACAGGTGCTGCCGGCTCGATAGGTTCGGAGATTGCCCGTCAGCTTACCAGCTTCCAGGCAGAGAGGGTGATCCTCGTCGACCAGGCTGAGACACCTCTTTTCTATCTTCAGAATGAGCTGAGGGAAAAGTTCCTCGATGCCAGATTCCAAATACTTCCTGCAGACGTGACGAATGAATTCAGGATGAATCAGATATTTAATGATTACAGACCTGACATTGTGTTTCATGCTGCAGCATACAAGCATGTCTCGCTCATGGAGGAGAATCCGCATGAAGCCATAAGGGTTAATGTAGGAGGGACCAGGATTGTCACAGATATGGCCATTAAGTATTCAGTGGAGAAATTTGTGATGATCTCAACTGATAAGTCAGTCAATCCCTCGAGTGTGATGGGCGCATCAAAACGTCTGTGCGAAAAAGTGGTTCAATCCAAAGCTCAGGAGGACGGTCATAGCACACAATTTATTATAACAAGATTTGGTAACGTCTTGGGCTCCAACGGTTCTGTGATTCCTATTTTTGCAAAGCAGATAGAAAGTGGAGGCCCTGTCACGGTTACACATCCTGAAGTGTATCGGTATTTCATGACTATCCCGGAGGCATGCCAGCTGGTACTCGAAGCAGGATTCATGGGGCAGGGAGGAGAGATCTTCGTTTTCGATATGGGACAGCAGGTCAAGATTGCTGACTTGGCAAAAGCCATGATTAAGCTCTCTGGGTTTATTCCTGACAAAGACATACAAGTAGTTTATACGGGGCTTCGTCCCGGGGAAAAGCTTTACGAAGAACTGCTAACTGATTCTGAAAAAACGCTGCCCACGCATCATCCGAAGATCAAAAAAGCTCATGTGGAGGAAATCAGTGGCAAGGTCATCCTTTCAGAGATTGACCTGCTGCTTAAGAATTTGTATTCTTATTCCAGTGAGGAAGTCGTACTCATAATGAAAGACCTTATACCTGAATATAAATCAACCAACGGTAAGTTTAAGACAAAACAACCAACAGTTTAACACAGTGTTATTCGCTGGGTGCTTCTGTTGTAGATAAAAACTATGGACTTTAACGGAAAATGTTTACTGATTACCGGCGGGACGGGCTCGTTTGGCAATGCTGTCCTGCGTCGGTTCCTTGATACTGATATTCGCGAGATAAGGATTTTTAGTCGCGATGAGAAGAAGCAGGACGATATGCGGCAGTTCTACGGGAACCCGAAGATCAAGTACTTCATCGGCGACGTTCGTGACATACGGAGCATTGACAATGCCATGAAGGGTGTTGACTACGTTTTTCATGCAGCTGCTCTTAAGCAGGTCCCCTCGTGCGAGTTTTTCCCGGCAGAGGCGGTCAGGACTAATGTTCTTGGCTGCGAGAATGTGCTTGACTCTGCTCAGGCTCACCATGTAAAAAAGGTTATAGTGCTTAGCACTGACAAAGCTGTCTATCCTATTAATGCGATGGGAATGACAAAGGCGCTGAGCGAGAAGGTGATGGTTGCCAAGTCTCGTAATCTCAATGGCAGTGGCACCATCTTCTGCGGCACCAGGTACGGCAACGTCATGGCATCCAGGGGATCGGTCATTCCCCTGTTCGTTAATCAGATGAAGCTCAATCAGCCTATTACGGTCACAGATCCTAATATGACCAGGTTCATGATGAGCCTTGAGAGTGCTGTTGACCTGGTTTTATTTGCATTCAAGAATGGAGGTAACGGAGACATATTCGTTATGAAGTCTCCTGCCACAACAATAGCAATCCTGGCTCAGGCAATAAAAGAGCTTTACAAATCTGCCTCTGAGATAAAAGTAATAGGTTCGCGCCACGGCGAAAAACTCTTTGAGACCCTAGTAAACCGCGAGGAGATGGTTAAGGCTGAAGATATTGGAGATTTCTACAGGATCCCTGCCGATACCCGCGACCTGAACTACAATAAGTTCTTTACTGAGGGGACGGAAGAGATTTCGACGGTAGAGGAGTACAACTCCCATAACACACACCGACTGACTCTAGATGAGACCCGGGAACTTTTGTTAACTCTTCGGTTCATCCGGCATGATGTAATGAATGAGAATCCTGAGATGGTTTTCGAGCCATAGTAACACCAGTAGCACCTTAATTATCTAACCATTTATCATGAGCTTATGAATAAGAGTTTATTTCTTGTTTTGCTACTGGCTTTTATACATATTGGTATTATCCACACCCAGGACAACAACCTCTCTTTTAAAATTGATGGTTGGGGTGGTTATACCTCAAATGGACAGGTGCCTTTTTGGTTACGGTCGAATCAGTTTGGAAGTATTCCGCTTGACGGAGCCTCATTAAGTTTTATCGGGTCAGCACGTAAAGATTATGATCTTTCAGGCGACAGGCTTTTTGACTGGGGTGCCTCGTTTGAGGGCCGTGCGAACGTGGGACAGGGATCCAACCTGACCCTGATAGAAGGATATGGCAAGGTGAGACTTGGAATCTTTGAACTAAGGGCTGGCCGGTCAAAAAAGATCACAGGCCTTTGTGATACTACACTGACTTCAGGCTCATGGGCTATCTCCGGAACTAATCTCGGTATTCCTGAGATTGAATTGTCTGTCCGCGACTTCTGGACTCTCCCCTGGTTCGGCGAGCTGTTTGCATTCAAGGGTAATTTTTCTCATGGCTGGATGGGATCTGTGCCGATGAGAAGATGGTTTGACGGAAATGATACTGCTCACGTAAATGTCTTTCTTCACCAGAAGTCATTATATGGCCGATTTGGCAAACCCTCATGGAATCTTAAGGTGTATGGCGGTTTTAACCATCAGGTAGTATGGGGAAATGGAAACGATTTCTACACTCGTGATTTTGAACTTTCTCAATTTCAATCCTTTCTTTATGTTTTAAGTGGTAAGAGATATAATAATGGCATTATTGAGGCAACTCGGTTAGGTAACCATTTAGGATCTATTGATATCGGTATTGAATATGACTTTAAAAATGTTACTTTGTTACTATATAGGCAGAACTTTTTTGAGGGTGGAGCGCTTTCAAAACTTGCAAACATTCAGGATGGGTTAAATGGAGTTAGTCTTAGACACAAGAATAAAAGTCAGGATGCTTTCTCCTGGCACCGGCTATTATTTGAATTTCTTTACACTAAAAACCAGGCCGGTGAGCCATGGTCACCAACCTATGGTTCACCCTACGAGGGATACTATTTGCATGGTGAATATATTAATGGCTGGTCCTACAATGGTATTGGATTGGGAACTCCATTTATCGGTACCAGAGATGTGGTAAGGAATGAACTGCCAGCTGCTCCTGAGGAATATTTTATTAACAACCGGTTGTACGCCTTACATGTTGGTTTTGAAGGCTCATTCAAAGAAGTTGATTGTTTGCTGAAAGCATCATGGTCAAGGAATTTTGGGACTTATTGGACTACTGATCAGGAACAATCTACCGATATTCCAAACCCTGGCGCATACGGCATTTTTGGTCAACAGGACCAGTTCTCTGGTTATTTTGCTTTAGATCGCAAGCTTAATAATGATATAAGTATTGGACTAATAGGAGCCGTTGATTTCGGTGATTTGTATTACAATTCATCCAGCATGTTTATCAAACTCTCCTATTCGTTCAATTAATCACAAATTCTTTGGTTTAACAGCATTGCCGAAGCTATTTATGCAACGGCTATCTGATATATTTAAAGTATGTTGAAAATTGGTATTACCGGCCAAACCGGTTT
>CAYQNT010000080.1:0-12151 GCA_964418865.1 uncultured Rikenella sp.
GAACTCATGACCCCTTCCTTACCAAGGAAGTGCTCTACCCCTGAGCTACATCGGCGTACTGAGCGGGAGACGGGATTCGAATCCGCGACCCTTAGCTTGGAAGGCTAATGCTCTACCAACTGAGCTACTCCCGCTTATATCTTTTACCGGCACCCGGGCTCCCTCAAGGGAAAGAGTGCAAATTTGCAGTCACTGTAAGAGTGGGGAGAGCAGGATTCGAACCTACGAAGTCTTAAGACAACAGATTTACAGTCTGCCCCAGTTGGCCGCTTTGGTATCTCCCCTTCTTTACAGAGCATGCCTGGTTAAACATTCATACTCATCTTATAATGAGCCGATGAAGGGATTCGAACCCCCGACCTGCGGATTACAAATCAGCTGCTCTGGCCAACTGAGCTACATCGGCATTTGAAAGAACGACCGATTTCTAAGGAATTACCCTCAAAAATCGGTTTGCAAATGTAGAAATTAAAAATTCAAAACTCAAATTTATATGAAGTTTTTTTGATGCGGTATTATTACACACTGCGCATCTTACCCTTCTGTTTGACTATCTGTCGCTTAAGAGCTGCAACAACCATGTCCGTTGCTTCTTCAAATGTCTTGCTTTGCTTGCGGGCAAAAAGCGGCCCCCCGGGATAGTCCATCTTAATCTCCGTAATCTTATTCTCTCTCTCATCATCATGTTCTATCTTCAGAAACACTTCAGCATTGACAATATCATCACTTACCAGGGATAACTTGTTAACCTTTTGTGTCACAAAATCAAGTAATTTCTTGTCTGCATTAAACTTAAGCGAATGGATCTGGATATTCATGGCAGTACCTCCTGTTAGTTTATTGTTTTTTAAGCTCTTGGATGAGCCTGTTTGTATACTTTCTTTAACTGTTCAAACGTATTATGAGTGTAGACCTGGGTAGCCGACAGGCTTGCATGGCCAAGAAGCTCCTTTATAGAGTTGAGGTCAGCCCCGTGATTCAGCATGTGTGTGGCAAAAGTATGCCTCAGTACGTGCGGGCTCTTCTTCTCAACAGTTGTCACCATGGAAAGATATCTCTTCACAATATTGTAAACACCCTTGTCGTACATTTTGTTCCCCCTGTTGGTAACAAAAAACCACTCTGCGGAGAGGGCTGACTCTTTCCGCGCAGAGAGATATAATTCCACTGATTTAATGAAGCCGGTGGCGAGAGGGATTACCCTCTGCTTACCTCGTTTCCCCGTCACTCTCACCTGCCCTGAGAAGAGATCCACGTCCTCGTCACGCAGGTCAATCAATTCCGACCTCCTCATGCCAGTAAGATACAAAAATTCCACAATTGTCTTATCACGTATACCTGAAAAATTATCACCGAACTGAAAATCATCAAGCAACTTGTTAAGCGCCTCTTCAGCAACAAATACCGGTAGCTGTTTTGCCTTCTTTGGGAGCTTCAGTCCTGACATCGGGTCAACCCTGATAACCTCCATCCTACGAAGGTAACAAAAGAAAGCCCTGAGGGCTGACATCTTTCTGTGAACGGTGCTCGTGGCAGCTCCTCCTTCCAGAAGGGAGACCATCCAGCCCCTGACATCAGCATGGCTTATTGAATCAGCAACAGCGCTGCAATTATTCTCAGAGAGCCATTCGAAAAACTGATCCAGATCGTTTTTATAGGAAATGACGGTATTCCGGGAATAGCGCTTCTCGGAACGAATGTATTGAAGGAACGATTCCTTTTTTTCCATGAAAGGAACCTGATTTAGTTTATGTTATGTGGCGGTACAGACAGCAGAGGGTCTATTCCTCTTCCTGCTGGAGATGCTGAACGTATACGGCTTTTTTTCTCTCTTCCCTGCGGCGGACCGAAGGTTTGATGAAAGCCTGACGTGATCTGAGCTCGCGAATAACACCCGTCTTCTCGAACTTTCTCTTGAATTTCTTAAGAGCCCTGTCAATGTTCTCGCCTTCTTTTACCGGTACTATGATCATAGTTGAACTTTATGTTAAAATCGAGCCGCAAAATTAATACGTATGAAATTCATTTCAAAACTTTTGACGAAATAAATTCGTAATCATCACCGGCAGTCCCCGGCGAGGGCTTCACATAAGGAGCCAAGCGCTCAGCCTGCTGATGTGTAATGACACTCTGGTCAACCATAACACCCAGTGTCAGGGGTGATCCGGCAATAGACCTGTATCTGGTTACAGCGCGTGCTGTTTCGTAGCCCACATAGGGATGACGGGCAAGATCACCGAATGATGCGCTGTCAAGCACAATGGGCGTTACAGAGTCAAACGTCAGTGTCAGATGCGGTGTGATGAGGCTGATGACGGTGCTGTCAAGACCGTAAACCTCGCCCAGCTGCTGGGTATCTATAAATCCGCCCAGGAGTCTGCGATACCTGACGATCCTCTCCGAGAGGACCGGCCCTATGCCCGGCAGTTGGGCAAGCTCCAGGGCAGTGCACCTGTTGAGGTCTGTCAGTGGTTTCGAAAATAGCTTCCGCGCTGTAGCTAAGCTCTTCTCACTGCCATGAGAAGGCCTCTCACTGCCATAAGAAGGCCTCTCACTGCCGGAAGAAAACCTAACTGCTCCATCTGAAGAGAGTTTTTCAGTGGCACCAGGTGACCTCTGCATCCTATCTGATGACAGCTTTTCAGTGGCACCGGGCGAGCTCTGCGCTCTATCTGAGAACAGCTTTTCAGTAAGCGCATCCTTATTAGGCAATCCATCTCTCCTTCTGTCAGGGCTTTTATCTGCTATTATGATATAGGGTATAAGCCGTAATGCGGTGGCGGAGTCAACACCGTAGACCTTGAGGAGGTCCTCCGGTCGGCGGAAATGTGCGCCGCTGCTTCGATAGTTCATCAGAGTGTGTGCCTGTCTTTCTGTGAGTCCCAGCTTTAACAGATCATCATATGTGGCATCGTTAGGATCAAAGCTGAAGAGCACGGGCAGCCGTACTGCCTCATTCGCGCCAGACTGCTCACTGCCGGCCACCGGCGTCAGGGAGGCAAGGATAGCAACATCTTCAGGCACCTTGCCGGGACTGAACGCCACCAGCCTCACCACGAGCAAGACAACAAGCATCACAGACAGGATGTAGGTACCCCGCCTCTCACGACGATCAAACCCGATCAGCGTAGTAAAGATCTTTCTGAAAGATTTCACTCGTTTTGCAGCAAGAGATATGGCAATTTATGCAAAATAAAACTTAATGTCAAGAGCAATAAAAAAACAGTCTACAGTCGGCAGTCAGCAGTCAGCAGTCGGCAGTCAGCGGTCGGCAGTCGGCAGTCAGCGGTCGGCAGTCAGCAGTCGGCAGTCAGCAGTCGGCAGTCAGCAGTCGGCAGTCAGCAGTCGGCAGTCGGCAGTCGGCAGTCGGCAGTCAGCGGTCGGCAGTCGGCAGTCAGCCAGTCAGACTTAATACTGGAGACTGGAGACTGAAGACTGAAGACTGTAGACTGAAGACTGAAGACTGGGAACTGGAGCTCCGCACAGCGGTGCGACATTTTTTAGAACGGATATCCGATTCCGATCACCATAGTAATATCCTGCTTGCGGTCAAAAGGTCTGAATGCAGGTATCCATTTTGATCCTTCTCTTTGCTGGGGGTCACGCAGCTTAAGACCGAAATCGGCGCGCAGCAGCACAAATTTGATGTCAAACCGTAGCCCGACACCCGTACCCACTGCGATATCATCAAGGAAGCTGCCGATCTTAAAAGCACTCCCCTGCCTGTCTGGATCAGTCCTGATGGTCCATATATTACCCGCATCTATAAAGGTTGCGCCTTCAAGTATCCAGAACAGCTTGAACCTGTACTCAATATTTGCCTCCAGTTTCATATCAGCGGTCTGGTTAATGAACGAGCTTTCAGGAAGCAAGTAGGAACCGGGTCCCAGCGTCCTGACCATCCATGCCCTGATATCGTTGGATCCACCACCAAAATACTGCTCCTCAAAGGGCATCACTTCCGAATTGCCGTAAGGCCATCCTACACCGGCAAAGAACCTGTAGACAACACTGCTCAGGTGATTGATCCTGTAGTTATAGGCTGCATCGATCTCTCCCTTGAGGAACTGTGCAAATGGCTGCCCCAGCAGATGATAGTTGCCGTCAGAGGCTTTGTCCGCTTTAGTTGCTTTATAAGCAACCTCAAGAAGGTTACCTGCCATATCAACTCCTAACCTGATGTTCCAGAAATCTTTTGACTTCTGTATCATCTGGTTGTTGAAGACAAAGTCATATCGTCCTCCGACAATCCTTACGTCACGTAATGAGTAAGCCAGGTATGACATGGTGTCTATCTGTGCCTGGAACTGAGGATTGATATAATGCAGTTTTACAAGATTGAAAGAGAGTGGAGTGGCATTGAACTTGGTGTACTTGTTGCCGGTCCATGAGTAACCAAGAGAGATGGTTGCCACTGAGCGGGCATATACGGGCAGCTTCTGATAGTTATACCCTGCCTGCAGCACTGTCTTCGGGTCATGGTTTCGTATGAAGCTCTCTCTGGCACGATAAGGTATCATGAACTTCGGTATCCTCAGTCCGGCCTCTATACCAAACTGCTGGGTATTTTTGAATCCTGTCACAGCCTCAGTCAGGGTCTCATATGCTCCTTTGAGCTTCAGGCTGAATATCTCAGCTCCTTTTAGCAGGCTTTTATTCTGATATATAAGGTTGAGTGCACCTCCCAGGTTGCCACCAGTGTTTGTTCCCTCCAGCTCTACGGTGAACGACTGTCTCTGCAGGGGAGTAAGCTGAATTATGCAGTCAAGCATGCCCTCATCCCTCCTGGCGCCTGTGACGCTCACCGCATCAATAAATGAGATGTTCACCAGCCTGTGGTTCTTGAGATCGGCAAGGTGTGACTCCGTCTGCTCAGCATTAGTCACGCTAAAGAGTGATCCGGGTGATACATAGAGCGCCTGTAAAAGCACGTCAGGCTTGACCATAGTCCTGCCTGGCGGCGCGATAAAGTGAACCCCTCTGTAGTACGTGGTGTCAAAACTCAGGGTGTATGCTTCGCCTCCTGTCAGTGACATCCTGGGATCAAAATCGGTGAGCATGTAAATATCCCTTATACGGTACATCTGGTGATTGCTCGTAGTCTGCCTCCCCATGTTATCTACAGTAGTTCTCTTTGAGACTACATAATAGACAATGACCTGGTGGCTCATCAGCGCACTGTCTATGCGGAAGTAAATATCCTCCGTGGAGAAGGCATAAAAGCCAATGTCTCTGATGAAGCGTTCCAGTCTCTGGCGTTCGCGCTGCAAGAGGTCAACATCATATATCATTCCCCGCTCGATAGTGCAGTTCATTGTATCTATCATAACGAGGCTCTGCAGGATGGTGTCCTGTATGTCATAGCGTATGTCGCCGATGGTATATGGCCTGCCGGGATTTATGTCATACACCACCCTGACTTCATCCTTTTCCGTTCTGACCGTATCCAATACACTGGCATTAAAGAATCCCTTCGACAGAAGGTAGCTCTCCATCTGTCCGGCAGATCTGTCAGCGGCCGCAGGGTCGAAAATGACCGGCTCCTCTCCTATCTTCCTAAGCCATCCGTTCAGCCCCTTTTCCTTTTCAACATTTGACAGGTTGTAGAGTCCGAGGTGAAATCTTGCGCCAAATATTTTCTTGTTTGGCTGCTGCCTGATATAAGGTTTCATGGCGCTCTTGCTGACTGTAGATGGCAGTGGCACACCTGCTCCATGCACCGCCAGCTCATTGCTGTTCAGGAGCATCTCACCCGATGGGACATATTTTGTAGGATTGCACGAGGACGCGAAAAAAATTATAGTCACCAGCAGAAGCAGTTTGGGACCAGTAATTTTTATATTTGCTCTCTGACGGATCACTTTTCCGGAAAGGATAGTGCAGGCAAATATACCATTTTAAACTCTATATTCAATCACATAAAGATGCACAAGACCATCACCCGGAGCCAGATAAAAATGATACTCTCTCTCCAGAAAAGGAAGGTCAGGGAAGAGAATCTGCTTTTTGTCATCGAGGGTGACAAGCTTGTAAGGGAATATATCCTTGCGGGGAACAGGGTCATGCTGCTTGCCGGAAAGCCGGAATGGATCGACAGTGAGCCGGAGGCTGTTACCAGTGGTGCAGATGAGACTGTGGTTGTCAACTATGATGAGCTCAGGCGTATAAGCTCGCTCCGCACACCGCATAACGTCCTTGCAGTGGCACCTATGGTAAAGAGAGAATTCTCTGACAGTATACTTGCAGGCAGGCTGACGCCGGTGCTGGAGTATATTCAGGACCCGGGTAATCTGGGCACCATCATACGTATAGCCGCCTGGTTTGGTATGGGGAATATTGTATGTTCACCTGACTGTGTTGATTTTTACAATCCGAAGGTGATACAGGCCACCATGGGTGCCTTTATTCATGTAAAAGCATGGTACACACCACTGGAAGAGATGCTTGGGAAAGCTGTCACTGATGGTCTGGAGGTTTATGGAACTACCACGGACGGGAGTTTAATCTACGACAGTGAGCTTGCCAACGAGGGTATTATCCTTTTCGGGAACGAATCAAGGGGTATTTCTGAAGAGCTTCTCCGTCACGTCACAAAGCGCATCACCATCCCCGGGCCTGACAAGGCACTGGCAGGCATAGAGTCACTTAATGTCAGCATGGCCGCCGCTATTGTATGTTCGGAGTTTGCCAGGAGGAGGCGGGTCTGAGGTTCTGTAATCCCCGCTAAAACAGTCCTATAATCTATTAACCTGCATTCTAAGGAAAGTAGATTCCTGGTTACAAAAATAACAATTCTACCTGTCTGGACTAAAAGGCCTTAAGTCAAGAGAAGATGGTTCATCACCTACTAATTCGCTAATTAATTTACCAGTAGCCGGGCCAAGGGTTATGCCTAACATTGAATGCCCAGTAGCGATATAAACATTATCAAAACCAGAGGCCTTACCTATGTAGGGAAGCCCATCAAAGGAGCAGGGCCTGTGTCCCTGCCAGACAGAATCAGTCTTTATTTTGATATCATTTATTTCAGGGTAGTAATCAGTGATGGATTTTTCTATTTGTAATAACCGCGATTCGTTTATTTGGGTATTGAAATATCCCAGCTCCATGCCGCCGGTAAAACGGATGATACCCTCAGAGCCAGGAGAGACAGCAACCTTTACATCAGTCAATAAAGCAGGATAATTAATGTTCGTGTCTGTTTTGATTGTGAAACTATAGCCTTTCCCGGGTTGAAGTGAAATTTTAATACCAATTGTTTTAAGTAATTCAGCGCTCCATGTCCCAGCTGCTATCACTAACTCGTCAAATTCATAATTTTCTTTTTGAGCCACCAGCTCGGTACCCAATTTCCCTTTTCTTTTAATCTCTTTAATTTCGCAATTATCAATAAGGGTTACCCCGTTTGTCTTAAGATAGTTTACCAATGCGTTCATTAGTTCGCGGGCATCAAGATGATTGTCACCAGGGTAGTAAATCCCTCCGAGAACATTGGCTGATACATTCTTTTCCATCTTACGAACATCAGAAGCTGAAAGAATTTCTGCTGTTATGCCGTATTTGTTAGCCTGCCGGGCCCCTTCAATCTCTTCATGCTCCATCTTCTTTGTCTTGTAAAGCATCAATAAGCCTCTTTCATTCAACTTGAACCCAATCTCAGAGTCATTGCCAAGTTCCCTGAACAGCGACTGGCTGAAAAGGCATATATCTTTTAGAACAGGAATTGATTTTTCAACATGTTTTTTTGTGGCAATAAAATAGAAACGTGCAGCCCATCTTATGAAATCCATTGAAGGTGGCATTTTCAGGGCAAGAGGTGAATTTTGATTGAATAACATTTTAATGCCGCTTCTTACATATCCAGGAGAAGCCATAGGTGAAATATGACTGGGTACTATAAGCCCGGCATTGCCAAAGGAGCAACCATTGGTGAAATCATGTCTGTCGACAACGGTTACGCTGTATCCTTTCTTATGAAGATAATATGCTGAGAACAAGCCTATTGAGCCTCCGCCTAAAATAAGTATTCTTTTCAATGCCAATTACCTTAAGAAGTTAAATAACCTGAAATCCATGGGCAAAAGGATCATCCTCTTCGTCAATAATGATTGTATTGTAACCTGTAACGCGTGCCCAGCCTTCAATACTAGGAATAATTCCATCGTACTGTCCGACTTTCGTCTGTGCTTCCACTCTTCCGATAAACTGGCTTCCGATAATACTTTCATGTATAAATATATCTCCTACCCGGAGTTTATTTCGTCCAAACCACTGAGCCATGCGAGCGGATGTGCCTGTACCGCATGGGGAGCGGTCAATGGCTTTGTCTCCATAAAACACTGCATTACGGGCGTCTGCCTTTTCATCAATGGTTTTACCTGTCCATTGTACATGACTCACGCCCGCAATCATGGGATTTTCGGGGTGTGAAAATGAAAAATGCTCGTTAATTGCCTGTCTTATGGGTCTGCTATATACAATCAATTGTTCTGCCGTGTAATGTTCAATTCCTTTGAAGTTTTCCTGAGGATCAATTATGGCATAATAATTTCCACCGTACGCAACATCAAAAATAATCTTTCCCAGATGGGGTGATTCTATCTCAAGATCTCTTCCTGCAAGATAAGATGCAACATTTGTAAACCTCACCCATTTCACCTTTTTTGACTCCACACCGTACTCTACCTTAATCAGGCCTGCCGGAGCTTCGATATTCAGAAACCCAGGCTTTTTTGGGAATATTAATCCCATCTCGATTGCAGCTGTAACAGTTCCGATAGTACTATGCCCGCACATTGGGAGACAACCACTTGTTTCAATAAAAAGAATTCCAAAATCGTTTTCCGGATTACTGGGAGGGTAAATGAAACTGCCTGACATCATGTCGTTTCCCCTGGGCTCAAACATTAATCCTTGTCTGATCCAGTCAAATTCATTCATGAAATGAATCCGTTTTTCAAACATTGTTTGCCCGTTTAGTATAGGTCCGCCTCCTGCTATCAGCCTTACAGGGTTTCCACAAGTATGGGCGTCGATACAAAAAAAAGTCTTTTGTGACATGTTCGGCTTTATTTTATAAAAATTGATCTTAACAGGTTATTCAGATTTTATCTTTTGAAAATGACCCACCCATCAGGTGCAAGATACCTATATGATATTCATTTATTAGTTCATCAGGCAAATAACCATCAGGTTAGTCTCCAGGTTTGAGATTTGTTCCTTAACAATTCAATGATACAAGATTAGCAAAAATTCATTTTGTCAATTTCATATAAAAGCAATAATCTTCTTAACAAATAAAAAATCAATTTGTTGGAACAAGCCCTGCCATTCTTCTGAAAGAAGGATCAGGGTAAGTGATTGAATTTGAATTTATGGTGTATTAAGGATTTGAAATTATCTGTATAGACAAAGTTTTCTAAAGACTCTTCAAGACGGGTCACAGAGCTGAGCTCCGGGCATATTGCCTCATTCCTTCTGCCGATGCTTTTTTGCAATGGTGGTAGCTACCAGCATGCCGTCAACAGCCGAGGAAACGATCCCTCCTGCATAGCCTGACCCCTCACCTGCCGGATATAGTCCCTCTGTTGCCACAGCATTAAGCGTTTCCGGATCACGTACTATCCTGACCGGTGAGGAGGTGCGCGACTCCACCGCGGCCACCAGTGCCTGGTCAGTGATGTAACCACTCATCTTCCGCCCGAAATCCCTGAATCCCTGACGCAGCCGCATGGCCATATCAGTGGGGAGCCACTCGTGCAGCGATGAGGCTGTCAGGCCGGGGAAGTAAGATCCCTCCGGCAGGGTTGCTGAGGCTCTCCCCTCAATAAAATCAGTAAGGCGCTGTGCAGGTGCACGCTGTGTCATCCCTCCCTCCCGCCATGCCATCTTCTCGAGGAACGACTGGTATTCCACCCCGGCCAACGGGCCGGTACCGTGATTCAGGGCATCCTCTTCCGTGATTCCGGTCACTATGCCGCTGTTTGCCCAGCGCGAGTTACGGTGCGACGGTGACATGCCGTTCACCACCACCTCTCCGGGGCTGGTTGCCGCGGGCACCATGAAGCCTCCGGGACACATGCAGAACGAGTATACACCACGTCCGTCAACCTGTGTCACAAGAGTATATGCAGCAGCGGGGAGGTATTCGCCTCTCGGCTTGCCGTGATATTGTATACGGTCTATCAGCTCCTGTGGGTGTTCAACCCTGACACCCATGGCAAACGGCTTGAAATCGAGCCTCACCCCAGCCTCTGAAAGGGAATGATAGACATCCCGCGCCGAATGACCTGTAGCAAGTATAATATCATCTGCCAAAAATGTCTCATTGCCATTGACCGCTACACCCCTGAAGATGCCCCTTTCGACCATCAGTCCGGATATACGCTTACCGAACAGTACTTCGCCACCGGCATCTGTAATACTTTTTCTTACTGCAGTTATAACACCGGGAAGCCTGTCTGTGCCGAGGTGAGGGTGGGCTTCGTAAAGAATGGCAGGGTTAGCTCCGTGCAGCACAAGCAGTTCGAGCACCCGGCGGTTATCGCCCCTCTTTTTTGATCTTGTATAGAGCTTCCCGTCAGAGAAGGTTCCGGCCCCGCCTTCACCAAAACAATAATTAGAGTCAGGCTCCACTATATGCCTTGTGCTGATGGCTGCCACATCCTTTTTGCGCTCTCTCACCTCCCTGCCCCGTTCAAGTATCACCGGCTTCAGTCCGGCCTCAATGAGAGAGATGGCCGCAAAGAGCCCTGCGGGTCCACAGCCTGCAATAAGCACCTCACGGGCTTGTGACACATCAGTCAGTCTCATTGGCAGTATCTCCTCTGGAGACTCATCAGGGTCAATGACCTGAACGGTCAGGCTAACCTTTATCTCCGGCTGTCGTGCATCTACTGAGCGCCTGATGATGCGCACGGCAAAATCATGCCTGCCGGTCTTTTTTTCGAGGTATCCCCTCAGGGCGGCCTCATCAAAAGCCGTCTGCGGAGGCAGCACAAGGTTAAGCTCCTGGGCCATAACTACTCAAAATGGAAGGATAGGACCCACATCTGGGACCTCAATGACTCAATCTGATTGAAACGGGGAGGAAAATCAGGGTTATTATCCAGCACATTCCGCAGGCCGTTAGACATCTTCGCCTCTATGGTGAGTTTGAAATAGGGAAGATAGAAATCTATTCCTGCTCCCACCTCATAATAGTAATCCGCCTTATTGAGCCTCAGATAGCTCCCTCCTCCGCTTGATGCCGGGTTTTCATACTCTTTCTTCCCCGCCAGATCATATCTAAAATTCACTCCCCCTATAAGATAAGGTCTTGAGTTATTTAGCCTCATCCCCTTATATTTAAGCAAGAGAGGAAACTCAAGGAATGATGATTCAAGCTGGTCCTCGAAGACCCTTACCCCTTCTTCATAAAAATTGATATTCCTCTGGCCGAACGAGACACCGGGTAGAAACCTCAGGTCAAGGTTTAGTGCGGGCCTGTAATCAGTAACTATCTGTATGTTTATGCCTGGCTTGAGCGAAACAACTTCAGCCCGGAGGTTAGAGCCGGGTTTCATCTTAACCTTGAAATCCATTGTGTTGACTCCCATGCTGAAGCCGAAATGCAACAGCCTCTCGTCATAATTCGAGTCATTCCTGGGCTTCGCTTTCTGGGCTGTTACCATCAGAGGTAAAAGAAGAAAGAGAATTATGACAGTTCTTTTAAACACGCGTATATGAATCCTTGTTAAGAAACGAAAAATACCGAAAATTGTTGTGCCCCGTAATCCTCAGGGCTTGAATGCATAATAGATGCTTGCTATACCGCCGGTGAGCCGCTTCTGTCTGGCATTGGTGAACCCGGACCGGATAAGAATATCGAGAAATTTTTCGTTGTCGGGGAATGCCATAACTGACTCAGGAAGATATGTATATGCACCAGCGTCGCCTGACACTTTCCTGCCTATCCCCGGGAGCACCTTCCTGAAATAAAGTCCATATATCTGTTTCAGAGGGAACCATGAAGGCCTGGAAAACTCCAGCACCATAACCATCCCTCCCGGCCTGAGTACCCGGCACATCTCCGTCAGCCCGGCAACCGTATCTTCAAAATTGCGTACCCCGAATGCTGACATGGCCACATCAAAGCTAGCGTCACCAAATA